>JBNJEM010000119.1:0-14786 GCA_051745935.1 Planctomycetota bacterium
GCGAATCAAAACGATTTTGTCTAGGTGGCAATCCCCGGATACCGAGACTTTTGGATGGTTTTTGCCGGGACTCGTCCCGATTGAACGCGCCCGGGCGGTTGGCCCACGCCCTGGCCCGCGAACACCGACGGCAGAGGGGGGCTGCGATTGACAAAGTGGCCCTTCGCGCGACATGCTGGTCCTCACGATCCGGCGCCTTGCCGGCCGGGCAGACGGTGGGAGTCGTGCCGCTGCCAGACCACCGTGACAGCACGCGTCAACGGAGCCATCGCGTGAGCTCCAGTCCTTTTGGTGTAAAAGGAGCACCCCACGTGAAGGCTTTTTTGAGCGGACGAAGCATCGCTCATCGCAATGAATTCGCAGTTTGCAATAGGGCTCCGGTGAATCCAGCGAAATGCGGTAAGATTCTCTGTCGGGCGGCGTCGGCCTGGCAGGGCTGACAGGGCTCGCCGCCGATCGCCTAACGTGTTACCGAAAGGCATCCACATGTCGGATCCGCGGCATACGAAACGAGGACGGGTTTATATCGTCGGGGCTGGTCCGGGCGCGCCGGGGCTGATCACGGTACGGGGCGCCGAATGCCTTCAACAGGCGGACGTGGTCTTCCACGAGGCCTCGGTCAACCCAAAGATTCTCCGTCACGTTCGCGAAGACGCAAAGCGTATTTGCGTCGATGCCCCCTCGGGGGCCGGCGGCTGGACGCAGTCCGAAGTGGCGAGGCGAACGGTTGAGTTGGCGAGGGCTGGTGAAGCCGTGGTACACCTCGACGCCGGTGACTCGATCATGTTCGGCCGCCATTCAGGGGGGATGGACTCGTTGGCGGAGCATGGAATCAAGTTCGAGATTGTGCCGGGGGTGCCTATCGCGTCGGTTGCGGCCAGTCATGCCGGCGTGCCCCTGACCCGAGGGTCTGGCGCCGTGGCGCTGGTGACAGGCCATCGCGGAGGGGGCAACCCGCCCGCGGAACCTGACTACGCCCGGTTGGCGCATTTTCCAGGCAGCTTGGCGATCTCCATGGACGCCACGGATGTGGAACACTGGGCTCGCAACCTCATCCGTGGAGGCCTGCCCTCCCAAACACCGGCTTGCGTGATTCGTGATTGCAGCTTGCCGACCCAGCGAACCACCGGTTGCACCGTCGGACAATTGGAAGAGCACTTGAGCGGTGTCGGTCCAGGGCGCTTGCCCGTGCTGGTGGTCGTCGGCCAGGATGCAGCGCACCGCTCCACCGCCAACTGGTTTGAAACCCGCCCGCTGTTTGGCCAAACCGTTTTGGTCACGCGGCCGGCCGGCCAAGTGAAAACATTGGCCTCGAAACTCGAAGAGCACGGGGCCCATGTGCTGGCTCAGCCGGCGATCGAGGTGCGCGAACCGGCGGATTGGGGAGCGGCCGACGACGCCATTTCTCGGCTGTCGGATTTCCACTGGCTTGTTTTTTCCAGTGTCAACGGCGTGAACGCGTTCATGAGTCGCTTGCGAGCCACGGGCCGGGATCTCAGGGCGCTGGGCACCGCGAAGTTGGCGGCGATCGGCCCCGCAACCGCCGCCGCACTGGGAAACTACCACTTGAAGGTCGACCGCTGCCCTCGCCGGTATCAAGCCGAATACCTTGCGGAAGCCTTGCTGGACGACGCCGCGGGCAAACGATTCCTGCTGGTGCGAGCCAGCCGGGGCCGCGAGTGGCTGGCCCAGCAACTTACCACGGCCGGTGCCGACGTGGAACAAGTCGTGTTCTACGAAAGTGTGGACTCGTCGGCGGCAAGCCCTCGCATCCGCGCCGCCTTGGCCGCGGAGGACATTCGCTGGACCACCGTCACAAGCTCCGCTATCGCCCGCTCACTTGCCCGCATGTTCGGCTCTGACCTCAAAAAGACAAACCTGGTCAGTATCAGTCCGCTCACCTCGAGCACGCTCCATCAGTTGGGCTTTGAACCAACCGTGGAAGCCCCGGAATCCACCATGGACGGCGTGGTTCAGGCCATCGTGGATTTTGCCATGTCGCAAAAACCATGACCAAGCAGCAGTCGAACAAGGGCCTATCCATGGATGGTCCGCGGCAACCAGCCCGCTGTTGTAACCGTTCGCGGGCAAGAGGCGGATATCCGCAGGCGTTCGCATGTCCGTTGCACATCTTGAAGGAAGGCTTCTCAAATGGCAAATGCCAGGGGCTTGTCCGCCGTGCCGTGTGTTATCGCTGGTAGATTGGCAGATAGGCCTTGTCGAGCTGGAGGACAATCAGGTTGCAGGCGGTGACGTAAATGGGGGCAATTCTGCCCTCCCAACTTCCATTGCTCTTCTGCTCGTTGACGATGCGGGCGTAGAGCTTGTCACGGAAGGGAATCCATTCATTCGGGCCTTCTCGGTACACGACCTGCGCATAGTAGAGATAGGTGTAGTGCCAGTGTCCAAACGAGCGGACGGAATCGTCGATACGATACAGGTTCTTCTTGCAGTATTCGAGCATGTCTGGCACATGTTCGCTATCGTAGGCGCCGGCGTTGTACAGCGCTGCCAGGGCAGCCGCCGTGATGGCGGGCCGAGAACTGCCTCGATTCCGCGAACTGTAGGAAATCCCCCCATCCTCGTTCTTGCAACCGTATATGTACTTTTTGGCTCGGTCAATGATTTCCTCGGGAACCGCAATGCCGGCATTGCGACAGCCCCGGAGTCCCTGGACCTGGGTGATCGTGGTGGAGCCTTCATCAAAGTCATTGCCATCCGCCGCGCTTACATACCCCCATCCACCTGATTTCGTCTGGGCTTGTCCGCTGAATTCCACGGCCTTGGTCAGCGTCCGCACCAACTCTTCACGACGGTCCGCGTCCTCCTCTTCTCCCAATATCTGCGACAGAAACAACATGGAAAAACCATGCCCGTAGGTGTAGCGGTTATCGAGCGTGGGATCGCCAATCAAGCCATTAGACCGGCTTTTTGAAATCAGGTAGTCGACCGTCCTGCGAATGTTTCGGGCATAAGGACCTTGAATGGTTGTTGAACCGGAGCAGACCAGCGCGGTCCCAGCCAACGCGGCCAAGGCCGTCGGATACATGCTGCCCCCCCAGTGCCCCAACGATGACTGTGATCCAGCAACCCACTGAAGCCCCTGCAAAACCGATTGCTCCCATTTCGGGTTCTTCGTCGCCGCGGGAACCGGAGACGGGAACACGGAAAGAGAGGCCAAGCCCCCCGCCATCCCTAGGAGAGTTCGAAGCGCGTCACGACGCGATGCGACCCGACGGGCCGGAGGCGTTATGCCATTGCCGAATCGTTTCTTCCGCTTCCCGCGTCCCTCCACGCGATCCGCCCTCTCGTTGGTCGGATCCACGCCAGAGCGTGCCTTTCGCGCCCCATAGTCCATCGTGCGAATTCTCCTATCCATCCCGCGATCCTCTTTTGAGCTTACCGACCGGCCCCATTCATGTGTCCATGCCGCGAGCGGCAAAGGAGGGGACTCAAAAATAACGTGCGCAATTCTTCGTGTCTGTTCGATTGTGGGGCGTATGGAACTTATCCGAAAAAACACGGATCATTTTTCCGCGTCCGCCCCGGTAAAAGGCACGACACCCGTATGTTGCCGAACGCTCCCAAAAAGTTCGCTTGTGCAGGGCTCCCGGCATTCATGATACACCACTGCTCTGGGATGGCGAAAAACTTTAGGCCTTGCAGCCCGTTTTGTTGGGCCTTGCGTCCTTGCCCGCGTCGAATCAAGGCCCTCAGGACTGAAAGGACCAAAGGGAACACGGCGGACGGGGCTCACGCGTGAAAAAAGCCGTGCGGCGTCTTCCGTTTCTTCATCCGTGGGTCCGTCCTGCCATCCGTGGGCCGATCATGGCACCTGGAGCACCGCTATATTTCAGGCGGTTGAATTTTTCCGGATGGGACGCTGCCCGACGCAGGCCGTCCTCCCGTTGGTCGGACTCGCGGCGGAGAAAGTCATCCGCGACCCGTATAATAATCGTCACGGCGTGGGTGGGGAAAGGTCCAGTGTTTGATACGAGGACGCGCAACAAATGCTGTAAGCCTACTTCCGCTAGGTTACCCAATTTCCGGGATTTTGGCCAGCCCACTACTGCTCCCCCCAAAACCAGACTTAACTGGGGCGAGGGACTGAAATGTCAGGGATTTCTGAAAGGGGGGCGAGGGCGTGCACACCGAACCAGGGCCGCCCGGCGAATGTTCGCCGCATGGCCCCCTCTCGCTTCAGATCGCTAAAGTAATCCGCCACCGAGGGGAACAACGGAGCGGGGCGGGTCCGGATTTGAAGAGCGAAAACCGGTGTTCCGTGTTCGCGGGTGTGATAAGCCCGGTGGCTCTTCAGCAATGCTCTCCACTGGCTTAGCACCTAGGGAGTTTTGGGAGTGGCAAGCGCGTTTTGTTACGGGGTGTAAGATTCAGCCGTGACACCCCACTAATCTTGCTCCCGGAGAGTGGCCCAACTAAGATAGGCCAAGCCGGCAGCGCATAACGCGAACACGATATCCATGACCACGTTAGTCCGCTGAAAGGGAACCTTTACCGCAAGATCAAGTAAAAAAATCACGAGTATGAGAATGGCAATTACCATTCCCGTCATGCAAAGAACCTTGGGCATGCGGAGCGTCCTCGAAAGCTGAACGGCTGAACCCATCGACGTTATCCTTTAATTGATACTTCAGCTAGTATAATTCATCAATTCCAGCTGTCACCCACCCATCCGCTTTCAGTTGACCGAACTCGGCAAGGAAACAGAAAAGCGGATGCCTGTAGCACCTAACCCGATTGTACTGGCCACGCCTGCAGCCTATCCTGCAAAGATCGTAACTGTTTTGCTGTCCGAAACCGAGTCGCGGGCTAGGGCTCACCGGATTCATGAGGCGGCTCGATTCAACCGCAGGGCCAGTGCCCCACGACAAACCACTCGGGGTTCTGCGCACCCACGGGGCTTTGGGAGCGGGTCTCCGGTTTTGTTAGGGGCTGTAAATCCCGATTGGCGAAGGGGTTGGAGTCGCCCGGGAGTTTTCGAGGGGAGGGCGGTTCGCAAGTCGCGCCAGGGTCCTCTCGAACCTGTGTGCCGTAAACTACCCCTCGCTTCAGACGGCTAACGGGCCACTCAATACGAGTATTCCTGTGGAGGAGTTTGGCGAACCATGACCGAAGAATTGCCAGCGGAGCGGACATGGGAGCAATTGCGGCATCAGATGCCGGTGGCCACCCAGTGGGCGTACATGGACCACGCGGCGGTCGCGCCCCTGCCTGATCCAGCCCGGGACGCCGTGGTGCGATGGAGCGACGAGTCCGCTCAAACGGGGGACTTAGCCTGTCCGAAATGGGAAGCGCGAGTCGAGGAGATTCGGCGGCTGACGGCTACTTTGCTGGGGGCTAACGCGGACGAAATCGCGTTTGTGCAGAACACCACGGCCGGGATTACGTTGGTGGCCGAGGGGTTGCCCTGGCAGCGGGGAGACAACGTGGTCACATTGGCGAACGAATTCCCCAGCAACCAGTATCCCTGGATGAATCTTGCGGCTCGCGGCGTGGAGACCCGACGCGTGGAGGTCCCGGACGCTCGTCCCGACAGCGAACAGATTATGCGGCATTGTGACAAGCGTACTCGAGTGATTACGGTCAGCTGGGTGGGCTTTTCCAGCGGTTGGCGGCTCGACATTGACTCGCTGGTGGAACAAGCACACGAGCGTGGAATTCTCGTTTTTTTGGACGCCATCCAGGGGTTGGGGGTCTTCCCTCTTGATGTACGGCGGACGCCGGTCGATTTCGTGGCGGCGGATGGGCACAAGTGGATGCTGGGACCGGAAGGAGCGGGCGTGTTCTATGTTCGTCGGGAACATCTGGATCGCATGCATCCGCTGGGCGTGGGATGGAATAGCGTCCGCCATGCCGGTGACTTTGACAACCTCGCACTCGACCTGCGTGCCAGCGCCCGCCGATACGAAGGCGGTTCGCCGAATACGGTCGGTTTGTTGGCGTTGGGCGCGAGTCTGCGGTTATTGGCGGAGATGGGCCTTGCGGCCGAACGGTCGGCGGTTGCCGATCGGGTCTTGCGGGTCACTGACAGTGCGTGTTCGCAATTGCAGGAGGCGGGAGCCCGCGTGTTGAGCGATCGCGCCGGAGCGTGCCGCTCGGGCATCGTGGCGTTCGACATCCCGGGACAGGATCCGAACAAAGTACGGCAGTCGTGTCTTCGGGAAGGCGTGGTGTTGAGCTGTAGAGGGGGGAAATTGCGGATCAGTCCGCACGCTTACACCAACCAAGAGGACATCGAACGGCTCGTCGGGGTCGTGACGCGTTTTCGAACTTGATGGGGGCTCGGAGTTTGTCCCGAAATGTCTTTCAGGCGGTTGGATTCTTCCGGGTGGAAAGCTGCCCGACGCAAGCCGTCCTCCCGTTGGTTGGACTCGCGGCGGAGAAAGTCATCCGCGACCGGTATAGTTTCCGGTAACGATACCCGGCGGTGGCCGCCGGGGCGATCGGGGAAAATGCCACGGTGGAAAGCACGTACGTTATGCTGGAAAGGCTTCTCTGATGGAGACGAATCAGTTGCGTTTGGCCGTCTACACGGGATCGTTCGATCCCATCACGTTGGGCCATTTGAACGTGATCAAACGGGCCTGCCGCCTGGTCGACAAACTGATCGTGGGCGTGGGATTCAACATCGACAAAGAACCACTTTTCACGGCCGAAGAGCGGGTGGCCATGATTCGGCGTGTCACGGCGAGCTGCCACAACATAGAAGTTCGCGTGTTCGAAGGGTTGGCCGTCGAGTTCGTGCGTCAGTGCAACGCCACAATCATGATCCGAGGCATTCGGCCGCTGACGGACGTCGCCGCCGAATTCACCATGCTGCTGGCCAACCGCCAACTGGCCGGTGACGTGGAGACCATTTTCTTGATGGCCGACAAGGAGCTGGCCCACGTTTCAAGCACGCTCATCAAACAGATCACCTCGGTCTCGACCGACGCCATGCTCGCTCGTTTCGTCCCGTCGGAAATCATCCCCATCATCCGCACCAAGATTCCCGCTCCGGTTCAACCCGAAGAGGACTTGGCGGAACCGTGAGGCGAGACGCGAAGGGGACCGGTCAATTCTTTTCGGCATCCTGCTCGTTTTCGTCTTTGCGCAGATGCACTTGCAAGTAGTTGGCGCGAGCCACGTTCCGATCCGCCGTATCGAGTTCGATCCCGCGCAGTTTCTGGAGGTGAGCGGGCTGCGTGTGGATAAACAGCTTGTTGACGGTGGGAATTCCCAGATCGTGAATCAGTCCCAAGTTGACCCCCATCCGCACACTGGAAAGCAAGTGCATCGTTTCTTCGCTGCTGATGGTTTGGGCAGTACTCAGAATCCCATACGCTCGACTGACGCGATCGTGGAGGTCTCGTTCACTCTCCTGGACCAGGAAATCACGAGCTCGCCGCTCATAGTCGATGACCACCGGGATGATGTCGCCCACTTGCGAGATCAATTCTTGCTCGCTCCGGCCAAGCGTGACCTGGTTACTGATCTGGTAAAAGTCCCCCATCGCTTGGGACCCTTCACCGTAGAGTCCACGAACAGCCAGGCTGATCTTATGCAAGCTGCGAAACACTTTTTCGATTTGCCGCGTAATCACCAGCGCCGGCAGATGCAGCATCACGCTTACCCGCATTCCGGTTCCCACGTTGGTTGGACAAGCGGTCAGATATCCCCATCGCTCATTAAAGGCATAGGTCATCCGCTGCTCGATCACGTCGTCGAGGTGATTGATCCGCTCCCAAGCCGCTTGCAGATCCAACCCGCTATGCATGACCTGGAGACGGAGATGATCTTCCTCGTTAATCATCATGCTAAATTTCTCACTGGGATCGATGGCCACGCCGCGAGCCCCTTCGCTTTCAGAATGCTCCCGGCTAATCAGCTGGCGTTCGACCAAAAACTGTCGATCCACGTCTTCCAGTGATCCCACATCAAGATAGGTCAAGCTAGACCACTCACTCACCTCGCTAATTCGTTCGTGCAGTCTCCGTTCGATCTGGGTCCGGTCGGCGGGCGGACACTTGCGGACGAACGGGTATTCAGCCAAGTTGCGCGCGAGGCGAATACGGCTGCTGATGACGATATCAGACTCCGGGCCCGACCCACGGAGCCACTCGCCACATTTTTCTGCCAATTCCTCGAGCTTCACGATCTGTTCCCATTGTTTACGGGCTGGTTGTTTATCCGAGTTGGTACGCTACTCGTTATCGAATGCCCGGCCGGTCGTTATTGAATACCGGTCCGGGGCGATTTCCCGCGTGTCTAGCGCTTGGTCGCGGCTAACCATTCGGGCGACACCGGCTCGGTCCGTTTTCTTTCGCCGAGCTGGCACGGCTGCAATAGCAGAGCCCCTGCTGCCCAAGCCAGGATCAAGCCGTGACCAAACACTAGGCTTCGTCTTCCCGTTCCTCGAGCCGCAGGATTTCGTCTCGAATGGCCGAGGCCTCCTCGTACTTCTCTCGCTCAACCGCTTCCTTCATCTCTCGTCGCAGTTGAATCAATCGGGTTTGCTGGTCCGTCCCACACGCCCCGCGTTGGGGAGACTTTCCCGCGTGTTGCGTGGCGCCGTGAATACTCATAATGAGCGGTTCCAGCTCTTGACTGAAGCAGACGTAATCGTGCGGGCAGCCGAGCCGTCCCACATGACGGAACTCGTAGAACGTGACACCGCAAACGGGGCAAGAACGCTGGTCCAATTGAGCCAGCTCTTCGGCCGTTTGTCCCACCTTGAGCTGCTGGGCAAGCGAATCCGCCATGCTGGAAGAACTCTCTTCTGATTCCTGGGACTGCGTCAGGTACAGCCGAGCGTGCTCTTCGCAGAAGTGCAGTTCCATCGGCGAGTTTCCGGTCAGCTCCGTAATGTGAAAGGTCGCGGGTTTTTCACAGTATTGACATTTCATGATCCAAGGTCCGTTATGTGTGGGCCACTCTATGCAGGCCACGACCGACAGGCCGTCACGGAAAACCAACGCCTTTTCCACGTTCCCCGACTCCGCGTTTCTCGCAGCCGGGCCGCGCGTCATGAGCAGACGCCCCCCTCATGCTTCCACGTTCCGGCCGCTCGTCCCTCTCTGGTACGTTCACCGTATCAAGGTTGATCATCGTCGTGCCACTTCTGGTCGCGTAAAGCTTGCGTGGTTTAGGGACGAATCTGCCTGGATTCTACCAGTCCCCCCTCTACTGTCAAGATTAGTCACGGCGTGGGGGGATCAAGCGCAAATTCTTTCCTAAAAACGGGATAGTGAGCGGATTCTCCGCCCGTTGCCGTCGCGGTGGGCTGGTGCTAAGCTGAGCGTGCTTTCGGAGTGCCCGCGAACCATTGCGGATCCGGCCTCCAAGCCGTATCGTGCCCGGACCGCCCCTTACGCTCGTTGCATGAGCCGAACCATGACTCACGCTCCCGACTTCAAGACGTTTGAATCGCTCTGTAACCACTACGATTTAATCCCGGTCTATCGGTGTATGGTAAGCGACACGCTGACTCCCGTCACCGCGTTTCACCACTTGGACGAGGGGGGAAGCGCCTGTTTGTTCGAAAGCGTCATTGGGGGCGAAAAAGTGGGCCGCTACAGCTTCCTGGCGGCAGGCCCTTATTTGCAGTTTTTGGCGAGCGGCCACCAGGTGGTCATCATCCGCGGCACGCAACGGGAAACCACGTCCGCGGCCGATCCCTTGGCATTGCTTCAAAATGAATTGTATCAAGTGCGAGTCGCTCATTTTCCCGGACTGCCACCCTTTACCGGCGGCGCCGTGGGATACGCCGGGTACGATGTCGTCCGGTACGTGGAAGATCTACCCGCCCCTCCCGAGGATGATCGGCACTTGCCCGACATGGCATTCGGTTTTTACGACCGCATGGTGGTGTTTGACCACGTGAACAAAACCATGTTCGTGATCGCAATGGCGCACGTGCAAGAACACGCGGGAGACGCGCGCGGAGCGTATCAAGCGGCCCGAGAGCGCGTTGATAACATGGTCGCTCGACTCTCCTCCACCGAAAGGAACCTTCGGTGTACCGATATCGACACCACGAGGGAGGTGTCGTTAACCTGCCGCGCCAATTTCCAACAGCATGAGTTCGAAGACGCGGTGAGGACATGCGTGGAGTACATTCGGGCTGGGGATATTTTTCAGGTGGTCATCAGCCAACGGCTGCAATTGGAAATCAAGGCGTCTCCCTTCGAGATCTATCGCACCTTGCGCATCGTCAATCCCAGCCCCTTCATGTTTTTCCTCCGCTCCTCGGGCGTCACGTTGGTGGGCAGTTCGCCGGAGATCATGTGCCGCGTGGTGGATGGCAAGGTCACGGTCCGCCCCCTCGCCGGCACCCGGAAACGGGGCAGCGATGACGCTGAAGACCGGCGTTTGGCCGAAGACTTGCTCGCCGATCCCAAGGAGCGGGCGGAGCATGTCATGCTGGTCGATCTCGGACGAAACGACGTGGGACGCGTGGCACGCTACGGCACCGTCGAGCTGTCGGAGGTCATGGAGATCGAACGCTACAGCCACGTGATGCATATCACCTCAAACGTTAGTGGTATGCTGCGCGACGGTCAGGATGCCTTTGACGCGCTCCGCGCCTGCCTCCCCGCCGGGACCGTTTCCGGGGCGCCTAAAGTGCGAGCCATGGAGATCATCGATGAATTAGAGCCCCATCGTCGCGGCCCCTACGCGGGAGCAGTCGGCTACATTGACTACAGCGGCAACATGGACACCTGTATCGCCCTCCGAACCATCGTCATACAGGGTAACCAAGCTTACGTGCAGGCCGGAGCGGGCATCGTGGCCGATAGCATCCCGCGGCACGAATACCAGGAAACGCTCAATAAGGCTCGAGGACTCCTGAATGCCATTGAAATCACCGAATGCCGGGAAACAGACTGAATGACCGACACAAGATGAAGCACCACGCACCAACCAACAACCACCAACCAACCACCACCACGCACCACACAGCCTGGCACGAGCGAGATACGGGGCACCCAACAACGGCACAGCGGATCAACCCATCAGCGATGAGCCCGGATCGGTTGCATCGTCCTCCCACTGACGTCGCACTTCGCGCAGCCCGTAGGCACACCGCTCAAAATCAAGCCCCAGTCTTTCGAGCACGTCCGAAGCGGCTGCGTCTTCCGACTCTGGTGGAATCGAACTGGCGAGCAGATACGCCCGTTTGCCCACCAAGCAATAGGTCCCGAATTCATCCAAATCGGACTTCGCTTCCGTTTGTCGCAACGATTCGGGAAAAACCCCCGTCCAAAACATCGCAAGATCGCCGATATAGCGGTGAACCCGACGCCGCGCCGCCCCAATCCGCGTTTCCGCCTCTTCGATCAACCGACCGAATTCCCGGACCACGTGCCCGCCCGCTGTCCGAAAGCCATGCAACTGGTCGGTGCGTACGCAGTGAACCAGCAGAGCGCTGAGATAGTCGACCAGCGGCGGGTCCACGATCCCCAGCTTAACTTCGAACGTATACTCCGTGACGCCAGAAAAGAACCGTTCCAGGTTGGTGTTGGGATGGCGAGCTGGCATGGTGCACCTCCATCTCCACTCTACGGTTCTCAGCGAACAGGTCAATCGGAAAATGTCGCCCGGCTTACTCGAGTGGGGGGCGGCCCCGGCGAACAGGGGGTCGAAGCAGCGTCTCACCTCACCTCACCTCACCTCACCTCACCGCACCTCACCTCACCGCACCTCGGCGGAAATCAAGCCGGGCCCGTATCTTGTTTATGCTTCAGGCGATTTTATACTTCAGGCGGTCGGATTTGTCCGGGTGGAAAGCTGCCCGACGCAGGCCGTCTTTCCGTTGGTCGGACTCGCGGCGGACAAAGTCATCCGCGACCGGCATGGCGGCGGGAAGAGACGGCGGTACCCGGAAGGGGAAAAGGAATTCAGCGGTGGGGGGGAAGCGGCAACCGCTGGCGTTGGCAGAGAATCGGCGACCTTATTGCAAAACTAGAGTTTTCCATCCCCCGAGGAAATCGCTCCAATTAACTCGTCCACGTACCGTCGCACCTCGTGCAAGACCGCCGATCGATCGTCCTGTTTGATCTCGGCAATACGACGCACGATCGCCGATCCGACGATCAACCCATCGGCAACGGGCGCGAGTTTGCGAACGTGTTCTGGCCGACTAATACCAAAACCAATGCAAATCGGCAGGTTGGTCTCCCGTCGCAGTTCGGACACGTTTTCGACCAATTCCGGCGGCAATTCTTTCCGTTCGCCGGTGATTCCCGTAACCGACACGTAGTACAGAAAACCCGTCGATGATTCGATGATACGTAACGCTCTATCCCGGGGAGTGGTGGGGGTGACGAGCTGTATCAAGCTGAAGTCCTCTCGGCGGCAGATGCGGGCGAGAGGGGGCGCTTCGTCAACCAAGAGGTCGGGGATAATGGCTCCGGCGAAGCCCGCTGCTTTCGCTCGCTTCACGTATGACTCCAACCCTTGTCGGTGCACGATGGAATAGCTGACCATGGTCACGATCGGCATGGAAAGCGTGGGCAAGAGTTGTGCCGCCGTATCAAAGATCCGAGACAGTCTTATTCCTCTGTCAAGCGCGCGTGTGAATGAAGCCTGTACCACTGGCCCGTCGGCGATCGGATCACTATAGGGGATCCCCAATTCACACATATGACAGCCGGCGGCGGCGAATTCACGCAAGATCTCCACCGTGAAAGCCAGATCCGGATCCCCCGCGGTCACGAAAGGCATGAATGCCTTTGTTCCCCGGGAACGTAGACGCTGAAACAACTCATCAACTGCCGACATGGAACAAAAACCTCATCACTCAAGACAATCCCAAGCGTTCATTCGGTCACCTTGCACATCGCGCCGCATGACCATCGCCACGATCAGGCCGCCGCCGGTTGGCCTTCTCCCATTTGGAACGATTCTCATGGCAAGCCGTCCTCCCGTTCGTCGGACTCGCGGCGGACGAAGTCATCCGCGACCGGTATAACGGATCCGCGCGCCCCGGGAATTCGGCTGTCACCGCCACCCATCACCATCCCATTACCCGGCGTTTTCTTCCCGCAGGCGAGCGATCTCGGCGGTGTCTTTGTCACCGCGTCCGGAGAGACAGATCACCACGTCTTCATCGGGACTCATCGCGGACGCTCTACTTACCGCCTTGGCCACGGCGTGGGAGGATTCGAGTGCCGGCAGGATGCCTTCGCAGCGGGCCAGCATATCGAACGCCTGGAGAGCTTCCTGATCACTGCAATGCGTGTAATTGACCCGGCCGCAATCTTTCCAATAGCTGTGTTCCGGTCCGACGCCGGGATAATCGAGCCCCGCCGACACCGAATGAACGGGGCACGTCTGTCCATCCTCGTCCTGCATCACGTAGCTGCAATTGCCGTGCAACACCCCCGGCAAACCGAAATTGAGCGATGCGGCGTGCTCGCCAGGCCGGGAACCGCGTCCACCGGCCTCCACACCCAACAGCGATACGTCGGTTTCCGTTGCAAAGGGATAAAACATGCCGGCCGCGTTGCTACCCCCGCCCACGCAGGCAACAACGAGCTGGGGAAGATGTCCAATCCGTTGCTCGCACTGCCCGATCGTCTCGCGACCAATCACGCATTGAAAATCACGGACGATGCGTGGAAACGGATGCGGGCCGACGACCGAGCCCAAAACGTAATGGGTGCTCGCCACGCTGGACATCCAATCTCGCATCGCGTCGTTGATTGCATCGCGCAACGTGCGGGACCCTGTTGAAACCGGACGCACTTCGGCGCCCAGTAGCCGCATACTGTACACGTTGGGGGCCTGCCGACGAATATCCTCTTCGCCCATGTAAACGACGCACGGCAGCCCAAATCGGGCACAAGCGGTGGCGGTGGCCACGCCATGCTGGCCAGCGCCGGTTTCAGCGATCACCCGGCTCTTGCCCATCCGCATCGCCAGTAAAGCCTGGCCCAGCGTATTGTTGATCTTGTGCGATCCGGTGTGATTCAAATCCTCGCGCTTCAGCCAAATCCGCGCCCCGCCCCCTTCCTCGCTCAACCGCCGGGCATGGTACAGCGGCGAGGGGCGACCCACGTAGTCGCGCAGCAAACCGTCCAACTGACACTGGAACGATTCATCCTTGCAGGCGGCCTCGTAGGCTCCGGCCAGCTCTTCCAACGCCTTGGTAAGCGTTTCCGGAACGTATCGTCCCCCATAGGTCCCAAAACGTCCCTTCCCATCCGGGACTTCCCGCAACTTCGCCTTGCCGGCCACCGCGTTTTCATTACTCATGTACCACAACACCCAGTTGGTGATCCAACGAATTGCCAGATCAGTTATTGTCGAGGCCGCGTGGAGATTGGTCAAGACAGCCGCGCTCGGGCCCCGCCGCCCGAGCCGGGCGTTTTGTCCAGTCGGCCAGCCCGAGGGACCGCATCGCGGCAAGAATGTTGCCAACCCCCGCCCGAACGCCCAACCTGGGGGCTTGAAAAGCTGGCCTGGACATGAGGTTATGAAGATGGTGTGGATCCGCGTTTTTCTGCCAGATTGGATGCCCGAAATCGAAAGAAAGCCGTCATGTCCCAGGTTTTGTCGATCAAGGAAGCCGAAGAAGTCGATTGGTTTTGGCACGGCTTCCGAACCGGAAACACGTGACGGAAAAACCGGAAGACCCAAGACTCCCCGAAACCCCAAGTTTTCAACTTGCCAGCCGGACCCCACCCAGCCCCGGCCCCCCACGAGCTTGTCTCGTGGGAGCCCAAGACTCCCAAGCTACAGCCGGACCCCGCCCAGCCCCGGCCCCCCACGAGCTTGTCTCG
>JBNJEM010000120.1:0-14716 GCA_051745935.1 Planctomycetota bacterium
GTCGGTGGTGGAGGTCTCAATAGCCAAGATACGCACCCATTTTGTTCCTTATTCTCGAGTTGGCCCCGAAGAGCGGAGCTTGGATCTAGGCCCTGCAACACCATCCTACGACATTTCAGGACCTACGCTAAGCCCGGCCAACGTGGCTCGGGACTCCGTCCCGAGAAGCCGTCCTCCCGTTGGTCAAGCTCGCGGCGGACAAAGTCATCCGCGACCGGTCTATGCGTTGCATTTTGAAAGCCCTTCTCCGGAGTGTGCAATGGACGTGCGAACATCCGGGGATATCAGTCTCTTGCCCGTGAACGACTACCCGCCTGGGTGGCTTCTTTCGGGGGGATGCGGGTTATGCGAATGGTGATTGCGAGTGGGAATGAGTCCCTTATGCGATCCGCGCGTGTTCGGGGACGGGGGCAGAAGGCGTGGATCGCGATCCACGGCCCATCAGGGCCGGAGACCACCAGCAGGCGGATTGGGGCCGCGGCGGATCGAGTGAACTACTCCCCGGGGGGACCTTGCATGGCATGTTGCCCCGTTCTAGACTTCCGTAGTAGATTGTATTTGAGGCGGCTGGATTTTCCGGGTGGCACGCTGCCCGGCGCAAGCCGTCCTCCCGTTGGTCGGACTCGCGGCGGAGAAAGTCATCCGCGACCGGTATATTGGATTTGGATTTACGTCGAGGCTGGCGATATTTGACGGTTTTTACGGCGTCGTCGTCGGGTGGCCTGTGGCGGGGTTTCGACGGAAAGGTAGCCGGTTGTGAAACGGGCTTTGATCAGTGATATCCACGCGAACAGTGAAGCCCTGCAAGCGGTGATGGAAGACGTTCGCCGTCAGGGCGTGCAACAGATCTATTGCTTGGGTGACGTGGTTGGCTACGGTCCTAATCCGGGCGGTTGCCTGGATAGGGTCATGGACGCTTGCGAGGTGATGATTCTGGGAAATCACGACCAAGCCGCGTTGTTTGATCCGGACGGCTTTAATCCGGTGGCGTTGCAGGCGATCTATTGGACTCGAGATCAATTGGAAACACGGACGGGAAGTGCGGAACGAACGGAGCAACGCTGGGATTTTCTCGGCAACCTGCCACGCTCCTCGAGGGAAGGCCATTATCTGTATGTGCACGGTTCGCCCCGTGAGCCAACCAATGAATACGTGTTTCCCGAGGACGTGTACAATCAGCGAAAAATGGATGCGTTATTCGACCGTGTCGAACGATACTCGTTTCAGGGACACACGCACATTCCCGGTGTATTCACGGCAAGCGGCGAATTCATTACGCCCGAAGAGTGTGATTATCACTTTGAATTGACCGGCGAGAAGACCATGTTCAATGTCGGGTCGGTCGGTCAGCCCCGGGACAGCGATCCACGCGCCTGTTACGTTGTTGTGCATGAAAACGACACCCCCAGGGTTGAATTTCGCCGCGTGGAGTATGACGTCGAAACGACGATCGAGAAGATCTACGCGATTTCCGACCTGGACAACATGTTGGGGGACCGTCTGCGCAGTGGGCGGTAGAACGAGCCCGTTCCGGAGGCAACGAGCACGCGAGGCGGGAAGTATTGGATCCCTGGGGGCGTTTTGGCTTTGATGAGCCCCGGCTCGCCGGCGAACGGCCAGAGGCCGGGGGGTGGCTTGAGAAGCCGAACTGTCAGGGACTCGCCAGTCCGCCGACGGGGCGCGAAAGACGGATGGCCGGCGGGAACGACAAGTGGCGGCAAACCATGCTGGCCACGAAAGCTCCGGTCTGGCCCGCGGAAAGCTCCGGAAATCCGGAGTTGTTCCAACGTAGGATAAGGGGGGCGCGACGGCGTGAAGCAAGCGATACTGAGTGATATTCACGGCAATCTGGAGGCCTTGACATCGGTCCTTGCGGATGCGCGCGATCAGCGCGTTGATCGGATCATCTGTCTGGGCGACCTGGTGGGTTACGGGCCGAATCCGAAAGAGTGTATCGACTTGGCGGAACAATTCGACACCTGCACGTTGGGGAACCACGACTTGGCTGCCTTGTTTGATCCAGAAGGGTTCAGCTGCGGCGCGGAACGAGCCATCTTTTGGACGCGAAGCCAGCTGGAGACACGGTGTGACGACAAGCAAGCGGCGCGGCGGCGTCTCGATTTCCTGGCGGAATTACCACGTAGCCATCGCGACGACGGAAAGATGTTCGTGCACGGATCGGCACGAAGCCCGCTGAACGAGTACGTGTTCCCGGAAGATGTGTTCAATCTCCGAAAACTCGAAAGAATCTTTGCCGTGGTGGGCCATGTATGCTTTCAGGGCCACACGCACGTGCCCGGCGTGTTCACGGAGCAAGGAAAGTTTTTTTCACCTCGCGAGCTGGATGACATCTATGTGTTGGGCAAGGGGAAATGCATGGTCAACGTGGGGAGTGTCGGCCAGCCGCGTGATGGTGATCCCCGCGCGTGTTATGTCATCATGGAAGACGATGTGATCCATTTTCGCCGCGTTTCGTACCCGGTGGAAGAGACCGTGAAGAAGATCCACGCGATCTCCGAGTTAGACAGTTTTCTTGGCGACCGTTTGCGGGAAGGGGATTGATTCGTTGAATTGTAGTGGGGGCTTCAATCCTGTTGTTCCGCGTTTTTCCTATACGTGCCCCTATACTTACCACAATCCCCCGTCCTGGGATTTCACCTTGTTCACGGCCGTCCTCGATTGCGACCCGCGATACATGCCCAGACGACCATGAGCGACCATGAGTGAGCGTTATACTGTCCACGATCACAACCGACACCAACCAGGGCGGGCGCGGCGTAAACGGCCGAAACGTGGCGGGTTGCCCTCGCTTGCAGCTTGCGCCACGCGTGCCCGAGAGCGTTGCCTCGCGCACAAGTTACGGCCGGCGACCGGTATAACCTCCCCTTTGCAAGATCGGCTTTTGAGTCGAGAATAACAGTCTGGCGCGCGACCCGGCAGCCGTGTGTTGGGAAGCCGCCGCGAACCCATTTGTCTCATCCGCATGCGAAAGTCAGCATCTCGTGGAAAAACGGCTTGTCTTATTTCTGGTACTGTCCGCCCTGCTTCTTATCGGTCACGTGCTCGTTCGCAACATGTTGTATCCTCCCCCGCCGCCAGTTGCTAAATCGGGCGATGTGGAGAAGAAGGACGAGCCGGGCAAGGCACTGGAGCGGGATGAAAAGGTGCCCGGTCTGAAAGAAAAACCGGTGAAGCAGGATGCCTCGCCCAGGAAAGACGCTCCAGAAACTAAAGACGCTCCAGAAACTTCCGAGGATGAAGCGGATTCCGTTGCATCGGCCGAGCCGGACGCGCCGGTCGCTCCGCCGGACATTCAGCAAGAGGAGGGCCCGACGAAGTGGTTCACGCTGGGGTCGTTTGATTCGGAGGCCGGGTATCGACTGCTCATTACCCTATGCAATCGCGGCGCGGCGGTTGAACGCGTGGAATTGGTTGAACGCGAGAAGGACGGCCAATTAGCTTATCGAGATCTGATGTCCACCCATGGGTATCTTGGGCTTTACACGCACGATACGAAGCGGGGATGCGAGGTGAAAGTGGTGGGGCCGGGGACGCCCGCCGAGCGGGCGGAGTCGTTGGACGAGGAATCCGCCGAGGGACTTCGAGTGGGCGATGTCATTGATGGTGCCAATGGGATGGATATCGCCAGCCGAGCGGATTTGGAGGGATTTCTCAAAGGCACGCGGCCGGGAGACGACGTGAGCTTGCGCGTGTATCGCGATGGACATCCCAGGACGTTCGGCGTGACGGTCGATCATTGGCCGCTGCAGTTGATTGAGCCGGAAACGCCACGGTCGTCGGTGGCGAGGGCGGAAATGCCCACCGGCGAATTGGGGGCCCCCTCCACGGCGTCTCAGGGAACCGATTTCGTCCCCAGTTATCTGATTGGTCTGCACAGTGTTGGCGAGAGCAAGCGGTCGCGGGAGCAGAGGGAGCTGGGAGGGATCCCGTCCCTGAGACGTGGAATCTGGTCGGCCGTCGAGACGAAGAAAAACGAAATTGCTTTTTCAAAGCGGGTTCAGCTTCCGGACGCGATGGGGGGCGGTGAGTTGGAATTCCTCAAGCGCTACCGGCTCGTACCCGCACGGGATCTGAAGGGAGACCGGGAACAGGGCGAGGCGAAAGCGAAGGCGACCGAGGTGGCAACGGGATACTATTTGCGCATGGAGTTGGAGATTCAGAACCACGGGACGGCTCCTCGAACCGTGTCCTACGTCATGGACGGTCCCAACGGTTTGCCGGTGGAGGGGTGGTGGTACACCCGGAAAATCCATCCGTCGTGGGGCTCGGCCGGGGCGAGGGACATGGTGTGGCGGGTGCACGGAAACGAGCTCCGTCTTCGGAGTGCCACTCAGGTCGCTAAACAATTGCAGGACGCGTTGGCAGAGAAGGATGTCCACGGCGCCGTGACCTCGATCTTGACGAGTAATCCCACGCCCGCCCAGCGGACATTGGACTATATCGGCGTCGATACCCAATATTTCGCCGCCGTTACGCGAGCGGGTACTCTACCCGGTCCCAAGGCGTTTACTTGCCGGCAGGCTGCTTCAGTGCCGGTCGGCGAGCTGCCCGAGTCGGGGGCTCTCAAGAAAATGAATACCTCCTACCGCATGGTAAGCGTTCCCCAAGCGATCGAGGCCGGGGAGTCAAGGACGGACCACTACCATATGTTTCTGGGGCCGAAATCTCCGGAGGTGCTTGAAGCTTGCGGCCTGCCCGATATCATCGAGTACGGTTGGTTCGGAAAAATTGCCCGACCGCTCTCCACCGTGCTTCAGTTCTTCTACCGCATTTTCAGAAACTACGGCTTGGCCATTGTCCTGCTGACAGTGCTGGTCCGCGGTGCCATGTTTCCCATTGGCCGCAAGGCCGCTCGCAATGCCCAAGTCATGCAGCAGCTTGCTCCAGAGATCAAGAAGATCAAGGAAAAATACAAAAACGATTTGCAGAAACAGGGAGAGGCGCAGCGAGACCTGTGGAAAAAACACAATTTCAATCCGCTCAGCGGTTGCTGGTTGATGTTCCTGCAGTTGCCGATTTTCATCGGGCTGTATCGATGCCTGTCGGTGGATATCAATTTGCGTCAAGCCTCGCTGATACCGGGGGTCCAATGGTGTTCAAACCTGGCCGGCCCCGACATGGCCTGGCGGTGGGACGGCGTCATGCCCGGCTTCCTCGCGAGTGAAACGGGTTGGTTGGGGCCGTATTTGAACGTTCTGCCCATTTTCACAATCGTGCTCTTCCTGGCCCAACAGAAGATGTTCACCCCACCGGCGACCGACGACCAAACGCGGATGCAGCAGAGCATGATGAAGTACATGATGATCTTCATCGGGGTCTTGTTCTTCAAAGTCCCCGCCGGTTTGTGCGTGTATTTCATCGCCTCGAGTCTCTGGGGGATTGGCGAGCGGAAGTTGTTGCCCAAGCCCGACGTCAAACCGGCTGCCACGAGCAAGCCCACCCCCCGAAAGAAGTCCTGGTTGGAACGTCTGCGAGAAAAAGCGGAAGCCGACACGGCCCAGGCTGCTCGCAAACGGCGCAAGCGGCGCCGATAGTAAACAGCCACGACAAAACCATTCAAACTCAAACTGTAAGCTTCGCGTCTCGACTAGCTGGTAAAGCCCGGCTTTCGGCGCCTTTTCGGCCATGACTGCACCCGTCACGGGTTCAAATTCGATCCACCTGGACACGACCTGAAACCAGGGCTTTTCCAGCGTCTGGGCCGTTCGAAGGGCGCGAAACGCTTACACTTTGAGTTCAAAGTGTTCCTCCTCTAAACGACCAATCGCGATTCTGCAACGGTAGGCCTTCGCATCAAGCGCGTCCGGACACACTCAAATCTCCGACACACTCGCGTACACATGAAGTCCAAGAATAACGAGCGCCCCCTGCAAACCACCCGGCGGAACGCTCCGAAATCCCTTAGGGGTCGCTCAGGAATAACTTTCGCCATTCAACGTGCCCCCGAACCGTCCGGGCACACTGGCTCCGCTCGCGATCCGCGTCTTCTAGAAATGGAACGCGTCTTGCCGCTCGCTCAGCCAGTGCCACCCTACGAAAAACGCGGAACCTATTTCTGAGCCGTTCCTGATTCGCGTTCCCAGGCGCGCGCCGCACCACCAAAGCACCGAAGCACCGAAGCACCAAGCACCAAGCACCACGCACCACGCACGATATGCGGGCGGCCGTGTCGCACAATCACCCTCGCCGATTTCGGCACGGGTGGAAGCCGCGTTTACGATGCCGCGCGGAGTCGATCCACCAGGACGGCGGCGATAATGATGACGCCTTTCACGACCAACTGGTAGTATGGCGAGATCGCCAGAAGATTCATGCCGTTGTTAATCGTGCCGATGAGAAGCGCGCCGATCAGGGTCCCCCACACACTGCCACGGCCCCCCATCAAACTCGTGCCGCCAATCACGACCGCCGCGATGACATCAAGTTCATCCCCGGTGCCGGCGATGGTTTCGCCGGCGTTGAGTCGGGATGTGAGGACGATCGCCCCAAGAGCCGACGTCAGACCGCAGATGGCATAAACCGATGTCTTGTATAAATCAACGTTGATGCCGGATAGTTTCACGGCCTCTTCGTTTCCTCCAATGGCGTACGTATAGCGGCCCAGCGTGGTGTGCCGCAAAACCAGGGCTGCAAGGACCACGGTCAGAGCGAAAACAGCGATCGGCACGGGGATACCGAAAAGCTCGCCGGATCCGATGAAACGAAACGAGGGACCGAAGCCGCTGATGGGTTGACTCTCCGAATAAGCGCGCGTGTAGATATCCGTGTAGATATGCGTCAGTCCCCGGGCGATGCTCATCATTCCCAGTGTTACCACGAACGGCGTTACCTTGCCCTTGGTAATCACGACGCCATTGACTGTTCCGATGAAGGCGCCCAACAGTAAAGTCAACGCGACAATCGTCCCAACGCCGAAGCCCTGCTGTTCCAGACTGGCGCAGACCACCCCGCTCAACGCCAGCATGGAGCCCACGGAGAGGTCGATTCCCGCCGTGAGGATTACAAAGGTCATGCCCACGGCCATGATGCCGATGACGGACGTCTGGCGAGGGATGTTCGTTAGGTTGCGCAAGGTCAAAAAAGAGGGCTCGAGCACGGACAGCACGGCGATGATACAGATGAAGCCGAAAAGAATCCCGTATTGTCTCAGCGTATGACTCACCCACTGCGGCATGTCTCAACTCCTTCCCGGCCCACTGCCAGCCGGAGAACCGATTCTTGCGTGGCTTCGTGTCGTTGCAGCTCTCCCGCGATGTGCCCCTCGCATACGACGAGGATGCGGTCGCTCATATGGAGCACTTCGGGCATATCGGACGAGATCATGATGATGCCCGCCCCTCGCCTCGCCAGTTTCTCCATCAATCGATAGATTTCGCGTTTCGCGCCGACATCGACGCCACGCGTCGGCTCGTCGAAGATGTAGACCTGGCATTCGTGAAGCAACCATTTGGCCAGCACCACTTTCTGTTGGTTTCCGCCACTGAGGTGTTTCACCTGCTGGTTCTGGCCGGACGATTTCAGTTGGGTTTCTTCAGTGACGTTTTTAACCCGCCGTGCCAGTCGCCGCCGAGGAACAAGGCCAAGGATAGAGGATTTCTTCAAAATGGAAAGCGTGACATTGTCAAAGACGGACATGTCAAGCACCAGCCCGTCCGTCTTCCGTTCCTCGGGGATCAGCCCGACACCAAGCTCAACGGCGTGCCGGGGCGTTCGCACGCGGACCGGATGTCCCCCGAGACGAATGACGCCTTGATCGGCCTTTCGCCGCCCAAACAGCAATTCGGCGATTTCGGTCCTGCCCGATCCCACCAGTCCAGCCAGGCCAAGGATTTCGCCACGACGAAGTTCGAAGGACACGTCCCGACACACGTTATGTTGCGACAATCCCTCCACGCTCAATAGCACGTCGCCGTGCGAGAGTGCTTCCTTGGGATAATACTCGTCAATGCGGCGGCCTACCATGTGCTGGATGATCCGCGCCGGCGAAAGTTCGCCGCGAGGCGACGTGATGATGTGCCGGCCATCCCGGAGCACGGTCACGCGATCGGCGATCCGCCGGATTTCATCGAGCCGGTGCGAGATATAGATGACGGATACCCCTTGGCTTCGCAAATCACGAATGATCGCGAACAGTTTCTCCGTCTCGCGATCGGTCAGCGCGGACGTCGGCTCGTCCATGACCACGATTCTCGCGCGGCAGGAAATCGCCTTGGCAATCTCGATGATCTGTTGATGAGCCACGCCCAAGCGACCGACTTTTGTCCGGGGATCAATGCCCAGGCCGAATCGCTCCAGAATCGTCCGGCACTGCCGATGCATCTCCGGCCAGTTCACCACGCCACGAAGGCGATGGCGGATCGGTTCGCGACCGAGGAAGAGGTTTTCGGCAACGGATAAGCCGGGCACCAAATTCAGCTCTTGATAAATCACACGCACTCCCAGATCCATCATGTCGCGGGGAGAGCGAGCGCGGGTTTCTTGGCCCCGCAGCCAAAGACGCCCCCTATCAGGGCGATGAACGCCCGAGAGCACCTTGATGAGAGTGGACTTGCCGGCACCATTTTCCCCGACCAGGGCGTGTACCTCCCCTTCGAAGAGTTCAAAGTCCACGGACTGCAAGGCCTGGACCCCCGGAAAGGC
This sequence comes from Planctomycetota bacterium, assembly GCA_051745935.1. Taxonomy (GTDB): domain Bacteria; phylum Planctomycetota; class Planctomycetia; order Pirellulales; family Pirellulaceae; genus JBNJEM01. The sequence goes on from JBNJEM010000120.1 coordinate 8,662, forward strand.
CTTGCTGATCCGTTCCATGTAGAGAACCCGCTCACTCGACACGCATCGCTCCCTTCTCTTCCGCTTGATCCAGGTTGTCGGCGTCAATGATGACCGGCTTGATGTCAATCTGGTTCGATTTCGGCGTTGATCCGTCCCGGATATGCCGCACCAATATCCGCAGCGCTGTTCTCGCTTGACGTCCCGGATACTGTTCCACCGTGGCGTCGACGCGGCCTTCGCGAATATAGTCCAGGGCGTCGGGAATGGCATCATATCCGACGGTGACCACTTCAGAGCTTTCCACGTCGTTCGCCTCCATCGCCTCGATCGCGCCCAACATCATTTCGTCATTCGCCGCGTATACGCCCTGGAAATCCGAGTGCACTTGCAGCAGGTTTTCCATGACCGCCTGGCCCTTGACCCGCTTGAAGTCGGCCGTTTGGCTGGCCATCACCTCAATACCGGACGCGTCGATCACTTCATGGAATCCTTTCTTGCGGTCGATGGCCGGCGATGCGCCAGGCGTGCCTTCCAATTCGATGATCCGACCATCCCCTCCAAGTCTCTCAATCAAGTAACGCGCCGCCACCCGCCCGCCTTCCACATTGTCCGCCCCCACGTGCACGAATACCTGGCCCCCACTGACTTTGCGATCCACGGTGGCAACCGGAATGCCCGCTTGATTGAGCGACTCGACGGCGGGCACGAGAGAATCGGCGCCAATAGGAGCAAGCAGCACGCCGTCGACGTCGCGCACGATGAAATCTTCGATGATCGACATCTGTTTCGCGGCCATGTCTTCGGCGTCCATGGCCCTGATCTCCACCCCCAATTCCTCCGCTTCATCCAAGATGTTGTCCCGCAAATAAATGAAGAATGGATGGGTGAGGGACGGAACGGAAAGCCCGATCACGATCTTCCCGTCGTCCGTTCGCGCTTGGCGACAACCGCTTGGACACAGGCCTACCAGGACGCAAAAGCCCAAGAGCGAGGCCAGCACGGACCGAGTTTTCATTTTCATTCGAGCATCCCTTTCCGTTGGTTGGTTTGGTTTCTGGGGGCATGCGCCGCGTGACAGTGGCGGCCGCTGTCCGTCAAACCGCGAACGCGTTCCGTTCCACCGGCCTCTTCCTCTCATTCCCCCCATGGTAGCCTCTCTGCGTCCAAGACGACAATGGCGTGAAATGCAAAGGCTTCCCGTTTTCGCGGTCAGCGTTGGCGGGAAAGTGGGTATTTTGGAAGCGAGAGCTCGGTTTTGTTAGGGGCTGTAAAGTACCGATGGCAGCCCAATAAGCCGCGGACCAACGGGAGGACGGCTTGCGTGGCGTAGCTTTCCCCCCGGACAAAACCGAGCGTCTGAAGGATAGAATCGAGGATACTATCCAGAGGGGGTTCCCCCACGCGCCGGGCGCCGCTGCTGGGCGCGGCGCGATCGGATCCCCTCACGTTTGTTGCAACGGCCGGGTAAACAGCGTACGATGCGGAGATCGGTCAATTTCCGTGAGCCAACCAGGGGCGGCGCGTGGTTGAGCCCACATGGACTTGAATAGATGGGAGAACCGACAATGTGGTTTTTACTGGAACGACGACATTTCTTGAAACGGACGGCCGCGTTGGGGGCGTGCGGCTTTGTTCCTTACTGGTTATCGACGCCGGCCGAGGCGGAGGAAGAAAAATCGAAAGCGAAAAACGATCGTCTCCGAATTGGGTGGATTGGCGCCGGGGGCCGCGGGACACACGTGATCCAGCAGGCGGCTCGGTACGGCGACGTGGTCGCGATCGCCGACGCCGACTTGAAGCACGCCGACAGGGGCAAAGCCCTGTTCGAGGGCAAGCCAAAAGTCTATCAGGACTATCGCCAGCTTTTGGATGGTGAAAAGGTGGACGTGATTGTCAACGCGACGCCGGATCACTGGCACACCGCCGTGAACCTGGACGCGTGCCGCGCGGGCAAGGACGTCTACACCGAAAAGCCGCTGACCCTCACCATCGAAGAGGGGAAAATGCTCCGACAGGTCGTACACGATACCGGCTCCGTGGTCCAGGTGGGCACGCAGCGCCGCAGCATGCCGCCTGTCCAGCGGGGGGTGGAGGTGGTGCGCAACGGCCGTCTCGGAAAACTGAAGCAGGTTTGGGTGGCGCTGCCCTGGTACAGTACCAAGGGTGGGCCGTTTGAAACGGTTCCCGTTCCCGAATCTCTCGATTGGGACATGTACCAGGGACAGGCTCCTGTTCACGATTACTATCCCGAACGGACACACAAGACGTTTCGCTGGTTCTACGAATACGCGGGCGGGATCATCACGGACTGGGGAAACCATATCATGGACGTGGCGCACTGGGGGATGGACCGGGAATTGAGCGGTCCGGTTTCCGTGGAGGCCCGCGGACAGTTTCCCAATCCGGAGGGCACCGAGTACTTCAACACCCCGGATCGGTTCTTCTCTCGCATGGTCTATCCCGATGGCGTGGAAGTCCTGTTCTTTTCCGCCCTGAGGTTGCGCCGCACGTATGGTACTGAAAAGGCCGGCACGCTTTCCGACGCCGACATCAATCAACTTTTTGGTCGGGACGTTCCGGACGAGATCAAACAGTTCGACCGGCATGGGGTCATGTTCATTGGCGACAAGGGACGGATCTTCGTCAACGTCTCCGGCGCCTATGGAAAACCGGTCGAAGAGCTGGCCGAGAATCCTTTGCCGAGCGAGGCGTGGCGGGCTAGACCGAGCAAGGACCATATGAAGAACTTCGTGGAGTGCGTGAAGCGACGCGAGCAACCGGTGGCGCCGGTCGATGTGGAACACCGCAGCGTGACGGCCTGCCACCTGACGAACATCTCGCTTCGCCTGGGACGACCGCTGACGTGGGATCCCGACAAGGAGGAGTTTCCCGGTGACGAGGAAGCGAACCAGTATCTGGATAGACGGAAACGAGCCCCGTACACGCTGCCTGGGATGGGTGCCAGCCCGTAACCCAACGTGGTTCCCGCTTCGTAACCGTTCACGAGCAAAAGACTAATGTCCGCGGACGTTCGCACGTCCGTTGCACATATTGAGGAAAGGCTTTTCCAGGTGCACATGCCACGGGCTTGTCCCGTGGTCCGTTACGTTCCACGCTACCGACGGGCAGGCGTGGTGTGTCTGGCCGGTTTGTAGCGGCGAGCGTGAACCACCACGGGACAAGCCCGTGGCATCCATGCGGGCCCTTCGTGTCCAAGACCCCTTGGATTACGAGAAACATGCACGGTTTTGTCATGGCTTCTTAGTTTTTCAAAGACACGCTTAAGCGCGAAGTGGGTTTATCCGTGGTTGACGTGAATCAGACGGCGAAGCGCATCATTGGAAGCGTGGAAAAGGTGGTGGTCGGCAAGCGGCAGCAGCTAATTCTGGCGTTGGTCGCTTGGTTTTCGGAGGGCCATATCCTGCTGGAAGACGTTCCCGGCGTGGCCAAAACCATGCTGGCGCGGGCGCTGGCCCTCAGTGTGGGATGCTCGTTCAAACGGATCCAATGCACGCCCGATCTGCTTCCGACCGACGTCACCGGCGCCTCGATTTTCAATCAAAAGACGGCCGAGTTTGAATTCCGCGCCGGGCCGATATTCGCCCAATTGGTGTTGGCCGATGAGGTCAATCGGACCACTCCGCGAACGCAGGCGGCCTTGCTCGAAGCCATGGGCGAAGGGCGGGTGACGGTGGATGGGACCACGCACCCGCTGACCCCGCCCTTTCTGGTGATCGCCACACAGAACCCGATCGATCACGAGGGGACTTTTCCGTTGCCGGAAGCTCAGTTGGACCGATTTCTGATGCGATTTAAATTAGGGTATCCGACAATGGACGAAGAATTGAAGATGTTGGATATGCTTCATAAAAAGCACCCGGTGAATGACGTGGAACCGGTTGTTTCGGCTGACGAACTGATAGCATGCCAACACGCCGTGCGCGACATTCGCGTGGACCAGAAGGTGCGACAATACCTGATGCAGATCGTGCATGATACGCGGGATCACGAGGATTTGGTCCTCGGCGGCAGCCCGCGGGCGAGCCTGGCGCTGTTTCGCACCTCCCAGGCCCTCGCCGCCTTGCGGGGCCGCAAGTTCGTGCTGCCGGACGACGTCAAGCGAGTGGCGGGCCCTGTATTAACGCACCGCGTCATCCTGAAAGCGGAAAGTCGGCTTCGAAAGGTCACGGCGGAAAGCGTGATCGACGACGTGGTCGCGGAGATCGCCGTCCCCACCCTGTCATCGTGAATGGACGGGCGGGAAAAACCATTGTGTGGGCGCGGCGGGAACATCGCTTGTCGTTACCGAATCAACGAGCCGCTGGCACGGGGCCCACCGAGCGAAGTATCGGAGTGACGCTGTACAATTATACCGGTCGGGGATGACTTGGTCCGCCGCGAGTCCGACCAACGGGAGGACGGCTTGCGTGGGGCAGCTTTCCACCCCGGAAAATGCAACCGCCTGATTATACGGGTCGGGGGTGACTTGGTCCGCCGCGAGTCCGACCAACGGGAGGACGGCTTGCGTGGGGCAGCTTTCCACCCCGGAAAATGCAACCGCCTGAAATATAGTCCCAGCAGATCGAGATCGCTTGCCATGCGATGGCTGATCATAGCCACGTTGATCCTGATCGTGGCCCTCGTCCTGCGCGTGGGATTGTTGGCGTACGCGATGTACGTGCTACTGGGAGCACTGCTGGTCAGCCGGTTTTTGGCGTACTCCTGGGCCCAAAACCTTTCGGCGATGCGCGAGAGCAACCGGTTGACTGCCCAGTTGGGGGACACGATTGCCGTGGTCATCACGCTCCGTAACCAGGGCAGGTTGCCAATTGCCTGGGTGTTGGCGGAGGATCTGCTGCCACGGCGTGCTCTGCTATTTCGGCCCCCTGATCTTCAATTGGCGGGGGATCGAATCAAGCTGCAAATGTTGTGGGGGCATCAACGGAAACACATCTTCTATCGGCTAAAGTGCAATCGTCGCGGCTACTATCAGCTGGGGCCCACGGTGGCGGAAACCGGGGACCTTTTCGGGCTGCATCGCAGATTCCGCGTCCTCAACGAGCCGCATTTTCTGTTGGTTTACCCTCGCGTCGTCTCGTTGGAAGGCTTTGATATTGCCTCGCGGCGTCCCATTGGGGAAGTCCGGATGACATATCGGTTGTATGAAGACCCAACGCGGATCGCCGGAGTCCGCGAGTATCTGCCGGGCGATCCGCTCTCGCGCGTGCATTGGCGAGCGACGGCGCGCACGGGCCACCTGCACAGTAAACAGTATGAACCGTCAACGATTGTCGGTGCCACGGTGCTGCTCGAATTCCACGCGGCGAGCCACGCGAAACGCAACGAACCGTACCGAAGCGAATTGGCCGTGACCGCTGCCGCTTCAATTGCCAATGCGGTGTATGAGATGGGCCAGCAGGTTGGATTGGTTACCAACGGGCGGGATGCGGCCGATCGCGTGCGCGTCGAAGGATGGGCTTTCGATCCCCGCACGCGAAAACAGGCTCGAAAGGCGGCAAGCATGCGGGAGAAGAGTGAGCGGTTGCAACCGGTGTGCGTGCAGACGCGGCGGGGCGCTGAACAATTGCTCAGGATCCTGGAGACCTTGGCTCGTGTCGAATTGACGGATGGACTGCGATTGCCGGAATTGATCCAGGAGACCGAGGGCCGACTGCCGCGTGACGCCACGGTGATCGCAATCGTGCCTGAAGTGACTGAGGAAATGGTCATCACATTGCAAGATCTCAAACGTCGTGGTTATGCCGTGTCGGCCATCGTCAATATCCACGAGGAGTACGATTTCGCGAGGATTTCAGCTTCACTGGAATCGCTTGGAATCGATACGCATCATCTCAAGAACGAGGCGTCGATTCCGTATGTTTGCCAGAGGTTTTTGCTAAGATGAATGTGGCAGTGGCGGGTTGAAGTAGACTGGTCTTCCGAGGATTTGCGCGGGTGAATCGGTTTCGTGGGCTATATTTCAGGCGGTTGGATTTTTCCGGGTGGAAAGCTGCCCGACGCAAGCCGTCCTCCCGTTGGTCGGACTCGCGGCGGAGAAAGTCATCCGAGACCG
>JBNJEM010000121.1:0-14690 GCA_051745935.1 Planctomycetota bacterium
CGAGTTTGCCACGCGGTGCCGCAACGGGGAAAGTCCTTCCGTTTTCGAATACATCTCGCAATACCCGGAGTATGCGGAGCAGATTCAGCAATTGTTTCCCGCGCTCGCCACGATGGAGCGGTTTTGCGCGGCGGAAAAGAGTGTGCGGGAGGCCGTGCTCAGGCGGGCCACGCCCCCTGACATTCCCGATCAGCTTGGCGATTTCGACATTATCCGGGAAATCGGACGCGGGGGCATGGGCGTCGTGTACGAGGCGGAGCAGCGGTCGCTTGCCCGACGCGTGGCGGTGAAAGTCCTGCCTCAACACGTGCTGCTTGAAGAGAAGCATCGAGAACAGTTTCAGCGCGAGGCGCAAACGGCGGCCAAACTGCGGCATACTGGGATCGTGCCGGTTTTCGGAGTGGGTGAACAGGATGGGCTGCGCTACTATGTCATGCCGCTGGTTCGAGGCGTGGGACTCGACGACATTGTCAAGGAACTATACTTCAGGCAGTCGGATTTGTCCGGGTGGAAAGCTGCTCGACGCAAGCCGTCCTCCCGCTGGTCGGACTCGCGGCGGACCAAGTCATCCGCGACCGGTATACGTGGCGGCCATCGTTCACTGGCGCCCCGTGGGGACGGGAAAGCGACCGATGAACGGAGGGCCGACCAAGATCTCTCGGGGATTGTAAGAACCCTGACGGCGAGGAAGTTCCCCGCCGGTCAATCTCACGCCAGTGACAGGCAGCGTGACGCGTCCCGCCGCGAGGGGAAGGCGGCGTGGTGGGCTGCCGTAGCGCGGTTAGGGCTTCAGGCCGCCGAAGCTTTGGAATACGCCCATCTCCAAGGTACCTTGCATCGGGACGTCAAGCCGGGAAACCTGCTGGTGGATGAAGAGGGGAACGCCTGTTTGGCCGATTTCGGTTTGGCTCGAGTCATTACTCCGGTCGCGGATGACTTTCTCCGCCGCGAGTCCGACCAGCGGGAGGACGGCTTGCGTCGAGCAGCTTTCCAGCCGGAAAAATCCAACCGCTTGAAATATACTCCGACCGCGCGACAGGGTGAGGGTGACAAAGAAATCGTCGGCACGCCGCGGTACATGGCCCCCGAGCAGTCGCGAGGTCATGCGGACGCTCGCAGCGACCTCTACGGGCTCGGCATGACCTTGCACGAGTTGCTGGACGCCTCGCACGGGGAATTCTCCGCCGTGAGCCCGACCGATGGCAAGGCGGATTGCACTGAGCGCCCATGCCACCGGGAGAATCCAAGCGGCGACGGTAAGACCCGCCAGCCAACATGCGGCGGTTGTGGCAGCGAGGGGGAGGCGGGAAGACAACCGGTTCGGCCGTGGAACCTGACACGTATCGGGAATAAAATGCTCGGCGGCGAGTCCAACCAAAGGAAGGATGGAGGTGCTCCATCGGATGTCCCGTTGAAAAACGCCATCCGGCAGCGCTATCGCCGATCGATCCCGCGGGATTTGCAGGCGATTGTGTTCAAGTGTCTGGCTTCCGAGCCGTCGCGGCGGTACCAAACGGCGACCGCCCTCGCGGCCGACCTGCGACGTTTTCTGGAGGACAAACCCATTCGCGCGCGGCGGGCTTCTTGGGTGGAAACGGCGTGGCGATGGTGCCGGCGCAATGCGGCTCTGGCAACGGTCTCGGCCTTGGCCACCGTGCTGGTCGTGGCGTTCGCGGCAACGGCTGTCGTGGGCCACTTTCGCACTCGCACCGCGTATGCCCAAACCCGGCAGGCCCTTACGCGGGCCGAAGCCACGTCCGGCGTGGCACTCGAGGCACTCGAAGACCTTTACTTGCAGTTGTCTCCGGAGCGTGTCTGGATCCACTGCGATACCGATCCCACTGGTCAGGCATGTGCTTGCATGGGGCTTCGTTCAGGCCGTCCGGCAACCTCCACGCATTATGTTCAGGTACAACCGTCCGAGCAAACGGCGGTGCTGTTGGAAAACCTGCTGGTCTTCTACAATCGGCTGGCGGAGCAGGTCGGTGACGATGCCCAAATCATGCTCGAATCGGCGGTGGCGACGCGGCGGGTGGGAAACATTCGCGAACGGCTGGGACGGATTGATCGGGCGGAACGGGAGTATCTGAAAGCAGCAGAGAAACTTCAGGAACTCGGTGCCGGCGCGGCCACGGATCTGGCGGTTTGGATCGAACTGGCCCGGAGTTACAACGAAGTAGGGAACGTGCGGTCGGCGCGGTTCGAACCGGAAGGGGCCTATCGAGCGCATCAAAAGGCGCTGGAGGCACTGGAATCGGCCAACGCCACCGCGCCGCTTCCCGAGGAGTACCGCTACGAACTGGCTCGCACCTACTTTTTTCTGGGCAGCAAATACATCCGTCGCTCGACGAACCAACAGTGGCGCGGCGTGGCACCCTCTCCTGAAGAATCGGCGGCGCCCGCGGGGCCAGACAACCAATACAGGCGGCAGGCCATTGATCTGCTCGAAGAGCTGACGCGGGTGAATCCCGAGGCGGCGGACTATCGCTTTCTGCTGGCACTCTGCTATCGCCCGTTGGGCCTCGGTCCAGAGTTGGAAAGACAGCCATCCGCGTCACGTAATCGTGAACGATCGTTGGAGATTCTGGAAGCCTTAAGGGCGGAATATCCCCAGGTGGCCGATTACCGGTACGAATTGGCCGCCACCTACGCCTGGGTGCACGTGGGCCTTTTCCCGTGGCAGGGGCATTCCACGGCCGTGGCGAAGGCGGAAGACGGACTGCGTAAAGCGTTAGAGGAAGCCCGCTGGTTGGTTGATCACAATCCCACCATTCCCAGCTACGTTCGCTGCCAAGCTTTGATCCTTGCCAAACTCGGAACGGTCTGCTGCGAAACGAACCGTCTCATGGAAGCCACTGGTTTTTTCGAGCGAGCTTTACAAACTCAGATCGATCTCGTGCGGAGATTTCCGCACCTGCCGGCTCACGACCGCGTGCTGCTCGAATTCTTTCGCCTCCGGCTCGCGACGGTATATGGCCGGCAACGCCCTGCTTCGGATGTCACGGCGCCCTCGAACAATCCGCGCCGGTTGCTGAACACATGCGTGCGGAATCTGAGAAGCCTGACCAGCGAGCCGGCGGTGGCCAACGACCGGCTGGCGTCGAGTACGTTGCGCGTCGCGCGGACGGCGTTGAGTTGGAGTACGGAAAACCCGGCCCGGGTACGCTGATGCGTTGCGACCCAAAAGGCGTTTCGGGAAAACTCCGACCGGCTGTTGACTCCCGCGAACCGCATTGTCCGCGCGGAAGTTGCGATGTAGAGTAAGGATCGGTAAAGGTAACCGTTCACGGGCAAGAGACCAATATCCACGGACGTTCGCACTTCCGTTGCACAGCTTGAAAAAGGGCTTTGCCGGGTGTAAATGCCACGGGCTTGTCCCGTGGTCCGTTACGTTCCACGCTACCGACAGGGAGGAGTGGTGTGTCTGACCGGTTTGTAGCGGCGAGCGTGAACCACCACGGGACAAGCCCGTGGCATCCATCCGGGCCTTGCGCGTCCAGGCCGTGCGGCGGAACGACGGAACATGCCACGAGTTTTTTCGAGGAGGGAGAATTGTGTCAACCAAACTTCCACCCATCAGCACCGCGGATCAACTGCTGGCTGCCTCCAAAGATCTGAATTCATGGGAGCTGGTGCGAGGAGAGTTGGTTATGATGACGCCTTCCGGGTTCCAGCACGGACGGATCGAGAATCGAATCCAGACCCTGCTGAGTTCGTTTGTCCTGTCAATGGACCTAGGGGAAATCACTCCTGGAGACACCGGCTTCTGGCTCGAGAAAAACCCCGATACCGTGCGGGCGCCGGACGTCGCCTTTGTCCGCAAGGATCGAATCCCGGACTCCGTCACGGGTTTTTTTCCCGGGCCGCCTGATTTATCCGTCGAGATTCGCTCGCCGAACGACTGCCCAAAAGAGTTTTCGGCCCGGATTGAGGACCAGCTTCGACTCGGCGTTCAGGTGGTGTGGGACGTGGATCCTCAAAAGCGAACGGTGACCATTCACCGCCCAGGGGCCAAACCTCAAGTCTTTTCTGAAAACGACACACTCGCCGAATCCGCTCTGTTGCCAGGCTTTGAGGTGACCGTCAAGCAGTTCTTTCCCCCTTGAACAGTCGTGCCGCGGCGAACTCCCCACGGGCCGTTGTACCGGTCGCGGATGACTTTCTCCGCCGCGAGTCCGACCAACGGGAGGACGGCTTGCGTCGAGCAGCTTTCCACCCGGAAGAATCCAACCGCCTGAAATATAATCGCGGCCACTCTCAGGGGACGGAGACCACTTCACCTCCGTGTCGCGTTGCCAGGGCTTGCCAAACCTTCAACTCGATGCTGTCGTTGAACGATCGAACCGATCCGTCCATGAGCAGCCCGTTGACAAGACCGCCGGCATGGTAACTGCGAGACGTAATAGCTGCGAAAGTCAGGCCTGGGCATGGCCAGCCTGATATGACCCGTCTGCCGTAACTGGCTGAATGCATCCGGAATTGATGATTCTCTTCAGCTCGGGCATCCCCAAGCTTCGATTGGAGTCCACGATGAACACTCTTTCACAAATCGCTCGTTTTGTCGCGTGGTTCATGCTGCTGGGCATGAGCCTCCCTTGCGACGCTCAAGACCCCCGAAATGCCGAAGTCGCCGAACCTCCCGAATTGGAATGGATCCGTCCGAGCAGCGATGGCACCCATTTCGTGCTGGAGCAATCGGGCAGGCCGTTTGTGGCGTGGGGTGTCAATTACGACCACGATGGGGAAGGCCGGCTGCTGGAAGACTATTGGGCTTGCGAGTGGGAAACGATCGTGGAGGATTTTTCCGAAATCAAAGCGTTGGGCGCGAACGTCGTCCGGATCCACTTGCAGCTGGGCAAATTCATGCGTAAACCCGACAAAGCCAACCGGAAAAACCTGTGCCGCTTGGGTCGGCTTGTTCGCTTGGCCGAAGATAATGGACTCTACCTCGACGTGACCGGGTTGGGCTGCTATCACAAGCAGGATACGCCTCGATGGTACGAGAAGCTAGACGAAGGGGCGCGTTGGGACGTGCAAGCGCGGTTTTGGATGGAAATCGCCGAGGTATGCAAATCCAGTCCCGCCATCTTCTGCTACGACCTGATGAACGAACCGATTCTGCCCGGCAAGAACAAGGTGGAGTCGGAATGGTTGACGGGTGAACTTGGGGGGAAGTTTTTCGTGCAGCGCATCTCGCTCGATCTAGCCGGTCGCACTCGCAAGGAAGTGGCCAAGCGTTGGGTGGCCAAACTCTCATCGGCGATCCGAGACGTCGATTCCCGCCATATGATCACCGTGGGCGTGATCCCCTGGGCCTTGGTCTTCGAAGGCGCTCAGCCTCTGTTTCACGATCCGGACGTGGGCGAACCGCTAGATTTCGTCGCGGTGCATTTCTATCCGCGCAAGAACAAAGTGGATGAAGCGTTGGCCGCGCTCAAGGTGTACGAAGTCGGAAAACCGTTGGTCGTTGAAGAGACGTTTCCGCTGCGGTGCGGGATTGACGAGCTGGAGGATTTCATCGCAAGGTCGCGAGCGATCGCTGACGGTTGGATCAGCTTTTATTGGGGAGAGACGATTGAAGAAAACCAGCGGAAAGGGGACCTGAAAGGCAGCATCATGGCCCGCTGGCTGCGGCGATTTCGGGCGCTAGCGCCCCAAGCAGGTGAGAGTGCGCGATCCGAGTGTTCGGAATCCATGAGACCGAAAGGACCGAAGCAACGCGAATGACAGACGATGACGGTCGGTGTCGCGCGGGGCGGAAATGCTGTTGCGAAAGAGGTGACACTTTAGCCGTTCGAAGTTGGTCTTTCCTTTGAAGTAGGACGGGTCTCCAGGCCCGTCTGTTGGCGTGCGAAACCGACTTTGATTCACTGTCTGCGAAGTTCACGAAACGTGAAGTCTGCAAACATCCGCAAGATGACCATTTTCCACTGTGATAGACGGGCCTGGAGACCCGTCCTACGCATTCCTTTTTGCAACGTTGGGGTAGAATCAGGAGGTCTGATGCCAGCCCTGGTATCACGTTTTGGGATCAGGCCCCGTCCAGCAGCTTACATTTCACACGGGAAGGAACGACAGGAAGCTTCGACCACAGGAAGGTTTTACAGCCCGTAACAAAACCGAGCTCTCGCTTCCCAAACAAAACCCCTTGAATTATGGGGCATGTGCGTGGTTTTGTTATGGGGTCCTACTCGAGTCTCTTTCGGAATTCATCGCCGACGGCATTCCATTTTTCCTTCAGCTTCTCCGCGGTCTCCGGGTATTCATCCGAGAGATCATTCTGCTCGCAGCGGTCGTTTTCGAGGTTGAAGAGCTCCCATTCGCGTTGGGTTCGCCCCTTGCCGGCGACCAGTTTCCAGTCCCCCATGCGGATTGCTTGGTTGCCAGCGTGGCACCACCAGAGATAATCGTGATTTACCACGCCATCTTTTTCAAACGCTGGAACCAGACTCAGCCCCGGCTGTTCGTTCGCGCTGTCGCAACCCGCGAGCTCGAGCACCGTGGGAACAATATCGACGAAATGGGTGGGATCATGGCGGAGTTCACCCTGGTCGTTTATTCCTTTGGGCCAGTGGACGATCAGGGGTGACGCTATTCCACCCTCGTGAGTCCAGTGTTTGTGCAGCCGGAACGGCGTGTTCGCCGCCGTTGACCAACCCGGCCCCAGGCAGGCATATGAACCGGCGGAGCCCAGCGGGGCATCCTTGTCATGCTTGTCGCCCCTGTTTATTTGCTCGGCACTGGCGCCATTGTCCGAAGCGACCAGTATGAGTGTATTCTCGTATTCCCCCATTTTTTTCAATTGTTCGATCAAACGGCCTATTTCCATATCCATCCTGGTTATCATGGCCGCGTGAATAGCCATCTTCTTCGCCTGGAATTTCTTCTCCTCCTCACTCAGCGTTTCCCACGGAACGGCACGGTTCACCGCCCCCTCTCCGTATATTTTCTCGAGTTGTTTGGCGTCGAGATTCCAGCCCGGAATCGTTTCAGTTTCCAATTCGGAGAGCTCACAATCGACCAACCCCATTTTCCGCATCCGTTTCAGACGGCTTTCCCTGACAACGTCCCAGCCGGCCTGGTATCGCCCGCGATACCGGTCGATGTCTTTCTGCATCGCGTGCAGCGGAAAATGGGGGCAATAGAACGCCACGTACTGGAAGAATGGCTTCTTCGCATGTTCTTCCTCGTGGAGCTTCATGCAGGCAATGGCATGGTCCGCGATAGCAATGGTGGAGTAATAGGGTTCACCCTCTTTGACGGGTGCCGAGTATTTGCCTTCTTTCCAAGGCTTGGAATCAAAGAAACGGTCCCAGTCGCATCCGTGTTTATGCCGGCCCCATGACCGGTGGAATCCACCCTCTTCGGGGCTTCCGTCGATGTGCCACTTGCCGGAATGATAGGCGCGGTAGGCTCGTGGAGCCAGCATCTCGGGCAGAAGCGGCGCCCAGGCGGGGCGCTGTCCCGTTTGGATGCCGGGCATGGCATCACGCCGTATCTGTTGGGCGTAGTAGCCGGTGAGGATGCAGGCACGCGACGGCCAGCAGCGGCCCGTGGAATAGTGCTGGGTAAACCGCAACCCGTGGTCAGCGAGTTCGTCGAGGTTGGGCGTTTCGATTTCGCCGCCGTAGCAGCCGAGATCGGAATAGCCCATGTCGTCGGCCATTATGAGAAGAACATTCGGTGTGCTCTTGTTCCCCCCGGCACCCTTTGCAAGCGAATCGCTATGAGACAGCAAACAAACCACGAAACTCAAAGCCGCAACAAGAAAGAAAGAGCGTCTTGTGACACAGTTTGTACTCATTAAATCAATCCCTCTCTTGAATTCTTTGGCACATGTGAATAGGTATACATTGAGCCAGTGTAGCTGTTCGCGTCACCGGACCACTCTGGAGTTACCTTCCCAGGTTTTCCAGACTTGTTCCTCGTCGGCGGGCTGAGCATAGTCGGTCAACATCGTGGTGGCCAACGCGCCGCTGGCCCAGCCGAACCGAACCCAGTTCAAGGGCATCATCTGGCGAAGAACGGCGTATAGCAGTCCTCCGACAAACGCGTCCCCGCCGCCAATGCGGTCCAGCACGCCGATTTCACGTGGTTCTTCCACGTACCACTGTCCATCGGCCGAGAGGATGGCCCCCCACAAATGACAATTCACACTGATCACCTGGCGCAGCGTGGTCGCGAACGCCGTGGCATTGGGGAATGTTTCCCGAGCTCGTTCGATCATTTCCTTGAAACTCTCGATCTCGTCCGTGAGCTGCTTTCCGCCCGCTTCCGGCCCTTCGATGCCGAAGCAAAGCTGGAAGTCTTCTTCATTGCCCACCAGGACATCCGACAAACCGGCAATCTCGGTAAAGATCTGGCATAGTTCTTTCTCGCGTCCCTTCCAGAAGCTTGCCCGGTGGTTGAGGTCGAAGGACACACGCGTTCCATACTTTTTCGCGGTCCGAGCCAGTTCCAGGCAAAAGGTGCCGGTATCCGGAGAGAGGGCGGCGATCAATCCCGACAGGTGAATGATCCGCACGCCTTCCTGACCGAAGACACGATCCAGGTCGAAGTCCTTGACGTTCAGGGTCCGTCCCACTTCACCCGCTCGATCGTTGAACACGCGGGGGCCCCGCGTCCCGTAGCCGCTGTCGGCCAGGTTGATCTGGTGACGGTATCCCCAGGGCCCACCTTGTTCAACCTCCGGCCCCTCGCAGTCAATATGACGGCTGGCCAAATCGTCCTTGAGGAACCGGGCAATGGGGCTTCCCTTGACGAACGTGGTCAGTACTTTCACGGGCAAACCCAAATAAGAGGACACGCTGGCCACGTTGGATTCCGCGCTGGTGGCCTGCAGCATGAGCGGACCGCCCGTGTGCATGGGTTGACCGTGGGCCGGCGTGAGTCGTGTTCCGATGCTGGTTGGAACGAGCAAACTATACTTGCAGTCCCGCCGCAGTTCGATGCTGGTATCGGTACGCGCGTCTTCGCGGGGGTTGGCAACGCCTGGTTTTTCCTGTTCGCTCATCGGATACTCCTTGGAAGATCGTGCTGAATTTGATGAATCGGCTGTCCGTTCTTGACGTGACTCGAGGGAAGGCCACGCATTTTCACTATTTGCTTCAATGGGTAGTTATAGCAGTCGCGGCGGAGAAAGTCATCCGCGACCGGTATATTCTTGAGCGGGCCCTTGGTTCAGGGCCAGAACCCATAGCGAACAATGCAGTAGAAGGCGTTGATGGCATCTCGGAGGCCGATTTTCTTGCCGGCGTCGTAGTCGCGGCTGTCATAGGAAATAGGAACCTCGCGAATCCGTGCTCCTCGTCGTGCTAGTTTTGCCGTTACCTCTGGCTCGAAACCAAAACGGTTTTGACGGATTTCGAGTTCCGTGAGCATGTCGCCGCGAAATGCCTTGTAGCAGGTCTCCATGTCGCTGAGGCGAAGGCCGGTTGTCAGATTTGACGCGCGAGTGAGCACACCATTGCCCAGCCGATGAAGCCAGGAGGGATCTTGCCGCTTTGCTCCTCCAAAGCGAGAGCCGTACACCACGTCGGCCTCGCCGCGAATAATGGGCTCCAGCAACTTTGGAAAGTCCCGTGGGTCGTATTCCAGATCGGCATCTTGAACAACGACCACATCGCCGCTGGCATTGGCGAATCCCGTCCGTAACGCGGCCCCCTTTCCTTCGTTGCGCGGTTTGTAGATCACTCTGACGCCGCTGATCCGTTCAAATGATTTCAAGATCTCGCGACTCGCGTCCCGGCTGCAGTCATCAACGAGGATAATCTCCTTCGGTATGGGAACCGCGGCCACTCGGCCCACGATGGCGCGCAAGGTGGTTTCTTCATTGTAGACCGGAATAACCACCGAGAGTTTGAACCCTGGAGGTAGTTCCCACGGGGGCGGTTCAACGTGATAGGCGGGATCCACGTCAAACAGCTGACTCCACTGCTCAAGTTGCTGGAACCTCGCTTCCACACGGCGAATGGTGACATCGGTCCCCGAGCCCGTGGCGGTGGACTGGTGCTGTTGCGTTGGGCCGGCGACGGGCGGCCGCGCTTGGGTTTCCTTGGTTGAGCAAGCCGATGGTTCAAAAGACGAGGTTGTCACTTTAGCGGTCCTTGTGTAGCCTTCATGTTCCGCGGGCGGGAACTGTTTCCCGGCCGGGCGGAAAACAGTTAGAAAACGTCGGTGTGGACGAGTTGGATGCGTTGACCTTTCGGTGGCGGCAGCGCCGGCCAGGCCACGTATCCTGTTTGTGGTTCGTTACCGATAACGCGATCTTCGACGGGCACATGATCGGGGGATCGCGGGTTGTCATACTTGTCTCCGCGTCCCCACAGTTGCGCCATTTCATCCTGATAAAGCAATGTCCAGTCCCGTGTCCGTTCCTCCATGATCCGCGCGCTGTAGGTTTGCGTTCGCCCGATCAGAACCAAGTCGGGGTTTTTATGGTTGAGAATGCGGCCGCCGTTGACAGGAGGCGACTTGGGGTCGCGATAACGCAGTTCCGGCGGGGCGTCGCCGACCGCGAAGTCGAAATACATGTCAACCAGCTCTTGCGGGTAGCACGTGCGAAAACGCCCGTCGAAGGCTACCTGCAAATGGGGGCGGTGGTCTGAATCCGCGGCAAACGCGGCAATTGCATACTGCGCCCACCGGAATCGGACTATCAGATTGCCGTCCAGTTCTTGATCCGTGATATACTGAAAGGCGCTGACGGGATAACGGTCTCGGCGGACAACAATGTGGCGGAACCGTAAGAAGATGCTGATGGAGAGCGTGACGGCCAGAACCGAGACGATGGCAAGCAGCGAGTATCGCATGCGGGGGGACATGGCAGCCGTATCCGCCTCGGTTGGTTGTTTTCCACGCAACCTGCCCCATAAGGATTCCAGGTGTACTGGCAGCCAGAATCCGAACAAAATGGCGAAAAAGGCAATGTGGCGACGATGTTCACACGCTTGCCATAGTGTCAAGCACAGGATGACCAAGTGTGTCACGTCTCGCCGTCGCCGCGTAAAAACCATCGCGGCCACGAAAGTCGCCACCATGAGCCACCAGGCAGGCCAAACCACGCTGAATAACTTTGGAGGATGCCATTCCACGATCTCCGGCCGTGCGGCCGTCAACGATCCGATCAACCATTGATGCAGTTCCAGTCCGTAGGGGTTCACCAATGTGGCCAAACCGGTGACGAACAGGACGGCGGTCAGCAATCGCACGGTGGGCCAGGCCGCGCGGCCGTGAGCCATCAGGGCTTCAAGACATCGCATGCCCAAGTAAGCTGTAAGAATGCAGTAGCCGGCAACGAAACCGCCGTGACCATTGGTCCAGACGATAAAAAGGGGCACGAGTAGCCAGAGCCAGCGGAGCTGTTTGCCGTTCGATTCGTTTCCGGGCGCTCGGCGAGGTTCGTCGGCGCCGCCGCGGAGGAGTGCCGGCCACGGATTGGGCCATGCGGAAAAGCACCAGCAAAGCAACGCGATCAGGAGGGTAAAGAATACATAACTCAGCAGTTGCGGGCGTACGGTCCAGCAGTACATCTGGTTGCTGGCCACCAGAAGCAAAGCAATGTAGAGTGGAATGAGTGACACGTTGTCTCGGCGGCCCTGGTAATAGACCAACACCAACAGCGTCAGCGCCATGAGGCTCTTGAAAACCAACAGCGCCGCCGGTCCTACCCGGTCGACCGCGGTGGCCATCAACAACTCGCTCAAGTTCTCGTGGTTGATCCACGGGTGGTTTTGGGTGGTGTACGAATACGTGGTTGTTCGCGGCAATCCGTCTTGAATGACATCACGGCCGTATTGAACGTGTCCCCACAGGTCTGGATCGGCCTGGTGGTGCGACATGGCCAGCACACAGCTCAACAACACCGCCACGCAAAAACCACGCTCCAGCCATTTTGCGGCGCGATCCTTTGGCGGCGTAAGATAATTGGTGGAAATCATGCTATTCGATGTCCGTTCTCTTGCCGGAATGATGCTGCTTGGTCTTCCTCGCTGACAAAATATACCGTCGGAACAGTGTCTCAGGTGCGCTCCAGCGAGAATTCCGAGAACACGACGTCCCGAAGCATGGGATCTCCCACCACGCGATTAATCGATGAGATCAGCTCGGATTTCAGCCACTTCAGAGACGGGTCATTCAGCTTTTTGAGCTCACACTTCTGCGTGGTTGTTCGTACTTCGGCACGCACTCGCTCGCCATATGTCTCCATCCGGCTCTTGAATCGATCCAGCCGATCGTCCGGGACGACGCCGAACAGGTGGAAACGAATGTAGAAAATCGCGGGTTCACGGCGCTGTGTGACGGCAAACTTGCCAATCTCCACTTCACTGAAATGCAACGGATCGTGACGGCGCCTATCTTCTTGATAGCGTTCCAACAGGGACCGGGCGTCCACCACCGAAGCGCGTTCCGAGTCGCCGCACCCGAAAGTGGCGGCCAATATGGCACCGAACAGAAAGATGGGGGTGAAGGTGCCGTACGTCGAGGAACGCAAGTAGGTGCTCATGATTCTTTTCACCTGTACACGGTTCCCCCTGATCCACGGATACATATCCTTTCCGCTGCAATCGTAGCTCATGCCGGCTTGCCATGCGTGCTCCCGTCGAACAGCATTCTCCCACAAGCAGGCTTCGGGCGTACCGATTTTGACCGTTGTGCGCATCCTGCGTGCCCGGGTATCCGGGGGGACTATTGAACCTGTCGAGACATGGCCCGCCGACGGCGTCTGCAGCGCCGTAGGACAAGCCTGGTCGTATCAACGGTCCGATGTCGGACAAGAATGCTGGATCCGCTGCTTCTTCGCGCGGATTCTGCTCGAATGGAACGCGTGTCAGTGGATGGCATGCCCCAACGCCCACGCAAGACCAACTAAAAGCAAAACGCCCAAAATGATGCTGTCAACAAGCCAAACATTCGGCGTAACCGTTCACAAGCAAAAGACTGATGTCCGCGGACGTTCGCACGTCCGTTACACATATGAGGAAAGGCTTTTCGATGTGCAAATGCCACGGGCTTGTCCCGTGGTCCGTTACGTTGTTCGCTACCGACGGGCAGGCGTGGTGTGTCTGGCCGGTTTGTAGCGGCAAGCGTGAACCACCACGGAACAAGCTCGTGGCATTCATGCGGGCCTTGCGTGTCCAGGCTGTGGAGCGGCCTCCGTGAACGGCTACGATTTGGCTTTCCCCGTAGTTGCGGTATCAATCTAACAAGAACATAATGCATCAAATCGCGGCCGATATTGCACCGCTCGTGTTGCGACAGCCGTGACGAGAACGCGAGTTTTTTTCAAATCCTTTGACAAAGGTATTTCGATGCGACACTTACGAATTCTGTTGGTTGCCTTGGTCGTTATGCCCGTTTGGGGTTCATTCTGTTTGGCCGCGGACGACGCGAAGCCGAATATCGTTTTGATTATTTCAGACGATCAGGCGTGGACGGATTACGGTTTCATGGGGCATGAAGCAATTCAGACGCCCCATCTGGATCGACTGGCGGAGCAGAGCATGCTGTTTCGGCGAGGCTACGTGCCCACGGCGCTATGCCGGCCTTCGCTGATGACGCTGGCAACGGGCCGTTACGCGCATGAACACGGCGTGACCGGGAACGATCCGTCGCCGAAGTACGCGGATCGCAATTCGCCCCTTTATGCTCAACGCCGCGCGAAGTTGATCTCGTACATCGATCGGTTCGAGACATTGCCCGAGTTGCTTGTCGAGCGCGGCTACCTTTGCCACCAGAGCGGCAAGTGGTGGGAAGGAAGTTACAAGCACGGCGGGTTCACGCATGGCATGACTCGCGGTTTTCCCAATCCGGGTGGCCGGCACGGCGACGTAGGGCTGAAGATCGGGCGGGAGGGCCTGGAACCGGTGACCGCGTTCGTCGATATGGCGGTGGAAGAGAACAAGCCGTTCTTCCTCTGGTACGCCCCGTTCATGCCCCACACGCCGCACAATCCGCCCAAGCGGCTTCTGAGTAAGTATCAACAGGAGGACCGACCGCTTCCGATCGCGCGTTACTATGCGATGTGCGATTGGTTCGACGAAACCTGCGGCGAACTGCTCGGGCATCTCGACAAGAGGGAGCTTCGCGACAACACGCTGGTTGTTTACGTGACCGACAACGGCTGGATTCAGAATCCCAAGGGACGCGGTTATGCACCGCGGTCGAAGCAAACACCGTACGAGGGCGGCGTGCGCACTCCCATCATGTTTTCCTGGCCTGGGAAGCTGAAGTCGGCGGATCGCCCGGAACTGGTCAGCAGCATCGACCTGGTTCCGACGATCCTTGCCGCCGCCGGCGCCCGGATCCCCGACGATTTGCCGGGTTTGAACCTGCTGCCGAATCTCGAGGCCCCCAAGGAGATTGAACGCGAGGCCATCTTCGGAGAAGGTTTCGCCCACGACATCGCGGACATCGACAACCCAGAGGCCTCGCTCCTCTACCGCTGGTGCATCGAGGGCAAGTGGAAGCTCGTCCTTACGTACGACGGTGAAGTGAACCGCCACCAAAGCACGCATCCCCGCAAGGAAAAGGGGCCCCAACTTTTCAACTTGCTTTCCGATCCGCACGAGGAACGGAATGCGGCGGCGGAAAATCCGGAAGTCGTCGCCCGGCTTGCCAAGCGAATCGCCGATTGGTATCCGGTTACAGAGCGGAAGACGCGGACGACCGCGACGCCGGACTCCTAATCC
>JBNJEM010000122.1:0-14690 GCA_051745935.1 Planctomycetota bacterium
CCGATCGCAATCAATGGCTACAGAGTTCCCTGGCATATGGTTTGCTTCCACAACGCAGCTTGAGACGGGCCACCTAAGACGGGCCATATGACAAAGCTGCAAGTCAGCAGCGACCGCCTGGTTTTTCCTCGATTCCGGTAGGTGATTTGATCTGACCTTGAAAAGGAAGTGAGACGGCGAAACAAACGGGATTTGACGCTGAGACTGCAATCTTAGCGTCGCCCGCCGCCGTGAAGGCGCGGTGCAAAAAGTAACTGACACGGAAGCTGCTTCAGTGAGTTCCGGATGCTCGCGCGACCGGACAAGCCGAAAGAAAGCGACGGAAAGAGCACAGAGAACGGTAAGACCTGAGAGCATATCTTGTGGAATGCTCAAGTGAGACGAAGATGGGAACGGATTCATGTCGTGTCTTCCTGGTGTCCCGTTTCGATGAACACCGAGTCATGGGTCAAAGGTGAAGGGAAGCGTGTTAATGTGCACTCGACGCTGATGGGGGTGACATAGAGAAACATGGAGTCTGTTCAATGTTGATTGCGTTTCAAGCTGCCATGCAAACCACTGTTGAGGGAGTCGATTGCACCATCGGCTCGCTACAAGACCTGATTTTTGCTCGCGAATCCTGGCAGATACGGTATCTGGCGGTGGCCACCGGACAGTTTTTTGGTCGTCGGCGAGCTCTCTTTTCCCCCGAGGCGGTGCGGCAAATAGACTGGTCACGGGGATCCATTTCCGTGGACGCGTCGCAGGAGCAGATCGTGACGATGCCCAGACTGGACGGCGAGTTGCCATCGCGTCACGAAGAACGAGAATTGACGGGGCATTTCGGGTGGCCTCCGTATTGGGAAACCACGGTGCCGGTGGTGACCGAGGAACCACCGCGGCTTTGGGGGACCAAGGAGTTGATCGGGTACGACGTGGACGCTCAAGATGGGGAGGTGGGGTACGTCGAGGATCTTATTTTCGATGATCACTCTTGGCGGATCCGCTACCTCGTGGTCGACATCGGAAGCTGGCTCAGTGGCCGCCGCATCTTGGCCGCTCCCGACTGGGCCCACGAAATTGATTGGGACTCGCGCGATGTTCGCATGAATCTGACAAAAGGAGCGATCGAGGGTGGGCCCCCATTTGACCCCAACGCGCCGGTCAACCGGGAATACGAACATCAACTCCATGACTATTACGGCCGTCCAAAATACTGGGAAGCCACGGAACGGTGATTCAGCCGTTTGAGACCGGGGGACAGCACACGTCACGCCTCCGCGCGCTCCGTGAGCCGAATTCGGGATTCAGGGATCGAACGGTGACGGTTTCGCGCAAGTTATACCGGTCGCGGATGACTTTCTTCGCAGCGAGTCCGACCAACGGGAGGACGGCTTGCGTCGGGCAGCTTTCCACCCGGAAGAATCCAACCGCCTGAAATATAATCAGCAGGCGGTTCAAGCCGTCGAAAACGATTTGCTTGCGGGCGCTGCCGTGACGGTTTCTGAACGCCGCCTTGCGCTTCGGCGATTACCACTGGTCCTGAGAAAGCATATTGACGAGCTGAACAACGAAGCAACCGGTGGCTAGGCGACGACGAGGTCCGGTTAAGGCCGTTTGTCCTGGCACCATTCCTTCAATGTCCTTTCACTGCTCCCACAAACGGGTCTTATGTTTACCGTCGTCGTACGTCTCGCTGAGGCAATAATTGGTACCGCCGGTGAATTCGCCCGCACTTCCACCGTTTTGCTCGCCCGGGCTACTTCCCCTCTGGTTTCCTTCTTCGTCTACTTCTGAAGAGGGCCAAGTGTCCATTTCCTCTGGGGAGAGACGTCTCATGGGGCTCCTTCGACAAACCATGGGACGTTACTTGACCCGGTCGTGAAGCACGTTCCCTTCAACATCTCGCCATTGCAACTTGCCATCCACCTCTCTTTGGGGTGCCAAGTGCTTGAGATAATACAGCGTCGGTTCCACGATATGTTGATTGTTCAAGAACGGCTCGGTGTACTGGATGGCGCCGTATTCGGCCTGGTCGATATGATGCTGTTGACCGACATGGTTATTCCAGTCCACGCCTTCGGTGAGAAAACCATGTGGGCCATGGTGATGTTTCGCCGCTGCTCGCAGGATCACCAAGCCGTCCAATTCGTAGTCTTTTGCACGCCGCGGTTCTGTTTTTCGCAGCTCCGCCGCCGCTTCAAAAAACGCCAGGGCTGCTTCGGCATTTTCCCACAGATAGGCCGTATCCCATGATGTCTCCATGTACAGCAGGCCTTTGGTGGCAACCCCGTTCCGATCTTCGTGCATTTTAAACTGATCCAAGCCAGTCAGGCAGGTATCGCATGCAAACTCTCGGATGGAATCGTTTTCCAGCAGTTTTGATGCCGGCAGCAGTGTACGAAAGGCGACGCTGTACGCCACGTTTTCGTGTGGGTCATAGGTGTCATGATTGATGCTGCCAAAGATTCCACCGGCCTCCATGAACACAGACAGCTTCCCATCGATCGCTTCGCGGTAATTGGCCAGTTTCCGGGCGGTCAACGCCGTCTGCAGTTGCACGATGAACAGACCGTCCGCGGATGTTTGCCAAAATGGATCGTCACCGCCGGTCGGGGATTTCCGATACACCTTACCGCTCGGCGTCGTTCGTCGCGGAAACCAGCCGTTTGGCACGGGCTCAACATGGCGATCGATCCATTCCGCACAGCGGACAGCGACCTTCCGCATTCGAGCTGCCTTCTCATCCGACTCAATCACGTCTGCAAATGTCAGAAGTTGAAACGCGACCTTGGCCATGGAACCAGGACAGAACCATTCCGAACCATGGGTGTAATTCAAGCAGAATTTCCCTGTTGTCGTTATCCGATAGCCGCGAATGAAGCCGGTTTCTTCGTCAACGAATCCATCTTCCAGGACATGATCCAGGATCTGCAACGCTTTGTTCTTCCACTCGGGACGATGCAGAAACTGGCCCATGCAGTATATTTCGTAAGCGCCTCCAACGGCGTTTGCAGCCCAACCTGGCCCTTCCAGATGACCGAAGTCATGCCAGCCCATCACGTTGGCGTGCGGATCCACGAAACTAGAGATGGATGCCAGGTGGCCATGGCAGGTTCGGCGCAGCGTCTGATCAATCGTGAACCGAAGGGAATCCAGCGACGACTCCATGATCGTATAGTCCGGATTCTCCGGCACATAGAACGTGCGTTTCGTTTCCTCCGCCGTGGCCGCGGTCGCGACGACGATAATCGCCAAGATCAATAATAACCGTGTACTTCCCATCGCATGGCTCCATCAGAGTGTTCCCGGATGCTTCGCCGAGTGCCTGCACCAGGCGAAGCTGCATCAGGTTCGGATTGCCCTCAACCATCTTGGCTGCGTTTGCCAGATGGCGGAGGGCCGCGGTTTCTCCTCTTGCCTTTTCGAGGGCTGCCAAGCCCTCCTTCTTCGCATTGACGACTTGGGCGAAGATCTCCTTCAACTTCCCAGGGAACATGATGTCCTTCAGGTTCACCGAAATAAGCTTGAGCCCGAGGGCTGTGGCCTTGGGTTCAGTGGCTTCCATCAGTTTCTTCGACAACTCATTCCGTCCGCTCAACACCGTGTCGATATCGACTGCCCCGATGATTTCGCGAAGTGCAAGTTGCAGTTCAAGGTAAAGAGACTCCTGGAAGCTCATTACCTTGTTGATCGCGACGTTCGGATCGGTGATCTCAAAGTTGGCCGCAAGGCTGACTTTGAGCGTCACCCCATCGGAACTGAGTACTTCTTGGCCCGTGATCGAAACGAACCGCGGGCGGATGTCGAGCTTCGCAATGATCGTGAAGAAGGGCATGTACCAATACTGCCCGGGAGCCAGGACGGACTTGAACTTACCTCTCCCGTATTTCAGCCCCTTCTCATACTCAAGTACGGTGATGCGGCGCACCCCGATCTTGAGAAAGGCGACGACCGCGACGACGACGACGATGGGCAACCAGTATTGCATCTCTCACCTCCAAGGTGTCCCATCCCAGGGGACCACAAGACGCCGGCGGAGGTCTTAACCTGCAAGGCCGAAGACTTGCTGCGTTTCCGCCGGTCCCCCGAGACAGAACGGTAGGGAGTCGAACCCTCGTGCTGGTGCACAACCAGTAGGGAGGGCTACACGCGGAACCGAAGCGGCGATGCCGCCGCGGCCGCTTCCGTCTCCCAAATTCAATGTACAGCCCGGACAACGCCGGGCAAGTTCCTTTCTCTCCTGAATTCCAACGTCACCGATCACGGGGCGGCGACAAGTGATTGTCCATTGCAAATCTGCTCGACTTCGCCGCTCCCACGCATCCGCTCGTTCGCCGACGCGTCGGGTGGCACGTTCCTGAGCGAGTCGACCTGGTGTCGTTCCGTCCTCGTGGCCGGCCGCCGCGCCGGGATTGATCAGGCCGGGTGGCGTGATTCCGTAACTTTTTAGCGAACTGAAGTACGGCTCTTCCAGGCAATGAGGGTTGGACAACGGCCCTGTAGAGCGCGCAGGCCGCCGTCCGCTGTCACGGATCCTTGCCGGTTCAACGCGCGGCCGAGCGGACTCTGGCCTTGCGGTTAAGCAGGGTACATCATAAGGGATTTGTGATCACGAAGCCAGGATTCTACTTCAGACGGCCAAAGTGTTACGTGATTTCTAATGACGGAAGACGTACCCGGTTCCAGATCGACGAACTGGTCGTTCCCTTGAGCGCTGGTGACGGGCCGGTCGTTGGCCCCGGCGTTGACCACCAGGCTTTCGCCGCGCGCAGCGCGGGGCTGGAGCGGCCCGCCGTCATCGATCAGCGATCGGAGTCGCGAATCCGTGGCCACCCAGCTGCCGCAACGGATCTTAACGAAGGGAAAGAAACACAGGAAACGCCGGCAAAATGGCCTTTTCGGCGAATGCCCCCAAGGTTTCACAAGTGGCAAGGTACCCCGAGCAGGACTCGAACCTGCGGCCTTGGGATTAGAAATCCCATGCTCTATCCAGCTGAGCTATCGGGGCAAGTCCTTTTTTTTCAAGGGTTTGCGTCAACTTTCGGTTCTGCTGTCCTGGGGCCTTTATAGTCGGCTTACGGTAGTTATCCCAAGTAGATTAAGGTATGGTGACCATCGAACAATAAGCCGCAACTCTACTGGAAGTAATCCCAAGTCCCAGTCTACTGTAGGAAACCGGAATCGCAAACCCGATAAGCCACGGCCCGACTTCCGATCTGTCTCCTCACCAATCCGGCAAATGGGCGAAAACGATTGGTGGGAAGACGTACTATTTCGGCACCTGGAGCGACCTGTCACGTATGGGTTACTTTTGCTGAGCGATATAGAGATAGTACCAATCACTCATCCCTATCTCCTTCTGCAAGAAAAATTCAGCTCAACAATCGATCATCTACCCCGACACGTTACCCCTGTTCCAGACTGGATGGAACTTAGGACCGGAGTCGTAGGCCGATGTTTTTGCCCGGGCAGCAAAGGTCGCAGAGCAATCGCGACCTTTATTGAATCCAGATTTTGGGATCGGAACAGACGGTTTCAGGCATGGCGAATGCAGATGTTTAAACTCAATCCGCCCGATCGAATCGGGAATTCCAGCGATGGTGGAGGAGCAATTCGGGTCCCTGCATGCAACGTCAGTCGAAGAGCGGGCGGTCTTCCTCGCCTGGCATCCGGTAGCGAGTGAGGCCGAAACGGGCGATCAAAAGCGTCTGTTCGTCGCTGCCGTACTTCACGTCTGCCATGAAGCGATATCGGTATGGCCAATCATCGATCATTGTCTCGAACATCATCGCCCCGATGGCCAAGTTGACTGGTGGTTTTCGAAGGTGTAAGGTTGGAGCTTCCGCCATTTGCTTGAGGCGGAATTTCAATTGCTCCATCACATGTGGAGGGATTGGGGTCGTGATGAAGCGGAAGGCGTCCGGGTCAATCCGTATTTTGTAGCTCATCGAAGAAGCAATCTAGATCCATGCCCTCGCCCCGGTCCAGGCGCGTGAACGACTCCCTCAACCCTTTAACGTCGAGGCTGGCGCTGCGGATTTCCTCATAGTGCCGGCGTAGCTCATTCAGGCGGTCTACCTTGTACCCCTTCTTCTCAAATCTGTTGGCGATTGCCAGCCAAAACTTCGTGGTTTCCCGCCAGTTCGCAAACTGATTGGCGAAAGACTCTGCCTTCGACTCGTCGAATGGCTCCCAACCGTTTTCAACCTTTTCGACCCACCAATCGTGGTGCCTCTTAAGGCTTGAATACAAAAGGACCCCGAGTTGAAGCATGTCCTGCAGCTCAAGACACTGCTGTGCCTCAAAATAATGCCGCATGACAGGGTCATGGTGCTGTTCGTATTGGCGAGCGAGAAAGTCAAGCGTATTCATATTTGCCCACCTATAAGGCCGACCTGAGTGTTCTCGGTGAACCTGACTTTACTACTATCTTCTACATTGATCGTCAATACAAGTATTCACGCAATAAGGCACGGTTGCAAGGACCGTTTTTTCCCTCAAATAGGGGAAAACAAGAGAAACGGTCAATCGTCGTAAAACCCCTTGTTTTGTAGGCTTTTCAGCGCTTTTCAGGCCTTCTCGAAACCCTCTGATTTCGGCTTGGAAATCCCATGCTCTATCCGGCTGAGCTATCGCGGCCTTATGGTGCTTTGTTCCCGGAGGGCCCGCTTGTCTCATCCTCCACGCCATTGCTATATCGACTTTTTCCGTTTCCCGCAAGCTATGGAACCTCCCATTTGTCCCATTTCGGTCCCATCCCCTCGCACGAAGGCTATCCCGGCTTCGCCGCGAGACGCGGAGACCTTCATGGCCATGAATCGCCTGGACCGGGACCAGTGCCCCCCAAACCCCAATGCCCTCACCTCGGCCAGGATCTCCCGAAAAAGCCTGGCCCAACCAGTGTACCTTACAGGCCAAGTTCGGCAGTCCGCTCTGGGGGCAACCACGGTTCCAAGGCCTCCCCCGGGCTGGCCCCGCCCGGCCTTTTGAACCCTCTGGCCTGAACGAGGACTCCGGGGCCTACTTTCACCATGCTCGAGGGCATCTGGTTGTTGCTTGTGCGCGGCTCGCATCGAAACCACTATGTCGGGGGCAGCTCGATCATGTCCTCGATCCGGGGATCGCCGTAGCGGGCAGCGGCAGTACGTTGTTCAATGTTCCGACTCACCTGAATACACGACGAACAGTGGACATGCCCCGAGAGAATCAGCAGATGGCGATGGGGATAATCGTCCATGATTTCTTGGACCACGTCCCCCACGGCCTTGCAGCCGGCATGGGGCGCCCAGGCATCCCAGCGGGTTTTGGTAGGGACGCACCGCGGTGCGAATGGGGGCGTGTGCGTCAGCAACACCACGTTCGGCTTTGATTCCAACGCTTTGGGCAAACGCCGCCGAATGTGCCGGGCCGCCCGCTGGCCCAGCGCGTGGAGTTGCTCGGCGATCGATTCAAGATCGAGGTCCTCGGGCCGGGCCTTTAACTTCATCATCTCCTCTTCGCACACGCCATGTGAACTCATGGACGTGAAGCGCCATGGGCCGCGCCGCCACCTCTTCAACTCTTCGATCAGCTTCCAATCGTTGAGCATGATGCGGCTATTGCGCAGGTCCCCGTATCCCCCGTCGCCCCAGCATCCATGCCCGAGCAGGGCGGTCTGGGAGTTGAGCTCAATGTACTCCATCGTGTCCATGCAATGCAGGTCCGGGGTCGTGGCGGTGAACGTCCGGAGGGTAGGTAAGACCTGAGCGATCGAACCATGGTAGTAGTCGTGATTGCCCAGCACGAAATAGATGGGCCGGGCCACGTAATCGTTGAGCAGCGCCAGGTGTTCGTGCAAATAGGGCGATTCGGAAATGTCACCGGAAATCGCTAAGGCGTCAAACGATTCGCTCGCCAACCCCTCCAGCCAGACGCGCAGACTCCGCCGGGAACAGGATCCGTCCGAAGACAAGAATACCAAATGCAGGTCGGAGGCCCAGGCAAGCTTCATTCGTTCCACCTGGAGGCTGCTGGCCAGCCAACACGTCTACCGGTGGCGAACACTGCTCAATCCCGCCGCCGACACCACGTCCACGCGATTCTCAATCCGATCCACCCTCGGAACTTTTTTTACGATTGACTGAAGAACCTGTTTTAGGTAAAAGCTTGGCACACTGCCTCGAAGTGTCAGTACTCCGTCTTCATACTCGCACGCGATCTCGCGCCAATGACGCGTGAAGTGACAACTATGCGCCAGCGCTCTCCGTACCTGGTTCAAAACGTCCTCGGCTTCTTCGACTGCCTCGTCGATGCGAATGCGATTGTCCATCATGCTTTCCATCGCAATCCCTTTCCTTGTGCAAAGCTACCCCAGTAATTCGCTCCGACTCCCCAAAGGAATCCACTCCTACTTCAACTTAGAATA
Organism: Planctomycetota bacterium; assembly: GCA_051745935.1. Lineage (GTDB taxonomy): Bacteria > Planctomycetota > Planctomycetia > Pirellulales > Pirellulaceae > JBNJEM01. The sequence goes on from JBNJEM010000122.1 coordinate 8,387, forward strand.
TCCGGGACAAATGCGGGAATACAACACCAATTCGGATTTTCTGGAAAAGTTCCCACTGTCCAGTTAGAAATGCTAGCACGCCCCAAGCACGCATCGCATCGCTTGACTCGCGACCCGTGATGCAGCCTACACCTGGGCTCCCATTTACACAACCGTGCCTTATTCGATGTTTGGGGCCGGCGTGACACAACCCACCAGCGGCCCGGGAGACTTCCATCCGCCATGCCCATTCGCCCCACAAATGCCCAGCATGTTCGTGTCCTTTGCCATGGCGTGGAACATGCCCCTGACCGCGCGAGACCGACCGGGGGGGCTCTGAAACGCAGGCTCCGTGCTAGCAACTTCTGACGCGTTGCGGCGGAGACGATGTCCGTCCAAAATAGGCCAGAACCTGGGCGGGACAAGATTGGGCATCGGTCGTCCACACGTTCCCCCGGGCCGGCGGATCCGGCTCGCGGCACTCGTGTTCGTCACGGCTTCACCGGGGGGCTCGGTAGAAACCGCGCCCCTATCGCAGTCTCGCCAGGTCGGCGAAAGACCACGGGCAGAGCTAGTGCCAGCCGAATTCTGGCCGGGACAAAGAACTATACCGGTCGCGGATGACTTTCTCCGCCGCGAGTCCGACCAAGGGGAGGACGGCTTGCGTCGGGCAACTTTCCACCCGGAAAAATCCAACCGCCTGAAATATAATCTCAGCAAACCGTGCCCTTTAGCCGATTGGCGGCGAGGGCGTCAGCCTTTCCAGGCTCACCGCGGTTGGCAGGGAATCTTACCGGACTTCGCCATCTTGACGGGTTTCGGGCTAGAAGTCTGACGGACGCCAATCGGCTAAAGAAACACACCGGACCACATGGGCTAGAGGTCCAGCATGAGGGAGAGGTCCAGCATGCGTGAGACGTCTTCAAATGACGGCAAGAGTTGGCCCCGGTAGTACAAACGGCGAACGGTGTTTCCATACACGTGAAACAAACGATAAGGCCGATCAAGGACATGCATGTTGCGAATCTGCTCTCGCTCCGCCCCAAAGCGAATGATGCCGCCCTCCCAGCCAGGCTCGGCGCCAGTCGCGGCGTTGGCCGTGGCAAGCGACCCTAGAATCACCAGTAGCCAAACGTGCTTTTTCATTGTATGTCTTCTTCTTTTTCCGGTGTCGGTAGAGCAAAGGACGGAGTGCACCTCTGCTTATCCCTGTCGGCAAACCGCGCCGCGATCGGCCCCTGGCGGCCATGGTGCCCCCTGGATATTGCCTTTGACTGAGTGCAGTATGGAGGTCAACTCATGCCTCGAACGCGCGAGGACTGGTTCGCCACGCCGATAAACGCGGTGGAAATCGCTTCACGAAGCCGGGAGCCGTGCTGCAGGATCTGGCCTTCGGCAGCGGGCTCAGAGGGACGCTCCTCGTCGTCAATGTACACTTCAGGCGGTTGGATTTGTCCGGATGGAAAGCTGCCCGACGCAAGCCGTCCTCCCGTTGGTCGGACTCGCGGCGGACAAAGTCATCCGTGACCGGTACAACTGAGAAAAGTATATGACATAAGTCGTGGTCCCGCGGTATCAGAAAGCCAGAATCCGGCGAGCGAATCTCGCGTTCGCCTTCCGACAATGGAAGGTCTTTTCGAGTTTAACGATTACGCGGACTCTGCCGCCCCTTACGTTGAGCCTCGCCCTCTCGCATCCTGCCCGGCATGCGCCCACGCCTGCGTGCTCTTCAGGGGGATTTGGGATCGAGAGGCAATACCCACGCTTCACGTCGAACAAAACGTAAACAGGCATTGAGGACTTCCACGTCGTCCCGCAACCCCCCAATTTGGAAGTCGTGGCACTTATCGTCGCTTTTTGTAAAGTAGCGGAGAACGCCGCGGAGCCAAGACTGTTCGGTGGGCGAGAAGGAATCCCACTCCGACACAATGCGGTCCAGGACGCGGCAGATCGACTGGGCCAATGCCGTGTCGATGTGTGGGCATCGGGTCCGCGCGCTTTGGACGTCTTCCAAGTGAGCGTAGGCGGTCTGCAGCAATTGCTCGGGAGCCAACAGTTGGCCGCGGCGGACGTGCTCTGTCAACTGCTCCAACTGCGGCTCGTTTAGCCCCGCGGGACGGGGTAGCTGTTCATTCACGATCGTGCTCCTCGAACACTTCATTCGCATGACTTCGCGCGATTGCGATCAACAACGACACACATGGTGTCAAGGATTTCCCCGACCGATAGCCGAGGCCCGGTGCGACATGATTGCCTGCCGGTATGACTGCCTGCCGGTTGTGTCACGCCTTGCACCAGGCCCGTCTTTCGTCGTGAAAAGCCCCGATACAGCGCCCCCCGAAGGTTTCTCCCGGACGCAAAGGCAGGCCCCTATCCGCTGCCGGTCGCCTCGCGCCCCCCCCAAAGTGTGTCCCAGAGCGAGGCGCCGGCGGCTCAAGCCATCGCCCGACGTGATGCGACTCCCGCGTGATGGGGCGCGGATGGCACGTGTCGGAGACTCACTGGCCAAGCCAGTCCACTCGGCCACGGCAACGTCCCCTGAGTGGCGTTGACCACTGCGTCAGTGTAGAATGGAACTCACCCTGCTGGTAGTACATTGTATCGTATTATTGTGTATGTTAACGGGACAGCGCCACTTCGACACTTCGCCGCCGGCACGGGGCCGGTGGAGCTAAAACATTCCATGGTAACGCTTTACCTTCATGAGTTGAACCAAAGTGGCGCTGTCGAATTAAGCTACCGCCCGGAATAAACTGGCGGATCAGTTTCAGCACCAACGGCCGCGACAAGGCGCGTCACACTCCTGGCGAGCGGCCGGAGCACAAAGCGTGAGGAGGTCATGCCCCATTCACATCCCGGAGATTGATGCGGGAAGCGTTCGATCCGCTGCGGGTCACACGTGTGATCGCGTGGAGTGCATACTGCCGTCGATCGGATTCGTCCACGTGGAAAGGGGTCCAGTGCAGCCGGTCCTCGCATTGGTCGGGCTCGCGGGGTAGAATCTCCTTTGGCAACGCGGACATGATCCTGGCGACCTGTGTCACGCCTCTGCAACGATGGTATGATTCGCCGGGTCTTGGTTCCTCTTTCCTTGTTTGTTTTTCCATCGTCGACCATAACCACGAAGGAGTAACTCAGATGACTCGTTATTCACGACGACGATTTCTCGGCACCTCATTAGCCGCCGGGACCGCCTTTTACGCCGTACCCCATATTGTTCAAGCTCGAAATGCGAACGACAAACTGGGGGTCGCCGTGGTCGGCGTTCGGGGACGGGGTGGAAGCCACATTGGCGCGTATCTCGGCGACTCCCGCACCGAGATCAAGTACGTCATCGACATTGACGAGAAGGTGGGGCGGAGCCGGGCAAAACAGATTCAGGAGAAACAAGACGTCGCTCCACGATTTGTTCGCGACATGCGAGAAGCGTTCGATGATCCGAATGTTGATATCGTGAGCACGGCGACTCCGAACCATTGGCACGCGCTCTGCGGTGTCTGGGCCATGCAAGCGGGCAAAGACGTCTACATCGAGAAGCCGATATCGCACGACGTTGCCGAAGGCAGCGCGCTGGTGGCGGCGGCCAAGAAGTACGATCGCGTGTGCCAGGTGGGGACCCAGTGCCGATCGAACCCGGCAATCCAGGATGCCGTGAAGTTCATGCAGGAAGAGCAAGGGATTGGGAGCGTCCGTTTCGCTCGGGGGTTGTGTTACAAACGCCGGAAATCGATCGGCCCGTTGGGGGATTATCCGATTCCTCCCGAAGTCGATTTCAACCTCTGGTCCGGTCCAGCCATTTACACGGACCCGAAACTGACTCGATCTCGTTTCCATTACGATTGGCACTGGCAACGGCTGTACGGCAATGGCGATTCCGGCAACCAGGGACCTCACCAATTCGATATCGCCCGCTGGGGGCTGGGCGTGATGACGCACCCGGTCAGCGTCATCACCTACGGGGGACGACTCGGCTATAAGGCGGAGCGGAACGATCCCGACTATGTCGACGCTGGCGACACGCCCAACACGGAAGTGTCCATCTTCGATTACGGGGATAAGTGCATCGTCTTTGAAACCCGTGGATTATCGGTCAATGATTCGGCTGACGAGGAACTGAACAAGCTGTTCAAGTCGACCAAGGGCAACAAGATCGGCGTGGTGTTTTACGGTACGGATGGCTATCTCGTGCAGCGGTCCTACACGCACTGCATTGCCTACGACAAGGACATGAACGTCATCAAGGAGTTCAAGGGAGGCGGCAATCACTATGGCAATTTCCTGGATGCCTGCGTGAGCCGAGACCCGGAGACGCTCAACTCCGATGCCCTGGAAGGCCACCTTTCCGCCTCGCTGGCGCACCTGGGGAACATCTCCTATTATCTGGGCGAAAAGAACTTCATTGCCCCCGACGAGTTGAAGCAGACCGTCTCCGGCGTCAAGTCGCTCGATAACAACGTGGCGACAGCGGAACGCACGATCCAACACTTGAGAGACAACGACGTCGATCTGAAGAAATATCCGCTTTCGCTGGGGCCGAAACTGACGTTTGACCCACGGCGGGAAGTCTTCCCCGATTCGGCTGAAGCCACGGAAATGGTCTCGCGCAAGTACCGCGAACCGTTTGTTTGTCCTTCAAAGGATAACGTGTAGCTGAAATCGCTCATGAGCCGTCAGCATGAAACCGTTCCGCCGCTTGGCTGGACCCCTTTCGGGCTCCAGCTAACGCGGCGGCTTTTTGATCGGCTTCCAAGCGTTCACCAGCAAACTTCCGTTCGGCCGACAAAGAAGTTAAAGCGTCGACAACGGCAAAGGTGGGGAAGCGACCCTGTTGCTGAGCGAGCGCGGGACGGGCTTCCATTTCCGACAACGCTAAACGCGAGCGGAGCAGCCAGTGCACGGTTTCCACTTCCCTCGCGTGCTGCCATGACTCGGTCACTGTGTACAGGCCCTCACCCCACACTGGCTCCGTTCGCTCAGTCTCAAGGCAGTTGATACGCGACCGATGTCGCACACCCTTTCAATCTTTCATTCCGTGTCAGGAATATATCGCTCACTCAGCCAGTGCCACCCGACGTCTCCCACCGATTGTCACCCCGGTAGTCCTTGTACGAGAAGTACACCTCGCCATCCTCGATCTTGATGAGCCGATCGTTGGCGATCACGACCCGTTTGGCATAGCGGGCCAGATAGCCGACCACCTTCTTCTAAGTATACGAAATCACTCGATAGTCACAGTGTATTCTTCCGTGACAGGCTCTGACTGCGTCGGCAAGGTCTTTTCGAATTTAATGGTCGCTTTTCCAGCGGCTGTTCCTCGAAATAGAAATTCCTTCTTCAGAACTCCGACTAAAGATTGGCCTTCTTCGTTTACCTCCTTGATTTTCGCGCTACACAAATGCTTTACAGGCCCATCGATTTTGGGTTCACTAATAGTCCCGCCAGAGATCACAGAAACAGTTAGGCAGAGGCGCGTCTGACTTGCTCGAGCAGGAATTTGGGGTTGTGGGCCAGATGCTGGCAGGTAACGGAGAGCATCGCCGGATTCTGATGTCCAAACAGGATCGCAACGGTCAGCGGGTCGAGCCCCTTTTCGAGCATCCTCGTCGCGAAACTGTGACGGAACGTGTAAGGCAATACTTTGTGCCGATCTTTTTCTTGAGCCGCTCGAAGCGGCAGCTAACCGACTGGCGGTTCCAAGGCTTGCCTTGGGTATTCCGAAAAATGGGCCCGTCGGGACAACTGAGTATACGATGGTTGGTGATATCCAGTCCCTTTTGGGTGAGATACACGATGCGGGGACGTTTTTTTCCTTTGGCTTCCTGGAGCGGAAAGACCCATCGTTAATTAGGTAGGTCCACATGTCGTCTTTCGAGACGAAAAAGTTCTTGTGGTCGAGCGCCGGTCTCCCACGCTGACCAAAGTAGATCGGCGAATTCCAGATCATGGACATGACCAAGGATTTCCTGGAAACGCTCGACGGTAACAAGTAGATCTCGGGCCCCGGCGGGAGGTTTTTCCATATGTCCAATTGGTGATTCATCGATATGGCCCATCTTGGTCCCCCAACGCAAAGCTCGTTGAACGGCGGTAATACAGCCGCGGCGGTGGCCATCCGACCACGTGGGGGGTGAATCAAGCCAACGCTGAACGTGATATGGCCTCAGTTGGCTTACGGTCAAGCTGGGAGAAACCGTGCTGAAAAACCACTGGAGTCGCTCCTGGTACCACTGATCGGGACGCGGGGCGCGGTGTTTGGTGGTCCAGTCCAGAAACTCGTCGAGAAGGAGGGCGAGGGATTGAGGGGGAGCGACGGGGGAGTTTTTTC
>JBNJEM010000123.1:0-14639 GCA_051745935.1 Planctomycetota bacterium
GCGTTGATTCAAGACGAGGGGCCTTCTTCCTCGAGCAACGCTAACGCGAGAGCCTCGAGGTATGCAAATTCGTGGAGCCCCGTGAGTTTCAGACGCACGGTTCCGGTTCGGTCCAAGAACAGCGTGGTGGGGAAGCCTCTGAACTGAGGGATTTGAGCTCTAATTTCCTCCGTGCCCAGCGCGCACGGGTAGTTGATGCCGTGGTCGTCCACGAAGTCCCGTACGGTTTCGGTGTTGGCTGCCGGGTCCGAGCCCTGTTCATAGTTGAGCCCAATGATTTGCAGCCCTTCTTCCCCGTACTGTTCTTGGAGCTTGATGAACGAGGGAACTTCTTCCAGGCAGGGCGGGCACCACGTCCCCCAAAGATCCACAATCACGACCTGGCCTTTGAGGTCCGCCAACTCGAGTTGCTTGTCCGAAATAGAGGTCACCGAAAAGTCGAACGGGAACGTTTGCCCGTCGGCCAAGTCCTCTTGGGCTTCCTCAACGAGCGCCTGCTGTCTGGCTTGCAGCCAGCTTTCCAATTCGGCGTCAAAGTCGGGCAGCTCGCGGACACTGGCCAGATCCGGATCCGCGCGAAGGGATTCGGTATCCGTCCAGCCCCACATGACTGCTTGGCGCAGGGCGGCCTTGGCTGAGTCGACGTTACCATCCGCGGCGGCGACACAAGCGCCGTGATAATAGATGTTGGCGAGTATTTCATGAAACCGAGAAGGAAGCTCGGGCGAGTTTTCCACCAGGTTTTGGGCCAATTCAAAGGCGGTCCGGAAAGCACGAGAAGCTTGCTGATCCGCTTCCTGCTCCTTCAAGCGTTCGCCGGCAGCGAACAAGATGTACGCTTTGTGCAATCGCTCCATGGAATCCTCGGGATTTTGCCGCAACGCATCTTCACAAACGCGGTACTCTTGGGTCAAGCGAGGCTCATCGGCTGCGTCGACCAGCGTCTCGTACGGATACTGATTGACCTTCTGGGCAGCTTGTTTTCCTTTTTTGCCAACTTCCTCGCTTTCAGAGTCTTCGGACGGTTCGGACGGTGTTTTGGACGAGGTGGCATCAGCCGGCGTCGTCTTCTCGGGGGCGGTGTCAACGGGTGGCGGGGGGGAGATTGGTTTCGCTGGCGTGGTCTCGACATCTTTTTCCCGCGAGTTGGCGGGTTCCTTTTCACCAGAGCCACATCCCGACAACAGCACGAGGCTGAGCAATGTTACAAGGACGAGTGAAATTCGCACAATTCTTCCTTTCGGAACAGTAAGACATTCGAGTCACGGGGGAACACCCCGCCTAACGTGGTTGCATTCTACCGGCTGTCGCCCTCGGCGACAAACAGAACATCGCTCGTATTGCCGGTCGAAACAGCCGAAATGGGACGGGTTGCGGACGTCCGCGACTTGTGTCACGCTTGTCCAACGGGGTTCGCGTGGCTCCGGAAACGGGTTCTTACCCGTCGCGAATGACCCCGTCGCGAATGCCCCCCTCGCGAATGACCCCGTCGCGAATGACTTTGTCCGCCGCGAATCCGACCCACGGGAGGACGGCTTGCGTCGAGCGGCTTTCCACCCGGACCAATCGGACCGTCTAGTAATAAGAAAGGCCACCGTGCTGGAGATTTCGCTGGAACGCGTCCACTGAACCGCCCTGCCCGATAAACGTACTGGAAGGGAGGTTTGACTGCATGGAGATGAACCTGTCATGCCGGCCTGAAATGGGCCCGGCCACCTAGACGCAATTGGGGGCATTGCGAGGCTGGCCCGCTGAGCCCCCGGGGAATTCGAGGGAGCTGGAGCGACGAGGTTTTTTGATGTGTCTTGCGCCCCTCTGTTCACCGCTGGGCCGCGCCCCACGTGGTCCCGTTGGTCTGTCGTGCAACACGGGCGGGATGCGAGGCGCAACAAAATGGGTTGCAATGACTGACAGCCCGTAACCAAACCTGACTTCCGCTTCCAGAGTTCCTTGGATGGCAGGAACTCGCAACGGTTTTGTTATGCGTTCTTAGAGTTTTTCACCCCCCCCACTGTGAGGCTGAAAGGAAAGTCGGATGCGAGATCCCTTTCGGTGGAGTATCAACTTAGGCTGTTGGGGAATTCCAAGGGTGCGACTCCATGTGTTTTTTGTGGCCTTTGCCGCAGCCACCTATTTCCTTTCCTGGCAGGATTCCGGGGACGCGGCTGGTAATTTGGCCGCGACAGCGACGGTGGCCATGGTCGTCTTGCTTCTCAGCGCGCTGGCGCATGAATGGGGGCATTGGGTGGTTGCTCACCGCTACGGGATCGCGCCCCTTACACTGGTAGTGGCTCCGTTGGGGGGGGTCTCCAGGTGGCCGCGACGGGCGGCGGATTCTCCAGGGGTTACCGCCAGTCTGCTGGCTGGTCCGGCGGCGAACCTGTTGATTTGCCTGGTGGGCCTCGCGATTGTGCGTCTCACCTGGTCCGATATTGAACTCGGTGAGCTGTTGAATCCGTTGTCGCCGGTGTGGGGGGGGCGATCTAGCTCGCCGGTCCAGCGGGGGGTATTGCTGTCCATTTGGATCAACTGGCTCCTTTTTTTGGTAAACTTATTGCCAGCATTTCCATTTGACGGTGGAGGGATTCTCCGGAGGCTCGTGAGTGTTCTGCGGCCTGGTTGGACGCGGAACCGGGTTGTCGAGACTGTTTTTTGGGGCGCTGTGAGTTTATCGACGGTTCTCATGGCTTTGGCTTTGATCCTTTTCAAGCATGAAGCCGATGCGATATTTCCGACCTCCTATGCCTTGTTACTGTTGGCCGTGGTCCTGTTTCTCGGTGCCCGGCAAGAGGTGGAAGAGTGCGCGGTCCAAGCTGGCATGCTCCAGGGCAGCGAGCCGATGGAGGGGGAGGATAGCGGCGGGCGGAAGCCGGGATGGGGCCCCCCGCCGAATGCTTCGTCGACCGCGAGCAAACACGACGGAGGGACCGGTGGACGGGATGTATCGAACGTCCCGGGCTTTGTCGAGGGAACCGTGGACGGTGAGACGCCGGCGGAAGAATGGGACCGAGCGCCGGACGTTGCGGAACTTCGGACTGACGCGGAGCTGGAGGCCGAGGAGGAACGCCGCGTGGATGCCATTCTCTCGCGGTTGCACGTGGGGGGCTTGGAGTGTCTGACGGGGGAGGAGCGTGAAGTGCTGCAACGGGCTAGTGCTCGATATCGCAGCCGCTCCAGGCCTTAGAGTTTAACGTGGTGTGGGGAGAGTGTCACGGTACATGCCCGATTTGATTGCACAGGGGGCCGATCCCCGTCATCGTTGGAGACGGATTCTAATTGCCCACATTCCCATTGTGTTGGGGCGTGCTGGGGGAGGCTGGGATGTGCCGTGGGACCCTCAGGTTTCCCGGCGGCACGCGCGTCTTGTTTGGAATTGTGAAGCACTCCTGGTTACCAAGTTGGAGGGAGCCCAGAATCCAATTTACTTTCGCGGCGAGGAAAAGGACGCGTTTTCGGTTCGAGCGGGTGAGCATTTCGTGATTGGTGGCACCTGCTTCGCCTTGTCGGATGAACGCGTGAATTTGACCGTTGACTCGCCAGCCGGGGCCAACGAGCAGTCGTACAGTACCGCCTATCTGCAAAGTGTACGGTATCGGAACGCGGATCAGCGGATTGATGTGTTGAGTCGGCTGCCCGAGGTCATTTCAGGCGCGGCGACGGATACCGAGTTGTCGGTGCGGCTGATCAGCGTGATTTTGACGGGAATCCCCGCTGCCACGGCTGCCGCGATCGTTGCCGTTGATCAGCAGGTTTCCGGACAGGTCAAGGTGCTGCATTGGGACCGTCGTGGCGAGGGTGAGAGTGAGTTCACGCCGAGTGCTCGGCTCATTCGCAACGCCGTTTCCAGTGGCCAAAGCGTCGTGAGTATCTGGGACCGGCAGCAGCGTGAGATTTCCGCCACGTTTGGTGTCCGAGATGACGTGGACTGGGCTTTTTGCACGCCGGTTCTGGGCCAGGCGTGTCCTGGTTGGGCGATTTACGTCACCGGACGATTCGACTCCGCGATCCGGCCCCGCCCCCTTTCGCCCACCCCGGCCGAATTGGAAGAGGAATTGAAGTTCGCGGAACTGGCAGCTACCGTACTGCACAATCTCCGCGACCTGCGACTGCTCGAACAACAGCAATCTTCCCTCCGCCCGTTCTTCTCGCCGGTCGTTCTGGATGCCTTGGCGGGACAGGATCCTGAGGAGGTGTTGGTGCCGCGTCAGGCGGATGTGACGGTCCTATTCTGTGATCTGCGGGGATTTTCACGGCGGGCGGAACAAGACGCCGAGAACCTGTTGGGGTTGTTGACCCGGGTGAGCCGCGCATTGGGGGTCATGACCCGCTATATCCTGGAGTACGGAGGGGTGGTGGGCGACTTTCACGGGGATTCGGCCATGGGATTCTGGGGCTGGCCAATCGCGGATTCGAATGCCATTGAGCAGGTGTGTCGAGCCGCCTTGTCGATCCGGGCCGAGTTCGCGGCCGCGGCACGACAGGATGACAATCCCCTAGCCGACTTCCGGGTTGGAATTGGATTGGCCAGCGGTACCGCTGTCGCCGGAAAAATTGGGACGGTGGATCAAGTGAAAGTGACCGTGTTCGGCCCCGTCGTGAACCTTGCCTCGCGGCTGGAAACCATGACCAAAGTGCTCCGAGCACCGGTGCTGATCGATGAGGAAACGGCCCGCCGCGTGCGAGATCGCGTGCCCTCCACGGTAGCCCGCGTGCGACGGGTCGCGAAAGTACGGCCCAGCGGCATGGACACCGCCGTGGAAGTCAGCGAGCTGCTGCCTCCCGAATCCCAGTTCCCTCAGTTGTCCACCGAACATCTCAAGGCGTATGAATCAGCGCTGGATGCTTTGTTGGCCCGGCAATGGGAGAAAGCCTTTCAATGGTTGCACGAAGTGCCGGCCGAGGATCGCGTCAAGGACTATTTGACGGTTTTCATCGCCCAACATGATCGCGTACCCCCGGCCGATTGGGACGGTGTAATCCCAATCGACGTGAAATGACCCAAGCCGTATTGGTTTTGTCGCGACATTTTACAGCCCGTGGCAAAGGCTGGTGCCCGCCGAAATGGGCTGGTGGCCGGGAACCCTCCGGGAAGTCGTTGTTTGGACGCTTTGACGAGCACCGTCACGCGTTCGATTCACGGTTCAACAGGGTGACCAAATGTCCCGCAACCGAGTCCGGAAGGATTCGGAGGTTGTACCCGCCCTCGAGCACGCTGACCATCCGTCCATCGGCCTCCTGATCGGCCACGTCGAGTACCCGTTCGGTCAGGGTCACGAAATCTTCGTCTTCCAGGCCGAGCGATCCGACGGGATCACGGGCGTGGGCGTCGAAGCCGGCGCTGATCATCACCAATTGGGGGCGCATTTTTCGGGCCAGCTTTTCCAACGCCTGGGTGAACTGGTCCAAATAAACCTTGCGTGGCGTGCCGAAGGTGGTAGGCAGATTGCGGATGGTGCCTAGCCCTTTGCCCGCTCCCGTTTCGTCCGCGCCTCCGGTCCCAGGATAGAACGGACTACGATGGATCGACAAAAAGCCAACTTGTTCGTCCTCCCAAAAAGCGGCTTGCGTGCCATTTCCATGATGCACGTCCCAGTCCACGATGAGGACGCGATCGATTCCTAACTCACGGGTGGCCGTGCGAGCCGCGATGGCCACGTTGTTAAACAAGCAAAACCCCATCGCCGAAGCCTCGATCGCATGGTGCCCGGGGGGCCGAACCAGGCAGAGCGAACGGGGGTCCGGGCCCGTGACCACGCGCCGGGTCGCATCGACCACGGCGCCCGCCGCGGAACAAGCCACGTGATACGACTCGGAGCTCATGACCGTGTCCGCTCCCACGTGTCCGCCACCGTGAGCAGCGAATCGGCTGATACTGTCCACATAGGCCAAATTGTGGATTCGTCCCAGCGTCTCCCGATTAGCCAGTTCCCAACGCGGGCGATCGCACCGCTCGGTGAGCCCCTCCTTGGTCAACTTCGCGGAAATCGCATTCAGCCGCGCGGGGCACTCGGGGTGGAGGCCCGTCTCATGTTTCAGAAAAATCGGGTTGTCGTACAATAACGCCATCGCATCAGCTCGATTGGGATCCCGTGCGCCTACCTATGTCGAGGGCAGCCCGCCCCCCGAGTTGGCCCCTTTCGGGCCCGGGGTTCAAAGACCGGTTCGTTCCCCCCCGGAAAAGACCGGTTCGTGGGGCGGAATAAACCGGTTGTGGATGCCTTTGTCCGCCGCGAGTCCGACCAACGGGAGGACGGCTTGCGTCGAGCAGCTTTCCACCCGGACAAATCCGACCGCCTGAAGTATACCGTCCGACTAAGCGACCGAGCGGCCGGGTTGCTGGTGGAGTTGGGCAATCCGTGCTCCGCCGGCTGCATACCCGTGATTGTAGCTGATCGCGGGTGGGAACGCGAATGGGCCCGAAGACTCAACGGTTGCACCGCCCCCGCAGTGGCGTGATTCCCTCTCCTCACCAGCGGCACCCGTGTTACGGAGAAGCGGCGGCAGCGGTGTTCGGCCCGTTTTTATCGTGGCGTGTTTCGGATCGGAAGCGGGTAAGTTGACAATCCTGGGGCCTGATGAGTAATGTAGATGGTAGGGACGAGCATTCAAATTGTTGGACTAAGGAACGGCTCAGGAATAACCGCGGCGTTTTTCGGAGGGTGGCACTTTCCTGACCGAGCGGCAAGACGCCTTCCCTCTCCAAAAAACGGGGATCGCGAGCGAAGCCAGTGTGCCGGACGATTCGGAGACACGTTGAATGGCGAGGTTATTCTTGAGCGAGCTCTAAGTCGTTGAATAGAGGCGAGATTGGGCAAGCGGGCTTTGGCGGTTTCCCGCGACGATGCTCGCAGCGCGAGGCTGGTGCCATGGGCGCCGTGACGAGCGAGGCGCCTCGGCGTTGGTGGGGTGGCCAGCAGCGGTCTTATGGGATCGTTTTCCCAAGGATGTGAATCGTCCTTCCCAACCATCACGTGTAATCGTGGGGCGGGGTTTGCTATTGCGTGTTTTCATGTCAGCTCCATTCGCTCCGTGCGGGGCTCGCCCACGGTAGGTGGGCCGGGTGCATTCGAGCGGTGAGGGGGAGGCGTACTATGACGTTCGAGGATCGAAGTTTCTTCCGCTGCCTACCAAGTGCTTGCGGTGTGGGGCTTGTTTGGTCACTTTTGTTGGTGATAACCGGCCAAGTCGCGCTCGCGCAGTCCTTTGAATGGGATGATGACGAGATTGGCTCCGATTACCAGGAACAGATGAGCCGGTCGAAAAAGAAGACGGCCAAAACCCAGATTGTGATGGGGCGGCTTGGCTTATCGAACAATCAAGCGGCATTCGAAGGCTGGTATCGGGACTACTTGTTCCCCGCGATGGCGTCGCGTAAGCACTTGGGGGAACTTTACAAGAACCGGAACGAGTTGGCCAAGGATCTCCAGCGCGCCGCGGACCCGGAAACGCATCAGTTTTTGCGCGAGCTCGCCTATGAGGAAGCGTCAAAGCGAGTCACCGGCAATTACCATCCGGCCGTGCGATTCAACGCGATGTTGATTATTGGCAATTTGAATCAGGTCGAACTGAAGCGTGCCGAGCGTCTGCCGCCCGTCCGCCTGCCCAAGGCATTTGATTTCCTGCTAAGCGAGTTGGAGAAGCCGGATCAACTGGATGTCCTTCGCTTAGGGGCGATGGTGGGAATCAAGAGGCACCTGTTACTTGTCCGGGAGCGTCCCCAGGATCAACCGATTCCAGATGCCAAAAAGGCCGAAATCGTTGGCTTGATGGAAACCATGGCCAGCGAAACAAGCGCTCCTGATGAGCGTCCGCAAGAGGTGCACACATGGATGCGACGGCGCGCGCTGGACGTGCTGGGGGCGGTCGGTCGCGTTGGCGACAATCGGGAAATATTCAATCTTCTCGTGGATATCGTAAGCGATCCCGACGAATCGATGGCACTGCGGTGCACGGCTGCTCGCGTCATCGCGGACCTCGACTATACGGATGTATCAGGCATTGAGCCCGTGGAAACCGCTGAAAAGCTCGGTGCACTGGCGGTGCAGGCTTGCCTGGACGAAGAGGCATGGGTGGAAGAACAGCAAGACGAGCTGGAAAAGGCAACGGACGCCCGTTCCGGCGCCCGAGGAGGGTATCCCGGCATGGGAGGCGGCTATGAGATGGAGAGCGGCTACGGCACGGAAGGCGGTGGCTATGGCACGGAAGGCGGTGGCTATGGCACGGAAGGCGGTGGATATGACATGGAACCTGGCTACGGCAGAGGGAGCGAGTATCCCGGCGGGCGCGGCGCGCGCGGTCCGCGTGAAAGTGAAGAGGTGCAGGAACTGATGGAGAACGCGCGTCGCCGTCTGAAGCTGCCCATCTATTGCGTGCAGATTGGGATTCGGGGCGAGGAGAAGCAATCGTTTGGTAGCGACTCGGACGACGAACTCGGATCAATTGCCCAGCTGGCCACGGAGGAGACGCAGGAGGCGAAGATTCAAGAGATTCTAGAAGCGCTCGATGAAATGATCGCCGCTACGGATCCCCCCGAGGACGTTTATCAAGACCGGCTGGAAACCATGATGGTGGCAGTCCGCGAGAGCATCGATAAGCTGACGCAGCGATTGCCAGGCTCCGTCCTCGTGGAGCCAACCGCCGAAGAGGGGGAGGAGGATGGGCTGGAGAGCGCCTTGCCCGGGGAAGAAGCACCGGATGGGGATGAGCCCGCCACGAAACCGAGCCCAAAAGGCCCACCGGGGCCAGGGAGCAAGCCGGGAGCGATCCCCGCCAAGAAACCTGGAGCCAAGACCAACACACCCGGAGCCAACAGACCCGGAGCCAACACACCCGGAGCCAACACACCCGGAGCTAAGAAAGCACCGGGGGAACGCTGAGTCGGCCAAGACTGGCCTTGGTCATATACCGGTCGCGGATGACTTTCTCCGCTGCGAGTCCGACCAACGGGAGGACGGCTTGCGTCGGGCCGCTTTGCACCCGGAAAAATCCAACCGCCTGAAATATAACTTGGTCCGCGCGAGGCGTGGGGTACCCATGTCCGATGCCATGAAACGGGTAGGCGTCTTTTGCCGCGTCATGATCGCGCGCTTGACCTTTGTCCCCACTTTGGCGTGGAATTTCTTTCTGGCTCGTGTTCTACGGTTGCGGCGATGGTGGGACGAAATCGACCCGCGGGTAACCATGGGGGCGTTTCCGTTCTGGTTCGACGTGCCCCACATGGCCCGGGCGGGGATTGGGGGGGTCGTGAACACGTGTGAAGAGTATGCGGGCCCCGTCTCGGCATATCGTCAAGCCGGTATCGAGCAATTGCGGATTCCGACGGTCGATTTTACTTCCCCGACGCTCGAGGACGTGGAACGCGGCGTCGCGTTCATGCAACGGCAGATTGCCCAAGGGCGTGGGGTCTACGTGCACTGCAAGGCCGGGCGGGCCCGAAGTGGCACGGTGGTGTTGTGCTATTTGATCTCGGCCAAGGGGATGACGCCGGAGCAAGCGCAGCAACGGATCCTTCATCGTCGTCCTCACGCCAATCCGCGGCTGTCACGGCGGCCCGTGGTCCTGGAGTTCTGGAAGAAGCACGGCGGCGACGGCATTGATGTTCCCGAAGGCTAATGGAGTGGACGAAAGCAATTGGGCCGTACCGGACGGCGCGCCGTTGGTCCTTTCGGTCCTTTGGCGCCTGGGTTCAATCTGGGCAGGGAGGCAAGGCGTGGCAAGCGGGTTTGCGCGGGCTTAGCGGTTTTCGTGGGTCGGCGATGGGACATGTCGGCGCGCGCCATGTGTGGCACGGCTGTCCCAAAGCGGTTGAATCAGCGTGATTATTGAAACATCAGGAGGGCGAATCCTTCGCCCCGAGGGCTCACGGCGGCTGGCTTGGTGAAAGACTGGATGCCAGTGCCGGGAGCGATCCGGTGAAAGCCGATGGCCCACGTGTCGTTTTCGCGAGGCGCCTGGGGGACCAATTGCCGCCAGGGGATGGCCGCTTCGATGGTCCAGTCCCGCCGGGTCGTCTCGCACGCGACATACCAGGTCGGATTCCAATCTTGATTTCCCATGCAGGCCTCGCCCGTCCAGCCCCGGTGGTCCACCGTCAGCCGGTAAAACGAGGTGTAGTCTCGATCCACGTCGATAAACAACTCGACGCGATCATGATCGGACAGATCGGGATCTCTGGGGCGTGGTCCCGAGCTTGAGGGGTAATTGCATTCGTCTGTTTTCCGGCAGGTGGCGGCTAGAAACAGGAATTGGTCGTCCCGGGCCAACATGGCGGTAGCGGGCCACTGGCCATCGTCGTGGTGGGCGCTGGTCAATTCCAGCGGTTCGGCCCGCTGCCAGATTGCGTCCTCCAGTTCGCCGTCCAAGCGGGGCCGAGGGGTCGCTTTTCGGCAGATGTAAGTGGGTTTAGGGGCCACGCCGCGTCCGTGCGATAGCCAGAGTTCAGCTTGTGCGCAACGTTTCCAATGTGAATGGACAGGCAAAGCGCCAAGTCGATGATGGAACCGTTCCGCGTCGCCGGACAATCCCTGGGTCCGATAGGCCACGGTCATGGGAAACTGCACGGGAGGTTCCGCGAACAAGGCGGGCTGTTGCCGCTGGATCATTTTGGCATATTTCAGTGCCAGTTTAGTCCGTTCCGTCAGGTCGAATTGGGACCCGGCCGTGGTCTCGCGGCGATCCGCCTCAAGCTCTGTTTGCATCGCGCCGGCCGACGTCGAGGGTTCTTGGGTAGGGGCGGCCTTTCGCCCTGGGGCTGGCAGGGAGGCGGGACGAGCGGAAGGGTCCGACTTCGGCTTCGTCCGCCGTTGATGATGGTCCGCGCGTGAAACACTCGGTGCGTCGTTTGCCTCGACCACGGACGTTTTGGCTATCTGGGCGTTGAATCGCGTTCCAGATTGTAATTGCCAAGCCATCTCGCCACTGGCGTAGTATTGGACGAGCCACACCAAGGCCTTTTCCGAGAGGGGATGTTGCCGGTGCTGTTCGACGAGTTGTTCCAGGGTTTGTGCCGCGAGCTCCAGGCGTCCAGCTTTTCGATAACGCTGCCCCAGCTGAAAGAGTATTTGTCCGGCGCTCAACGGAGAGAGTTGTTCGGTCAAGTCTTCGACTTGCCCCAGCCAGGCGGCGGCTTGCGAAGACGCTCCAGAGGTCATTTCAAAGACGCGTTCCATGTTTCGCCTTTTCCGCGCCGCGCGCGTCAATGATTCCAAATCGGCGGTTGCGGGTTGGCTGGCGCGCCGCCGCGCTTCTCCTCCAGGCTGCAAATGAATTCCGCTGAAGATATCGGTTCGTCCCGCGGATTGTGGTAAACGATCATGCAGAAGTTGGAATCCGATCGTGACTGGACTGGGTTGGTACTGGGAACGGAGCATGGCGTAACCGGTCGCCGCGTGTTCGGCCACCGAGCGTCCCAGCCGGGCGGACAATTGAGTCGTCGTGAGGCGGACATCGGCTTGATCTTGGTTGTTGGAGACGCAGAACACTTTCTTCACGGTCCAGGGGGCCAAGTCCAACAGGGCGGCGTGATCGGGGAACGATGTCGGATCCGCGGCGCTGGTAACCGCCGAAAGGACCAGTTGATTGATGAGCTGCGAGAGCGGTTGATCGCCCCGCGGGCTAGCCGCTTCGGTAATGACGACCTCGGGCTGCCATTGCCGAATCCTGCGGACCATCAGTTCCTCCATCGCTTCCGTCCCGTGGCCGTCGTGAGCCCGATTCCAAGTCTCGATGAGCTTATTGGGGCCGAGCCGCAGCCCCTTTTGACGCAAAGGAAAATGCCAGGCCTGACGGGCACCGCAGCCACCCACGGCCGTGAGCGCGGCGTGCGCTTGGGTCTCCAGCGGGGCCTGGTCCGGTGAGGGGACCTCGACGTCGCGGCGAGCGAGAATTTCGGCATGGGCCAAGTAGCCTTGGTCACCGGACTGCCGAGCGAACAGTTCCAATGGCATCCGGTCTGCCTCGCCAAACACGCCCAACAGCGCGACACGCGTGCCGCCGCGGCGCTGCCGACGCCACGTTTGGCCACCGTCCCGCGTCGCTAGAATGGTGCCCAAAGCCCCAGCCGCCCACCCCCGATTAGGATCTACAAAGGAAATGGCATGCAGCGGCACGTGCTGATCCGTGCGGTATGCCTCCCACGTCCGCCCCGCATCCGCGGAGTGCAAAACCACCGTCCCGGGTGAACCCGCGATCCAAACGTGGTTTTCCAACACCGATACGGCATGAAAATCACAATGGTCCTTCATGCCCGCTGGTAGTTCCCCCGCCGGGTTTTGCCATGTCAGCCCGGCGTCGGCGGTTTGCATGACCAGTCCGCCATCGCCCACTAACCACCCATTCCGCTCGTCCCGCATGTGCAGCGCGCGTAGAGGCCGAGGGCCCAGATCCGGAGTTCGGGATGGCGAAATCCGCGAGCCCCTAACCACAGCAAGCTTGCCGTCGTGCCCGGCCACGATACCGTGTTTCGAATCATGAAAGTGCCCGGTTGTCCATGTTCCCAGGATGTTGGTCGGCAGCGTGGTCCAACTGCGCCCCCCATCGCTTGTCCGAAACACGCCCGTCGGATACAACGCGGAACTTTGTCCAACCGCCCATCCATGTCGCGCGTCGTGAAACTGAACATGTTCGAGTCCGGGAAGTGTCATTTCCGACATGATTTCCCAGGTATCCCCGCCGTCTTGCGTGCGCGCGATGACGCAGCTCGTGCGGCGAGTGTACGAATGAATCCGCCCCCCGACAACCCAGCCTCGCTGGCCATCGATGAAGTGAACCGATTCCAGCCGAGCACCCGTCGACACTCGTTGGACCCGCCAATGCCGCCCTCCATCCTCCGTGTGCAAGATCACTCCGCGATCTCCCACCGCCCAACCGAGATCAGAGTCCAGGAAGAATAGGTCGTTGATCCTGGCGTCATCGAGCAGCTCCGGCGCCACGTGCGACGGTTTCTTCGTCGGTATTTGGGACCACGTCGGCCGCGCGGCCAACAAGCTGCAAAACAGAGCGATAAGTGCTAGCAGTTGACAGCCGAGCAACCGAAGGGATTGGCCCCCATACCCATCGGTACGGGTACGTTCCGGGGCGAGTCCGATCGGGGGGAGGACGGACGGCGCGAAGCGCCGTTTCCACCGGAAGGTTCCAACCGACGGCGGGTTGACACGCATTAGCTCGGCCTCCAGAAGATTTACAGCCGGTATACCGGTCGCGAATGACTTTGTCCGCCGCGAGTCCGACCAACGGGAGGACGCCTTGCGTGGAGCAGCTTTCCACCCGGCCCAATCCGGCCGCCTGACGTATAACACCACTGGAACTCGCTTGGCGTACTCCCGACTCGTGCGAAACCCTCCATGGTTGCGCAACGGCCTAGGAGCTGTTGGCAGGACAAAAGTTGAGCGATTGTAAAGGATTGCGGCATTCGCACCAAGAGCAAGCAGGGGCCAGACGGAGCTTTGGCGAAAAACGACGTTGCTGATCCCGTGGACTTCGCCTACACTTTCCCGGTATTCGCGAGACACGCACCTCGTGCTTGGTCCGCTCGCCGTGGGATTCAGGCGATCATCGCGAGGCCCCTTGGATGTTTGTGAAAAAGTCGGGAAATGCCGCCGGGATCGCTACATTTACCGCTACAACCGAGTGTCGCCCATGGATATTTCCGTGATTGTTCCGATCCACAACGAGCGGGAGAACATTCCCGTTTTGTACGAGCAGCTTAAACAGGCACTGACACCTCTGGGGCGCCCGTATGAAATGCTGCTGGTTGACGACGGTTCAACGGATGGCAGTTACGAGGGACTCGTCCAATTAGCGGCCCGTGATAACCGCGTGAAACTGATTCAGTTTCGGCGCAATTACGGGCAGACGGCGGCCATGCAGGCGGGTATTCAGTGGGCTAGTGGTGAAATCATCGTCACCATGGACGGCGACCTGCAGAACGATCCGGACGACATCCCGATGATGTTGGATCGAATGGATGAAGGATACGACCTCGTGCAGGGGTGGCGCAGGAACCGTCAAGACAAATGGTTCAGCCGTCGCTTGCCCTCGCGAATTGCCAACTCACTGATTTCCCGGATAACAGGCTATCCGGTTCACGATCTCGGTTGTACGCTGAAAGCGATCCGGCGAGAGGTGGCCCGTGATTTGGACCTGTACGGGGAGATGCACCGATTCATTCCCATGCTGGCTCACGCTCGGGGCGCCCGTTGCGTGGAGGTGGAGACGCATCACCGGGCTCGCGAGCATGGCGTGAGCAAATACGGTATTTCGCGGACCGGTCGGGTGATCCTGGATTTAATCACGGTCAAGTACATCTTGTCCTATTTCGCCAGCCCCATGAAATTGTTCGGCCATATCGGCATGGGCTTTTCTTGCTTGACCACACTGGCGTTTGGCGGCACGGTTGGAATGAAGATATGGGGACATGTGGATATGACGGGAAATCCGCTTCTGTTGCTTACGGTTTTCTGTATGATGGCTGCCATTCAATTCTTTGGTTTGGGGCTGTTGGGTGAAGTCAGCGCGCGGATTTACTACGGCAGTCAGAACAAACAGCAGTATTCGATCCGCGAGCTGACGAATTTCGAGGGAAGCGGCACGGATCGAGGGGCTCCGCCGCGAATAGCAGCCTGATCAGTTGTGCCGCTGGT
>JBNJEM010000124.1:0-14390 GCA_051745935.1 Planctomycetota bacterium
GAAATCACATTTGAAGATCGCGTCCGATCTGCAACACGATGGGCTGTTTGAGTGGGCGGAATCCGAGTATCGCTACCTGATCCGGCAATTCGAGGATCAACCGATGGTGGCTATCCAAGTCCGATTGTCCCTCTCTGAAATGTTGCATGATGTAGGGAAGGACCAGGCGGCGGGAGAGGTCTTGCGCGGCTTGGTCAAACACATCGAAACGGAAGAAGAAGTGCGAGAGCTCATCGAGCAGGAAACGGGGCGCGACGTCTCGGCCATTCGGTCTCGCATGCATTACTTTTTTGCCCAGCATCACGCCAAGCGGGAAGACCATGCGCGGCAGCGAGAATTGCTGTTGGAAGGATACAAGCATAATCCGCATGACGCGGACGTGTTGATCGCGATGTACCGGCTGCCCGGGGCGGAGCCTGCCTGGCAAGAAAAAACCCGAAAGCGCATCCGAGAGGCGGTGGAGTTTTTCCGGGGACGATTAAAAGAGCTGGAAGGACGCTGGGGGGAGCTGCAGGGGAGAGAAAAAGCACTGACGCAGTTGGAGCTGGCGACAATAAACAATCAATTGGCCTGGCTCATCGCGAATACCGAAGGGGATTTGGATGAAGCATTGCGTTGCAGCAAGATGTCCTTGGAGCTGCGGCCCGGCCAGTCAGCAGGTTTTCTTGATACGCTCGGACGCTGTTATTACGCTAGAGGAGAGTACGAGAAGGCGGTTGAATACCAATCGCGGGCGGTGGCTTTGGAACCTCATTCCCCGTCGATCGTTGGGCAACTCGATTTATTCAAGAAAACGCTTCGGCAGCAGAACGAGGCCACCGAGGACGCGAGTAGTGAGGAAAAAGAAAGTTCAAAGTGAGCGCGAGTCGCCGTGGAGCGGTTATGTCGACATCGGATACCGACAAGCCTCCAATTTGTTTGCCGGCTTTCGGGAGCGATCGGCCACCGATCGCCGCGGAGCTTCAGCGCGATGTCGAGCACGATGACGGGGACGCGTCACCCTGGCCGGCTTCGGGGGGCGGTGCCACCCGGGCGCACTGGGCCTTTCTGGCGCTGGCGGTGGCGGTTCTGCTGGCTGCGTGTTCATTGGAGGTTCGCGACGGCGAGAAGGTGGGCGTTTCCGGGATCGATGCCGTGCTTCCTGGTACGTGCGTGTTTCGAAAGGCCACGGGGCGGCCTTGTCCTGGTTGTGGCCTGACCCGGTCTTTCATTAGCGCGGCCCATGGTCGGATTCGCGACGCTTGGCATTACAATCCGGCGGGCTTTTTCTTCTTGGTGGTCGTGGTCTTCCAAGTTCCCTATCGCCTGTACCAGATTGCCAGGATCGGTCGCGGTCTCGGCGCACACCGCTTTACCCGCATCGACACGTGGGTCTTGGTCCTGCTGGTCATCGTGCTGGTTGTTCAATGGATCGGGAAGTTGGTCGCCGGCGCGGTTTAGTTCGACAGCGCCACTTTGGTTCGACCAGTGAACGCCAAGCGTTACGATGGAAAGCTTTAGCCCCACCGGCACGGGGCCGGCGGGGACGTGGCGCTGTGCAATTAGGGGCGCCTTGCGTCCCGAATCTCGGTAATTGAACGGCGAGCGTTGGTCTTGCTGTTGGGGCGGATGGCGTTTCGTGGAGAATATTGCCTTTCCCGGAGGGGATGATGAAGAACGTATCGATCGGCGAGGTCGAATTGAGTGTTGCCCAACAAGGAAGCGGCCGGCCGCTGCTGTTGGTCCATGGGTTTCCCCTTGATCATCAAATGTGGGATGGTCAAATCAACGAACTGTGCCAGGAGTTTCAGGTGATCGCGCCTGATTTGCGCGGGTTCGGCCAAAGTGAATGTGGTCGTTCCACGGAGGTCGAAATGGCGCGGTACGCCGATGATTTGGCGTGCTTGCTCGAGAAACTCGCCATCGACGAACCGGTGATTTTGTGCGGCTTGTCGATGGGGGGCTATATCGCTTTTGAGTTCTGGAGACGGCATCGGTCGCGGCTTTCACATTTGATTCTGTGCGATACCCGGGCGGTTCCCGACACACCCGAGGTGGCCGCCGGACGGCTGGAAACAGCCGAACGGGTCCTGCGGGAGGGGCCGGAGTTCCTGGTCGAGGGCATGGTGCCCAAGTTGTTTTCGCGGGAGACGCAGCGGCACAATCACGCCCTGATCGAGGCCACGGCGGATGTGATCAAGTCGTCGCGACCTGAAGGGGTTGCCGCCGCCTTGCGCGGCCTGGCTCGGCGCGAGGACGCAACGCCTTGGCTGAGTGAAATTGAATTGCCGACGCTTGTTTTATGTGGCCAGGAGGACGCCGTTTCCAGCGTCGCCGAGATGCGGGGGATCGCCGACGCGATACCGGATGCCGAGTACGCGGTCGTTCCAGACTGCGGCCACATGGCCCCCGCGGAAGCGCCTCGGCGAGTGAGCGACGTTGTGCGGACGTTTCTTGGAACCCCCCGGTAGGGAACAGCCTACGGCAGCTCAAACAAAGACTGGCTTTTTACGATCGCGTAATCATCCGGGAACGTGTGAAACGCTTGTACCAGCATGCAACGAGCCCGCGTTTCGACGTTAATGTAGCTGAGCGCCCCCATGGTCATGCGGCCACTCGCGTTGAAGGTATGCAGCAACCCGCGCTGTTGACCGTCATCGGCTAGTTCGCGCTGAAATGTCCAAAAGATCTCCGGCGTGGCCAGCTCGAGTTGAAAGCTGGTTTGATAGGTAACTCCACCCCGACACGCCACTTCATCGTGCCGTTCGCCGCGCAGACGATATGACAGCAAGCGTCGCTTTTGGGGCAATGGATTCTGGGCGGACACCGCGACTTCGGTGAGTGTTAGTCCACCGTAACGCCACATGACGACATGTCCCGCGGAGGTGATATCGATTTTGGCTGAATACCCACCGCGGCTGATTGACTCTGATTTGTAAACGCGAAAAAGCTCCGGGTGTAAAGAACGCCCGTAAAGCTTGAATGTCAATTCGGCAACTTTTGGTCTAACGGACAACACGGTGATGAATCCCCGAACGTGTTGTGATGAATAACTTGGATGACATAATACACGAGTCGCGGATGATTTTGGCCGCCGCGAGTTCGACCAACGGGAGGACGGCTTGCGTCGGGCAGCTTTCCACCCGGACGAATTCGACCGCCTGAAGTACACATGGCTCCATTATAGACGGATGCCCTGGATGCAACAAAGGCAGTTTTCGAACGGAAAAACATTTTGCCAAACGGGGGCTTGACAAGAATCGTTGGCGCGATTCACATTGCGTCCGTACGGGACCCGGGGCGCCGGGGCAACGTTTGGAACACTTGGCATCCGTCGAACCATCCGTGTCCGATTGCCTGGAGTGGATCGGCCTTTCCAGGCTGGCGCCGAGTGACAATAAATCGTCACCGGTCAGGTTCGATCCACGGCTGTCGGGCCAGAGAGCCCGACGCGCGCCCGCCGGCTAAACCGGTATGACATGATTGTTTGGGGGTGACTTACCGGTCCGTTCCGGGCGGAGTGATTAGCGGGTTAGGGGGATCCAACAAGCTCTTGGGCTCTTTTTTCGGTGGCGTTTCCGCCTGGGGCTCTTGCAGTCCTTGCTTCTGAAGTCGGCGGAATGCATCGATGCCGAACCCTTCTTCCTTGGCCGTTTCCGATTCTCGAATCAGTTCATTCCGGCGGAGATGAATTCTTTTGTATTGCTCTTCGGCGATAATATAGTACCAGTCGGCGAACCGGGCATTGAGTTGCGAGACGATTCGGCGTGCTTCGTTGAGTCGTTCTTGGCGTTCATCCTTCATTCGTTGATTTTCCTTGCGCACGCGTTCCCGCTCCAATTCCAGATCGGCCTTTTCGGCGGCCGAGTCATTACTCTCTTCTCCACCGGGCAACGGCTTGAGATCCAAGGGGGGGAACCGCGATTCGTCGATCCGGGCGGTGACAAGCAGGTACCGGCTAATTCTGCCTTCCGCCGATTCCTCGGCCACGTCGGCGATCTTACCGAATCGCAACACGTACTGCACGCCGTTGGCGAGGCTGACCAGCAATTCTCCGTTGGCGGCGTGAAGTTCGGTCTGATCTTCTTCAAAGCGGATGAGATGGAAGCCGCGACTGTTCAATGAGAGGAGATTCTCCTGGCTGTTCGTGAATTCGGTGCCTGCCTTTAGATCCGCGCCCAAGCCGGCGGGTTTTCGCATGACGCCAACGATCTTCAATGCGTCCAGGGCGGACACGAGATCATCGAGCTTGGGCGCATTCAGTTCTTCGGAAGCGAGCAATTCGGTTGGACGCGGTTCATTGTTTTGGTACTGAACCAGTTCATTGAGGATCCATTTGTCTTGGTCCAGGTCTCTCGTGATGCCGGCTTTGAACCGCCGCGTGATGGTGTCAGGCGGCCCGTTTGACGTTTGTTCCTTGATGGTCGAATAATCCTTGAAAGTAATGTCCTTGATATCAAATGGGTTTATCTTCAGCAGATCGCGTTCGATCCATTCTTGGAAGTCGGTCGGAAACTTGTTTGGATCAATCGTGACCACATAGGTGGTGTCGATACCCGGCTTGCGGACAAACCGCTGATTGGCGGCGCCTTTTCGGCGTTTCCCGATAATAATCTTGGCCAGATCGTCGCCTTTGGCATCCTTGACGCGGACGAGGAGCCCCACGCCGGACTGGGCCGCGTCCATTTGTTGGGTCGGTTCGACCACGCCCCAGCTTTCATGGTCGCTTGCTGTTTTGGACACTTCACCGAGGACTTCGAGATCGATGAGGCTGGTGGCGGCGTCGCGCACTTGCGATTCGGCGTCCGCGGGATAATTGCCGCTGGAGGGAATTACCCAGAGTCCCGTTTCCAAGTCCCGCGTCACTTCGAATTCGGAAATCCTTCCCATGTCTTCTCGAAAGCGGACGATATGCAGTTCGGCGGCCGAATCCGGATCGGTGAAATCCGGAAACAAGGGCTTTCCGACTAGATCGGGCGGCTTGAATTCTTCTTGTTTGGGGTAAGCCACGATAGCCCCCACGATCACCAGAACGGCCCCCGCGACATAGATGAGTGTCTTGATCGTCTCGTTCATATCGAATCTCCTCGACCAACTCGAGAATATGGTTTTCCATTGGAAAAACGCGGATGGCGCTCCCGTGAACGTTCGCGAGGGCAACAGGAGCGGTAACTATCGCAAGCGGGACTTTTCGATGCCTTCTCGTTCTCGCAGACGCCGGCGGACGAAGACGACCACGCCGACTAGAAAAGGAGGAATCCAGGGAATGGCCACGGCCAGGAACTTGTACCTGAACTGAATGCGTTGGATGTCCAAATCAACATCCCGCTGGATGCGGTTGATTTCGTGCTGCAGTTCACGCTGCAAACGTCTTTTGGTTATGGTGAAGCGACGGTTCAGAACCTGCTGTTTGAGGCTCAATCTCTGCTGTTTCTCGCGCAGCTCGGCTTGGTCGACCTGTTCCCCTTCCTCTTGTTTTTCGATTAGCTCGTTCACCATGGCTTCGTGTTTTTCCAGCGTATTCGCATTCTGCGCCTCGATTTCCTCCAATTCCTTGTCGTATTCTTCTTGATATTTTCTACGTTCAGTGAATTCGCGCAGTTTTGCTTCTTCAATGCGTGATTCAACCACCTGTAATGTCGCATGCAATGGTTTGCGCTTGCGAATATTGATATAGTCCAGGTCCTCCGCGAGGACGTCGACAACATTCAACATGAACGTGACGTTTTCGAATTCCCATTTGATATCGTCCTCATCGGGACGGGCGCGAAGCCTCAGAAACATGGGAATCATCAAGTCGATATCGGCGCAGTAAAACACGTTCGTGAGGCCATTATCGTCACCGGCCCCCCCCTCGCTTGTCGCCGGCTCTTCTCCCTGTCCCGGCTTGACCTCGCTTTTATCCGTGCGGCCTTCATTGTCTTCGCGCTGAATCAGGGCGGCGAGCGTCATCGACTCGCGACGCCGTCGCAGCGCCGTCAGCATGGTGGGGTTGTTCTGATGCTGGAGCAGTTGATCGAAATGGATGGTCCCGGCTGGATCCCGGGTCGTCAGCAGCTTGGTGAATTCCAAGTCGCTATTCGGAGCCGGCTCAATGGCGCCAGGGAACGGCAAGAGGAGTTCGGTGAGCCCGGAGGTGATGATGTTGTCCGGATTAAGCAGAGGCTTGGATTCGTCCCCTGGTTCGTGGCGAACGAAAACGACTTCATTGGGAACCTGTTGCAGCTGCAGTTTCGGGTAGGGGTTATATCTTTGCCAAACGATGTCGGGTTGAAACAAGCCAGCGGGCCCGGCTTTCCCCAGCGATTGAATGCCCAGCACGTCCCACAATTCTCGGATGTCCGCTTTGGGAATCATTTGAGGGTTACTCGTTTCCCCGTTGCCACCCGGCGACAATTTGGGTTGTCCGGTGCCAGGCACGATGCTGCCAAAGCCCCTTGGCAAGGGATCCTCGAAAATCGCGGCCGGCATGCCTTGTTGCAGGGCCTTGATCAGGTATTGCATGCCTTCCGGAGGCAGGGAGGAAGGTTGCACGGCCAACAACATATCGTAGCGATCCACGTCGACCGGTTGCGTCAATTCCACCTCTTCAACGTTGTACTGCTTTTCAAGCTCCTCCACGATTTCCTGTCGCGGCAGAGATACTGCCTGGCCGCGCGCCAATGCGATTCCACCTAACAGCCTTGCGTCCGTTCGCACGATGCCAATGGTCTTCCGTTTGGGCTTCGCGACCGTGTTAATCGAACGGATCAATTCATACTCGACCGGGATTCCATATTCAAAGAACGGGACGACGAGCGACTGCAGACCACACCGAAACGCGGCGCCCAGGATGACGTTCTTTTCGGTGCTCGCCCCCCGCGAGCGAACGCTGATTGTCCGCGGCCGAATCCCGTACTGTTTTTCCGCCAGGGCGGCTTCCTCGCTGAACGGCTCCAAGCTGTCATGAATGTTCACCCGAATGTCGTCGCCCGCCATGGCCTCGAATTCCTTGAGCATCGACAGCAGGTTGATGCGGGTCTTGACGTACCGTTCGGGAATATCGCTGCTAATGAACGCGTCCACCCGCACTGGATGCTTCGGATCGAGGTCTTGCAGCAGGCGTTTCGTGTCGGGTGACAATGAACTGATCTTTCCATGGGTCAAATCGAAGCGGACACGGTCGTGCCAGGAGAAAATCGCGACGATACCAAACGCCATGATGACCAGCGACAATACTCGCACCAGATAATGCCCGAACAGCGAATGACCATTCTGTCCCCCGTACCAATGGCGGGCACTGATCAGAACCATGCTCAAATAAAGCCCCACCACGATGATCGTGACGAAATAGATGACGGATGAGAGACTGATCACGCCACGCCCAAACGGCTCGAACTGCGCCGCAATACTCCAGTTCGACACGAGCTGCGAAATGTCAATGTTCGAGAGCAGCGGGAAATTGATCTTGCTGGGCAGCATGTCGGCCATCTTCATGAACACCAAGGGCATGTTGAAAAGCACGCCCAGAACGAAGCCAATCGTCAGGTTCTGGGTCAGGAAAGAGGCCACCATGCCGATTGAGATCATGGCCAGGCCCGTGGCCCAATAGCCGGCATAGGTCGTGAGGAACAAACCCAGGTCCACCTCGCCCATGGCCAGCGAAAGCAGAACGATGCAGTTGGAGATCTGGGAAAACAGGAGGGACGCGGTGAAGATCGCCGCCGCCGCCAAATACTTCCCCACCACGATGTCGAAGTCGGCCGCCGGGAGCGTCAAAAGCAATTCATCGGTTCCCTGACGCCGCTCTTCCGACCACATGCTCATGGTAATGGCCGGAATAAAGATCAGCATGATGCCCGGCAAATACAGATTCAATTGGTCAAGGTTCGCCAGGTTCGCCGTGAAGAATTCGTGCGGCCAGAAAGCCGCGAACGAGGACAGCAAAACGAATAAACAGAGAAAGACATAGCCAATGGGATTGTTGAAGTACCCCACGAAATTCCGTTTCAGGACCGCGAACGCCGCTTGTTTGAAGAAAAACAGCGGGATCAGCAACAACATCAGCCCCGCGACAAACAGCATGTCGAGCAAGAAGAGATAAGCTAGTTCTATAAGAAGATTCATCATGGCTCGTTACCTGATCTTGTCTTTCCCTTGGCGGTTCGGAAATCGATCAATGGAAGCTGGGGGCCCGTTCAACCAGACAGTCGCGGCGATAGCCACCCTCGTCGACCCCGCTCGCTCGACGTGCTTCCGTCCCCTCATTGGGGGGCGGCCTCGGCCGGCTCCGAAACCTCGTGTCCCGTCAAACGCGCGAAGACCACGTCAAGGCCCTCCTGGTTGGGGTCGAGTTCCGCGACCGGGCCGTCGTACTTTATGCGGCCATCGTCGATCAGGATGACCCGATTGGCCATCGCCGTCACTTCCTGCAAGATGTGGGTCGAAAGGAGGACCGTCTTGTGCATTTCTCGCAATCGTTCCATCGCCCGCCGTACTTCCCGGATCTGGTTGGGATCAAGCCCCGCAGTCGGCTCGTCCAGGATGAGTACGTCGGGTTCGTGCAACAGCGACTGAGCCATGCCGAGTCGTTGCCGGTATCCCTTTGAAAGCTTGCTGATCGGTTTGTGGATGACACTCCCCAGGGCGCATAGCTCAACCACGGCCTCGATCCGCTCTTCCTTCACGCCGCGGGGCATGCCCCGTGCTTCGGCGAAAAAATCAAGCAAACTGGCTGGGGTCATGTCCGGGTACAGGGGGCCGTTTTCGGGCAGGTATCCCAGTCGAGTGGATCCGGCCAAACGATCATCCGTCATCTCATGGCCGGCGATTCGCGCATGGCCCTCCGAGGGGGAAATGTACCCGGTCAGCAGCTTCATGGTGGTGCTCTTTCCGGCACCGTTGGGCCCCAAGAACGCCACCACTTCTCCCTCAAAGACCTGAAAGGTGACGTTTTGGACGGCCGCGAAAATCCCATAGAACTTCGACAAACCCTCGGCCTCGATCATGGGACGTCTCGTGTGTTCGTTCATGCAGCGTTCTCGTTCAGGACCTGTCTGGTTTGCGTACCTGGCGTCGGATTCGCCATGCCTTTTCGTGCCCACCCACCCAATACGAGTGGGGGGTATCGCCGTCAGGGGGGCCGCGGTGTTGGCGCGTTTCGCCTTTTGGGTCTAAATATAGAGATACGAGTGTTTTCCGCCACCGGTTCGCCAAGCGGTCGGGGGGGGTGGAACGGATTCAGGGCACTGGCGTCTGAAACGGCCGTGCAAGGTTCCCGCGCCGAGGCGAATCGACCGGCCACGGGGTTCTGCTGGTGAGGGCATTATAGCGGGCGGTCTACAAGGGGTCCGTTTCGAACGCGTCGCGTTGGACGTGGAGATGGCGTTGCCAATGCTGATTGTCCGTTTCGGGGAAATCGGTTCGGAAGTGCACGCCCCGTGATTCTTCCCGAGCCAGCGCGCCGCGGACGATCAATCGAGCCGTCGTCAGCATGTTTTGCAGCTCCCAGCCTCTCGAATCCCAGAATTGGCGTTTTTGCACATACTGCTGCCAGTGGTCGATCATTTCCAGAGCATACGTCATCCGATTGGCCTGGCGCCGTACGCCCACATAACGCCACATCAAGCTCACGAGTGAGTTTCGGATGTCTGCCAGATCCAGGGTCTTGGTGGGGGCATCGATTGGTGGACTTTCGATGGGAAACGCGCGATATAGATCCGCCGCGGCCGCCGCCGCGGCCGCCGCCTCGCCCCCCACGCGGGCTCCATACACGACCGCTTCCAGCAGGCTGTTGGAGGCCAGGCGATTCGCCCCGTGCAGTCCACTCGACGTAACCTCGCCCGCCGCCCAGAGCCCGGGCAAGGTCGTCCGCCCGTTCCGATCCACGATCACACCGCCAATCATATAATGGGCGCCGGGGCGGACCGGAATGCGATCCGTCGTGATGTCGATATCGAATTCCCGGCATTTGGCGGCGATGCCGGGGAAGCGGTTTCGGACAAAATCGGGGTCCAAGTGCGTCATGTCGAGATAGACGTTGGGGTGGGCCGTCTTTTCCATTTGAGTGACAATGGCTTGGCTGACCACGTCGCGCGGAGCCAATTCTCCCCGGGCGTCATAGTCCGGCAAGAAGCGATAGCCGCTGTGATCGACAAGACGAGCCCCTTCACCTCGCACCGCTTCCGTAATCAGGTTGCGGCTACTCCCCGCAATGTAAAGCACGGTTGGATGAAACTGAACGAACTCCATGTCCCGAAGTTGTACACCAGCACGATAGGCGATGGCGTGCCCGTCGCCCGTCGCCACGGGCGGATTCGTCGATTCACGGTAGATTTGGCCGGCACCACCGGCGCAGAGAATGGTCTGCCGGGCCCAGATCAGCATGAGCCCGTGTCTTTCGTCCGCTACCAGGGCGCCGCGACACACGCCGTCATGGGTCAATAGATCCAAGGCGAACGTGTGTTCGCGCAACTCCACGTTGCGGAGACGCTTGGTCCACTTGATCATCGCCCGCATGATCTCGCGCCCCGTGGCATCGCCCATGGCGTGCGCCACCCGGTTTCGGCTGTGCCCCCCTTCGCGACCGAGTTCCAACACGCCGGCCCGTGTTTCGTCGAAATGTGTTCCCCACCGTATCAGCTCTCGGATCCGTTGAGGTGCATCATTCACCACCATCGAGACCACGTCGACGTTGCAAAGCTCTCCGCCGACGGCCAGCGTGTCATCGACGTGCGATTGAACACAATCGTCGGGATCGACCACGCCCGCTATGCCGCCTTGAGCGTAATTGCTTGACGATTCTTCGATTCCCTCCTTGCTAACCACCAGCACGGACAGCTTGGGCGCGACCGCGCACGCCGCTCGCAAACCGGCCAGCCCGCCACCGATGACCAAGACATCGGTGAAGAAATGAGGAATCTGTTTCGGTGAAAAAGGTACCAGGTACCGTTGCAGTATCTCATTCACGGGGCATACTCACCTTAATCCCGCCGGCCACGGGCCATTCCCTTTTTGTAAGCCTTGAATTGCTCTAACACCTCGCGGGGCGGCTGACTTGGGGTTCCGCCGTCCCGCATTCCACGTAACGTGTCGTCTTCAACGTCCACGGCCCGCCGTTGAGGCTGGTCGGGCCGCAAGCCCAGACTCCGCAGCGCGTCTTGGAGTTCCCGCCGAGCCTCGCCACCTTGTTCGCGGGCCTTCCGTTTCATCGCGTCCCACCGGGCGATGAATTCGCGCAGCTCCTCCGGCGACCAGCCCAGCGAGTCAAGGAGTTCCGGATCCGGGTCTTGCTGTTGGTCCTTTAAGTGTTCCAATACCAGGTCGGTCGCCTCCCGGGCGTACTCCGTATTGGCTTCATCCGCCTCCGCAATCTCCCGTTGGGCGTGGTTGGGCATCGCCGCTGACTCCGCGGGAAGGCCACCGCCCCCCGAATTCCCGCTGGCGGTTCCCTCCCGGCCACGCTGGCCAGTTTCTTTCTCGTCACGCGTGCCCGGTGTTTGAGCGTCACTGGAAGGCATTCGGCGTTGCGGGGGCGTTTCGGAGTGGTCGCCGGGTTGATTCCCCTGTTCGCCGCCTTCGTCGAGGCCCCCCGGACTCGGATCTCGACCCTCTTTCGCCGCTTCACCCGATGAGGGCGACTCGCCACTGTTTTCCTCCGACGCCGCGCTGGGGACGGACTTCGCGGAACCAGATTCTCCTTGATCCGCCGAATCACGACCCTCTGAATCACCCGCGCCCGATTCGTTTTCCGATTCGCTCTTCCCACCCTTTTCACGCTCGCCGCCCTGTTGAGCCCCTGAGCCCGACGCGTCTTGATCCAACGACGGCGTGTCGTTGCCGGTTGAGCTCGCCGGATCATCTTTTGCAGACGTTTGATCGGGAAGGGACGTCCGGTCATCGCCGGATCCATCTTGTTCATTCGCGAGCGGTTCAGTACCGCTCGAATCCTCCTGGCCGTCTCCCAAACTCTTTTGATTTGACGAGGCACTGGATTCCGGCTTCCCGGCGGATTCCGACTGCTGGTCATGCCGCGAGTCATCCGAATTGCCCCGCGCGTCGCCGACGCCGTCGTCGCTGGCGTCGCTTTTCTCGTCGCCGTCCCCTCCACCCTTGTCCAAGGGGTCTTCTGAAACCGGCGAATCTTGGCTCCGCTGGCCATCCCCTGACCTGGAGGGGCTTTCGGACGGGCTGGTCCGCTTCGAGCGGCCCTGCCCCTCATTCGATCCCTCCAGGGGGCGCTGGTTCTCTTCCGCGCCACCGGAGTCTCCGCCCGCCCCGGAATCCCTTTCTTCCCCCTCGAGATTGTCGGCAGCGTCGGAGGGGGATGGCTTTCGGGGCGTCGATGACGGTTCAGCCGCTTGGCTCTCGCCGTTTGACGGATCGCCCCGGCCGTGCTCTTGCAGGTACTCAAGCAATTGTTCAAACGCTTCACCATCATGTAACGGCTGCTTTATCTGTTCCTTCCGCTGTTGCTGGCCGGATGCACCGCCATCACTTCCCGACTGATCTTCCGCGGTATCGCTTTCCTCGGCTCCCGCGTTGTCCGATCCACCCGACGGATCCGGACTGGAGTCACTTGCGCCCGCGTTCTGTTGTTCGGATGAATTTCCCGCCGGGCTCCCGGCTCCTTCTTCAGAGCCGCTAGAATTGCCGGCTGCGCTACCGGTTCCGTCCTGGTTGCCCGACTCTTGATCGCCGTCGTCGCCGCCGGACGCCCCGCTCTCCTGCTGCCCCCCCTCGCCGCTTTGATCTCCTTCGGTTTCTTCTCCTTGCTGAGCGGGTTGAGGTTGGCCGGTTGATTCTTGCTGCGCCCCATCTTTGCTTCCCTCATTCGTCGACTCGGACGCGGAATCTTCGGCGTCGTCTTTTTCCCCTTGGTCCGATTGCTGTTGGCCACTTTGTTCTTCGGCCGATTGGTCATCGTCGTTTTGAGAGCTATTATCGTCCGATTGGCTGGATTGGGATTCGCTGCCGGGGGAGGGGGGAGAGTCGGAGGCAGGCTCTTGATCAGCGGAACCGGCTTCGGAACGTTTGGCGTCGGCATTCTTTTCTTGGTCGGTGTCCTGCTCGGTGTCCTGCTCGGTGTCCTGCTCCGTGTCCTGCTCGGTGTCTTGGCCGTTGCTGTCGGGATCAGGCTGGACAATGTTCAGGATCGTGTCCCCGGTTTTCCCAATGTTCGGTTCGCTACAGTTGTCCTCTGCCTCGGCCCATAAGGTGACGGAGTCACCTGGATGAAGATTCAGTTCAGCGGGACGGAACGGGTACTCGACCACGACCTGTCCAGTTCGGCCGTTGTCCCCCTCCTGCGGAAACACTTCGGACAGACGCTCTTTTCCGCCCACGTGGGCTCGCAAGCTGATTTTGGTTAGACCATAATCAGGGTCGATCGCCCGGATTTCGATCCGCTGTCGACCGTTGACTGGCACATCCACGTTCCGGCGACTCGGTGTGAGAATGGAGATTTCCGGAGGCAAATCTGGAGTGACCAGGATCGCGTGCTTCGCCGAGGGTTGGTTTTTGGTGTCACGTTCGGGGTCCCCGGACAGTTTCGGGTCGAAGGCCAGCCGGTAGGCGGTATGTTCTGGAGCGTTTTGGGTCTCGTCCCACAGCAGGCGGAAGGTGTACGTCGCGCGGGTTCCCTCGCTGTTCATTTTGTGCGTGGTGGTGGTTGATGGATCGTCGGGATCGAATTCGATTCTGGCCTGTTGAATGGGGTGATTGGCCTTGGCGTGGACCGTGACCAAGGTTCCTTCCACCGCGCGAATCTCTCCTTCGCCCCGGGACGCGCGGACGGGCCGGTCCATGTAATCAGGGTATCGATATTCAATCTTCTCCACCACGATCGAGGGAAGGTGCATCATGGTCAGCTGGTATGGCGAACTGCTCGCATCGCCCGCTTCGACGCGGTATTTCAAGCTCTGCTGGATGCCCCGCGAGTTTTCGGGCAGCGTACCGGTGTAGTACTGGCCGGTTTCCGGCGGCTTCATCGGCACGCCGCGATCCACCGTTTGCCTGTCCTCCGTGGTGTAAAGCAGCTTGACCACCTCGTCGGGGCCCGCCCCGAATACTCTGGCGGAGACTTCGACCTGTCCGCCCCGAATCACTTCCGCATGGCCCGGTTGTACATCGTCGATGGTCACGCGGGTTGGGCGAGCCAGATTCGCCCAGGGGGCCGAAACCCGTTTTACCGTTTGAAACACGTCCTTGGGAGAAAAAACCGTGTATGCCGCGAGGATGACCATCAACGCCACCACGAGATAGCCGGCGCGAATCAACCGGGATTGGTCGATCGCCAGATCCAGGTTCACCTGCCCCAGATCGAGAGCGGCACGCCTCTGCAAAGCCCGATAAATGAGACGGCCCGTCGGAGTCGACTCGCGACGACACATCAGGAAGTTAATCACGCTGTTCTTGAGGGATGCGTCGCTCTG
>JBNJEM010000125.1:0-14349 GCA_051745935.1 Planctomycetota bacterium
ACGGGTGCCGCTACATGACCTGGACACGCAAGGCCCGCATGGATGCCACGGGCTTGTCCCGTGGTGGTTCACGTTCGCCGCTACAAACCGGCCAGACACACCACTCCTGGCCGTCGGTAGCGTCGAACGTAACGGACCACGGGACAAGCCCGTGGCATTTGCACCTCGAAAAGCCTTTCCTCAATATGTCGAACTATACGTGGATCGCCGCCCCTCCATCAACCACCAGTGTTTCACCTTGCACGAGATCGCTCAGCGGGCTGCTCAAGTACAGTACGGCATCGGCCACCTCGCGATCGGTCAGAAATCTGTCGCCGGTCATGGTTTTCTCGGCTCGTCCGGCGAAAATCTCCTCGGCCTGGGGTAGCCGACGCGTCGAATCAGTCTCCACCAGCCCTGCTCGCACCATGTTGAAGTTGATACCGCGATCACCCAGTTCCAATGCAAAATGTCGCATCGTGGCTTCCAACGCCGCCTTGGAACTGCCAATGGTCCCGTACATCGGCAGCGCAATGACCGCCCCGTGACTGGAGACGGCAATCACCTTGGAATGGTGCTCGGTCTGTTCCAACAACGGCAACGCAGCTTGCACGAGATAAATGACCGGTCGCACGTTGATCTGCATCGCCGCGTCAAAATTCCGATCCGTCGTCGTCATGAGTGGCCGAAACCCACCCGTCGCGGCGTTGCTCACCACGATATCCAACCCACCGAATTCCAACTTCACGAACTCGATCATCGACTCCACGTCGTCGCGTTGGCTGACGTCCGCCCGAACCACGGCCGCGGTGCGTCCCATGGCTTGGATCTGGGAAGCGACGTCCATCGCGGGCGACTTGGACGAACGGTAGTTCACGACGATATCCGCGCCCGCCTCCGCCAGGCGAAGCGCGCACGCGCGGCCGATACCCCGCGAGGAACCTGTAATCAGAGCAACACGTCCAGTGAGGTCAATCATGATGAAACTCGCTTATGAATACGCATCTTGAGCCTGGCGCGCGTGATCCCGTACCCACACCAAACTCGTTACCTCGCCAGAGCGACACCGGCACAAGACCGTGTCCGCCGCGTGGTGAGGCAAATGCCAAGACCGGCGACGGACCAACGGATCGGGCAAGACTTCCTGCAAGGACAAAGTAGACGCCATATCCAGTTGTCGCGGCAGAAACCTACGCCCCTCCCCCAACGCCTTATAAAAAGATTCCTTCAGGGACCACAAACAACATGCCAACTCCGCGCTTTCACCACACCACTCCCGTTCGGCCGGCGTCAACCAGAAACGGGCGAACGCCGGTGAAAGTGACCGGCGGGAGGTTACGTCGACGCCGATCCGCGCGCGACCCCCAAGGGCCACCGCCACGTAAACCGTTCCCCACGAGTGCGAAATCGAGACTTGCCACGGCTGGAGCTGCCCGCGGCAAAAAACGCGAGGACGCGTCCCTCGATCGCGCGCATCGCGTGACTCGATCTGCAAATCGAGCGTGGATAGCTTCCTGTCGACCACCTCGTCCAACAACAATTGCTTCGCCAGCCAGCGACCGGCCAACCACTGCCAAGCCCGTTGTGGTGCCCGGATACGCCGCCACCGTTCACACTCACCCCGTGTCAGCCACCGATCAACCGGAATACGGCTCAGTTCCCGTCTCAGCCGTTGCAAGGAAACAATCCGTTCCGCCCACATTAGATCATGTTCCCAAGCTGAAATGACTGATAGCCCTCGACCTGGAAAATCGCGTCCCCCTGATCGCCCATTAAGGTGAAATCGTAGACATGCCCCTCTGACATCGTCTCGCCGAGAAAGAATCTGAGCGTACAGATTTCTTCGGGGCGCGGCAGCCGGGCTTGACGGTAGGATTCCATGCCCTTCGGCATCTCGATTTTCTGATTCACCATGAAATACGAATACGCTCCGCAAGCAACCAAACAGCCGTCAAGCAGGGCACTCGCAACCTGGACGGCATCCCCTGGCCGGTCGCCAAACAGCTCCCCTGTTGGCCCACAAGACAGGATGGCCCGCCCCCCGCCGTGCATGAAATCCAGCTTTTTGAACGCCTGCAGCGGAGGCCCATGCACGATCTGGGCCTGGTCGGGATATACAAACGGGGTCCATGCCAGGACCGGTTGGCCGGGGTCGATCGGCTCAATCCGTGCCGGTTCACTGCCCAGTTCGACGACACCGGATACAAAGAGGCGATTCCCGTCCAAAACCTTGCCGTTGGAATCACATCGGGCCCCACGCAACTCACACCGCACGCCCTCCGCCGTCGGGCGCAACAGCACGCGGGCCTCCTGCGCCTTGCCAGTGGCGGGGAGCGACCACCCCTCGTCAATCCGCAGGGCACGGATGCTCTGGAACCGAGCTCCCGGACGAGTCAGACAAGCCGCCTCCGCGAACAGCTCCATCGATATCACGGCGGGCAAGAATGGCTGGTCCCGGAACCGATGATGCACGAGGAAGGGGTCGTGTCGAGGGTCGAGCGTTACGAGTGCCTCGTAGCTACCCGGCTCGTCTCCCGACCGAATCGAGTCGATCAACGGAACCCGCGAGACGTCAATCTCCTCAGATTTTCCCGCTCCCCCGGTAACCGCCGCCGGGGCCGCCCTACCGGAAGCCCGAGTTGGGGACACGTCTCCGGCCTGTTCCGTTTGAAACACCCCGGGCTCGCACGGCTCCGCGTCCCGCGTCATCGTTCCGTCCGTATCCAGGACATCCGGCTTGTCCAGAATAAGAATCTCTCGCTCACGCCGCGGCCCTGAAATTTCAGCAATCACATGCGCCACGCCCTCGGCCACCGGCATGAAGCTTATTCCCCCGTGCTCCAAGGCCATCCGACTTTCCGGTCGCACCGCCATGCCAACCTCGTCCCAGGCCGGCCAATGGAAACCAACCGCCCTACATTCGGGACGTTCGTAAGCCAGCCGATCCATCATCTTGGCCATCAGATCCGAAGCCAGCGAATAATCCGCTTGTCCCAGCCCCCCAAATCGTCCGCTCGTGGAGCCAAAGCCAAGAAACCACTTCAGCGGATCTTCTCGAGTCAGTGCGATCAAGTTCGACAGTCCGTCGCATTTCGATGCGATCGTGGCACGCACCAATGGGTCCTTCTTGCGGGTAAAACGGGCAGCCGCCTCAACGCCGGCCCCGTGCAAAATCCCATCAATGGTTCCTTCCCGCTGGCGAATACGCTGCAAGACCGCCGCCAGCTGCGTCCGATCCCCCACGTCGCAACAGTGGTACGTGACCTGCAAGCCCTCTTCCCGCACACTCGCCAAATTGCGATCCAATTCCATCTCTTTCTCGATTTGCCGCCAGGCGTCGCCGGGATTGCGACCTTCCCGGCGGGCCTGAATCGCCGTTTGCTGCTTCAGTTCGCGCAAATCCTGCTCGGATTTACCTCGCCACGCTCCCCCCTCGGGAACAGGGGCCCGGCCGAGCAAGTGCAGTTTGAGGTCATGGCGTCGAGCCAGCTCTCGAACCACGGCAAACGTAACGCCGCGTCCTCCGCCGGAAACCACCCAGACCCCACCGCGGGACAGTTCCTCCCGCTCGCTCGGGCCCGGTGTGGCCACCGCTTGCACGAGATAGCGTTGGCCGGAGCGAAAGCCAATTTCCAGTTCGGTCGATTCCGAATTCACCTCACCTGTCACTTCCGCCGCCACCGTCTCTGGCAACGCCCCATCATCAAAGTCGATGGCTTTTACCCGAATCGCCGGATACTCCCGCCGTATCCCCTTGAGCAACCCGGTAATCCCTCCTCCGGTAAATCCCGCCACCGAGGAATGGAATCCAAAGTCACCGCCCATGCGGGTCACGCCCACCAACGAAGCGCCGGCCATGGCATCCGCCTGTTCCAACGCGGCAATCCATCTTCGGCAGGCATGGAAAAGCGATTCGAAATGGCGTGCCGCCTGAAATGCCTCCAAAGCGGGATGTTCCGTCGACGATTCGCTGGCCAGAATCACGTGCCCCGGCAAGTCACCGGCGCGCGACGATTCAAAGGCCGTTGCGAGGTCCTGGTCGCCCACGTGAATTACTCGGCAACCGAGAGCTCCAAGTTGGCTACAAAGCGGTTCGGCGACTTCGGAATCGCCAAGCACGGCGACGTGGGCGCCAGCCCTGTAAACAGGAGTCGCCGGTCGAGGCCGCTCCACGGCTGTCATCCGTAGAACGTGTCGCTTCATGCTCGCATCGGCCAACGCATCGGCCAACGCATCGGGCTCCGCTTCGGGCTCCACCGTCGCCCGTGCCGTGACAGGCCGCAGCCAATCGTCCAGCATGACCTGCTCAGTGAGGCCCGTTCGCCGATCAACCAGCACAATCGTGTCCGAGTCCTTCTCCAGCATCGAATGAACGTGGTTTTGCTCGGGGGTTGCCCCGGTCTCCTCCGACCGTACACGTCCCGACTCACACAACCAGAAACGACTGGCCCCCGAGCCCGGCACATGCATCCCGATGGACCATCGACCCTGCAAGGACAATTGCCTCAGTCGCGGCGCGGCATCCGCAATCGCTCGCGATTCCCCCAATTCCTGATGCATCCAGCAGGCCACGCCAATGACGTCCTCGGCGGACACGGTTTCGTCCAGGGGCTCACAAGAAACTGCTACTCTCGCGCCGTTAATGCCAAAGGGGGCAAAAAGTTTTCCGGGGCGTCCAAACGTCAGGTACTCCAAACCACTGTTCGGTTTTCGAACCTGCATCAGGACCGTCGCGCCGCGCTGCGAGGGAGGTAACGGCTGTACACTGGTCGTTGCAAATGACGTAGGCAGCGCGGAGAGGGGGTCGGCCTGTTGGTTCCAGTTCGTCACCGCCGCTCGATTCACTTCCACTGCCTGAGCAAGTGCCGTCAGCTCTTCCCGCCATGGCTCAGGCCACTTGGATGCGGCGTCCCCACTTATTCGCGGCCCATTAACATCCACCATCGAATACAGCTCGCGCCGGATCGTTTCCTGCAACGTACTGCCATGGCACCGTCCCAGTTCGCGGGGAGTTCCCGTCAGAACCCGCACCTGGACCGACTCTAGTCTGACCACGGAGGCATCCCGGGACGCGGCTTCCGCCGCCGAGTCGAGCGTTGACGTCGAATCAGCCACTGACGCGGCTTCGACGCGATCGTCCACGCCCCCCGCCTGCCGCTCGTCTCCCACCGTTTCCACTGATTGCGGCTCGTCTTCCACCGTTTCCACTGCTCGAGCTGAGTCATTCTCGGCGGCGCCCAGTTCCTGGACGAGGAAATCGAGCACGTGGTTGAGCGTGGGGAAATCGTCCAGTGACAGATCCTCGCGGGGAGCGATCTGGAACCGTTCGCCGACCTCGCCGAACAATTGAGCCTTCTTGATGCTGTCGATCCCCAGATCCGCTTCCAAGTCCGCGTCCAGCTCGATAATCTCTTCCGGATAACCGGTCTGATCGATCACGAACCCCACGAGGATGTCCCGGAGCTCCTCGCGGCCCGGCCCGCCTGCCACGGCCGCGGGGGCATCGCCCCCCGTGGATTCCTCGGTCCCCGGCGCCGCGCTCGCCGGGTTTGCATGGGCCGACGCCTCATCCGCCACCGTTTTCTCGGGAGCTTTCGCGCCAACGGCTTCCGTCTCGCCCACGGCGGCCCCTCCGTCCACGCCGCCCAGTTCCTGGACGAGGAAATCGAGCACGTGGTTGAGCGTGGGGAAATCGTCCAGCGACAGATCCTCGCGGGGAGCGATCTGGAACCGTTCGCCGACCTCGCCGAACAGTTGAGCCTTCTTGATGCTGTCGATCCCTAGATCCGCTTCCAAATCCGCGTCCAGCTCGATAATCTCTTCCGGATAACCGGTTTGGTCGATCACGAACCCCACCAGGATCCGTTGCAGGTCCTGGCGGCTCGCCGGCGTTGATTCGCGCGAGGGCGCCGAGGCGAGCTGGCTAACGCGGTTGGGTTGCGCCTCGCTTGCCCCGACCGGCTTTGATGCGGTTGCCATCTGGGGCTGCGGGGCCTCCGAACGTACGGAGGCTTGCGGGGACGGTTGAGGAGTGGCCGCGTTCGTTTTGGACGCCGTTCCGGTTCCATGCTGGCGGGCTGACCGCTCCGCCGTCGCGTCGACCGGTTGGGGGCGACGCTGCGAACCGTTACCACCCGGTGACGCCGCCGATCCACCTGTTGGCCTTGACACCCCGCCTGCCGGCGTGGACGAAGCGCCGGATTTCGCCCGCGCCCGCATTTTGGTTGTCCTTCTTTCCGTGGCGTCAAAGACAAGCAAACGACCAGCCTGGTCCTCGGCACGTTTGGCCGCCCCTTGTTTGCGACGTGCTTCTATCTCCTGACAACCCAAACATTCCGCTTGGGCTAGAACTCCCAGCAACGTCATGGCACCGGGGCGCCGAAGCACGTCGCTGGCTAGAAAGAGAACATCATCCTGGGGGTGGTTCTTTTTATTCAACTGGGTCAGTGTCTGCCGCGGGCCTACTTCCACGACCAAAGCAGGGCGCATCGCAAGCACCTCTTCCAAAATCTCCCCATACTTGACCGGCTCGACAAGTTGATTCTTGAGGCTTTGTCGGACCTCTTCCGCGCTGAGCATTTTGGTCGCGGTGGCCGTACTGATCACGGGAACGCGAGGATCCCGGAGCGAGACGTCCTGGAGACGTTCCGCCAGGGCATCCGCCGTGGAAGCCATGAGGGGAGTATGGAAAGGACAAGGCACCTTGATCAACATCGCGGTGTGCCCTCTTTTCTTGAGCCGCGCTATCGCCTCTTGAACAGGGGCCTGGTGTCCGGAGATGACTGTTTGATCAGGGGCATTCCGATTGGCGACAAACACGTCTCCGCCGACCGTGGCGAGGATCGATTGGACTTCTTCGAGCGGCGCGTTGGTGGCTGCCATGCGTCCCGACCCCGCGGCCGAGCCTTCAATACTTTCGTAGCGGTGCCGGGTGGCGCGAATGGCGTCGGTCAAGCTCCAGACGCCGGCGCAGACGAGGGCGGCGTATTCTCCGAAGCTATGGCCAGCCACGACAGTGGGGGCCAGCCCCAATTGCCGCAACGTTTCCTCGAGGATACAGTTGCCCAGCAGCATCGATACCTGTGTCTTCCAGATATCGCTTCCCAGGTCGGTGGCGTTGGGGCCGGCAATCGTGCGGAAATCGCTGTAGTTCAAAGCCTTCATTGCGGCATCCGCACGGCGGCGGGCCACGTCGGCCGCCGGCAACTCGTCGATCAGCGACCCCAGCATTCCGGCGTACTGCGACCCTTGACCGGGAAAGAGAAAGCCCACCCCCCCAGCAACCGGACTCGGCGCCCCGAAGTAGATACCATGGGCCGCCAGTTGCTCTCGCGCCAGGACGTTGGGGCGGGGCAGCCTCGCGATGGCTTCAGCCAGCTTTTCCGTGAAGTCGGCTTGATCTCGGCAGACAATGGCCAGCCGCGATCGGTCGCTTCCCGAAAACCGATAGTGCGGGTCGTACAGCTGATCGACCGAGCCATTTTGAAGCTGATTGTACAGCGTCTGCCAATCGCGGGCCCCGATACGGATGATGTGGTGGCTGGCAACCGGAGTCGCGGTTGGCTTTTCCGCTGGCACCGTACGCCGCGCTCGCCGCGCGACGGCGCGAGAAACCGGTTCGACAAAAGTCGCATAGGTGGGGCCGGAGGGCCCCCGGGCACTAATACCGATCACCGTGTCTTCCCCTTCGGAAAGCGACACGCAGGTTCGCTGAGGTTGGACCGCTTCGGAAAATGGAAGCTGGGGATCCGGGCTACTGGCTACGGGCCCGCCAGGATATCGCCCATGCGCGATCGCCAGGATTCCCTTGAGAATTCCCGCGATGGCATGAGCCGCGCCAAAATAGCCGAACTGGCGAATCAATGTATTCACCTGGACAGGACGGTGTCGCGGTTCGACGGCCAGCGCGTGCTGGATCTCCTGCAATTCCCTGCGGGCTTCGTCTTTTCCCAAGGCCGTGGTTTCCACGAATTGGACGTCGGCGGGGCCGATGGCGGTCGCGGCCAGGGCCTGCTCGATGGCGGATTGCTCCTCGGCTCCTTGCCGGGGCGCGTGAGGTCCGCTGCCCATGCCGGACAAGACCGCCAATATCTGGTCTCCATCGCGACGAGCATCGGATAGCCGCTTTAACAAGAGGACGGCACACCCTTCCGCCGGTAGAAAACCGTCCCCCCCGGCATCGAAGGGATGTTCCCCCTTCTCGTCGCCCAGACGGCCCGATCGGCTCAGCGATTCAAACGCGAACGAATCCATGTTCCGCTGGCCCGTGGCGCAAATCATCATGTCGCACTCACCGGTACGCAACACATCCATGCTGGCTCCCAGCGGGGCTAGGCCGGATCCGTCTCCGGCATCCATTGCCAGGGCTCCCCCTTTCAAGTCAAAGGTCTTGGTAATGCGCGACGCGAGCGTGCTGCTGGTAAAACTTCCCGTCTCGTCAAGCAGCGCCGGCATTTTGTTGAGCAGCACGTCTTCGTATTCCGCCACGGCCTTGTCGATTTGGGAGCTCTGCAACCCCCGTGCGGAGAGGTACCGCCGCAGCGATCTGCCGAACTCGGGAAGCCGCAGGCCGACCTGAAGCTGGTTCGGGAAATCGCCGCCGAAGATCGTCCCGACGATGACGCCGACGCGCCGGTGATCGAATTCCTTTTTCAGATAACCGGCCTGTTCCAACGCTTGTTCGGTCGCATCAAGCAGCATGAACTGAAGCGGATTGGCGTTCGCCAC
Source organism: Planctomycetota bacterium (assembly GCA_051745935.1). Classification (GTDB taxonomy): domain Bacteria; phylum Planctomycetota; class Planctomycetia; order Pirellulales; family Pirellulaceae; genus JBNJEM01. Next base: position 8,707 of record JBNJEM010000125.1, read on the forward strand.
CTGCTTGGGCGGCACGCGGTGTCGCCGCCAGTCATACTTGTAATCGGTGAGAAACCCACCCCGGCCGTGGAGTGGGCGGTACGGATCCCTGCCGCTCGGGTCGACCCAGCGAGTGGCGTCCCAGCGATCCTCGGGAGCCTGAGTCTTCACGTCGCGACCGCTTTCGAGCAATTGCCAGTATTCGTCGACATTTCGCGCCCCGGGAAGCATGGTTCCCATGCCAACAATGGCGATCGGTTCGCCTGGTTCGCTCGACGGCGCGGTGGCCGGGCCCCCGCTCGAACGCTCGGCCACCCGCGGGGTATACTCCTCCAGGAGCACATGCACGTTCAGGCCGCCGATGCCGAAAGAATTGACCGCCGCCCGACGCGGCGTCCCGTCCCCGGGCGACTCCCACCGCTCCGTCCGCAACGGCAAGTAAAAGGGCATCTCGTCCCAGGCCACCGTGCTGTTGGGTTGCGTGAGATTCGCCACCGGTGGAATCGTTTCCTTTTCCATTGCCAAAGCCGCTTTCACCAGCCCGGCCACCCCCGCCGTCTCCAGCGTATGGCCGATGTTGGCCTTGACACTTCCCAGTGGAACCTTGGTATTCGCGGCACGGTCCGAAAACGCTTCGGCCAGCGCGGCCAACTCCGTGGCATCCCCCACCTGGGTCGAAGTGGCGTGCGCTTCCACGTACTGCACGTGCTCCGGCTTAATGCCCTCGGGATAGGCCCGCTCCATGGCGATCACCTGACCTTCCTTGCGTGGCGCCCAAAGGCTCTTGCCACGGCCGTCGGCCGCTACGCCAATCCCCCGGACAAGACAGCGAATGCGATCCCCGTCGGCGAGTGCGCGAGGCAGCGTTTTCATGACCAGGGCGATGTACCCTTCGGCGGTGACCAGACCCGAGGCCTTCTCGTCAAACGGGCAAGACTTGCCATCTGAAATCGATTGGGCCGCGGAGAACAGCACCAGTGAATCGCTCTTGCAGCAGGAGGCGCCGCCGGTAACCACCATATCCGCTTCCCCGAGTTGCAGCGCGCGAGCGCCAAGGGCAAGGGCCTGCAACGAGGAGGCACAGGCCGCATCCACGACGATACATGGCCCATCCAAGTGAAAGGCGGAAGCGATCGTCCGCGCCAAGTTGTTGGGCGAGCCGTCGAAATCAGGACTCGAAACCCGATGGTCGCACCGCTCGCGCACTTCCTGAATAATCTCGGCCGCGATCCGATCGATTTCCTCGCGGGACAGCCCCTCCAACGCCGCGACCTCGCGCAACAAAGACGCCGATTGCTCGATGTAACTCGAGTAGACAATGTCGCCCGCCTTCGTCGTGCCGCCCGTGTGGCCAAAATAAGTCCCGGATCGCAACGAGGGCATCGCGTGGGGATCATAGCCGGCATCCCGCAAAGCGTCGTGGGCCACCTCGCAGGCAATCAAGTGGGCCGGATCATAATTCTTCAATTTCTCGGGGTCCAGCCGACACTTGTCGTTGTCGAAAGGCACACGCGGTACCAACCCGCCCACCGCCGAGTACGATTTGCCGCGCACGCCGCGCCGAGGATCGTAATACAAGTCGCGGTCGAATACGTCGTCGGGCAGGCTGCCGGTCGCGTCCCCCCCCGAAACGACCAAGCGCCAGAATTCGTCTAGATTCCGCGCGCCCGGCAGGCGGCAAGCCATCCCGACGATCGCCACGGCAACGTTGTCTCGCCCGGCATCGTGCATTGCGTCATACTTCCTTATAATACTTGTGGTTTATGACGGTTGCGGTTCCCAAGGAATGTCAATCATGCCCGACCGAACAGGCCCGAACGGCGTTGACGATGTTTCTCCGGGGATCGCATATTGATCTCCGCATACTGATCTCCGGGACGGAAGAACGAAGCGCCCGCCCCTGCCCACTTTACTGCTAGCCCACTTGACGGTTTGTGCTGGAGGCGGAAAGAGACGCCTGGCGCGGCTCGTCTTTCACGTTGCCGTCTCCCCTCAACGCCTGGATGAATCGTCGCAGTTGATCGGCCGCTGCTTGATCTCCGTGGAGCACGAGACGTCCCTGGCCCAAAGCGTCGTCGACCGACAATTGTCCTCCAACGAGCAACCTGAACGTGTCAGCCGTTGTCCGAGCCTTTCCTCGCACCTCCTCGATGCCCTTGGCGCAACAAACCGGACCGGCCCCGTTCGCGGAAACAGTCCAATCTCCGCCGCCCGGGCCTGATATGGCCAGCCCGAAACTTGCGTGCTCTTCCGTTAACCGACCACTGCCGGCGGCACGACCCGACGGTTCGCCATAGCGCCGCAGCAACTGGGAAGGTAAAAACGCTGGAGATCTATAAAGCGGTGGTGGAAAACCAAAGTTGCTCTCCAAAGCGTACTGAGCCAGCAACTCCAACATGCCATCCGTTACTTCCGGACACGGCTTGGTCGGAAGTAACCGGCGAGTATTGGAACAGTCAAAATCGGGATCGTCGCGCCAATAGCTGCGATAGACGGAGAATTGCTCCACGTATTTCGCGCGGAATGACTCCAGTTCCGACGATTCAACGAACGGCGAGGACGCCGGCGACGGCGGCGGCTTGCCGTGCCGACTCTCCGCCTCGACGCTCCCGTTGCCCGAGTCTTCCCGAGCTTCCCGATATCGACGCACCGCCTCTTCGAAGACGCGTCGCAGCCTGCCAACGGTAACCGGATGCTCCGAGACCAGCGCGTACGTTTGGTTCCGAGGTTCTTCCTCATGCGCGATACTCAGCAACGCATTGCTAACCCAATCGACTGGAACAAAATTCTTGCGTTCCTCACCGTTGAGTCCCAGCAACTCCAGGTAGTCCACCTCCAGCATGGCGTCCAGTCCGACCATTGACATCAAGGCCTGGGCAACACGAAGAGGGGTGTAAAAACCATGGAATGTGGACGTATACCCCGTCCGCGAATCCCCCACGATGATCGAAGGGCGAAATATCGTGTACCCTTGAAGGAAGCCGTCCGAGCGAATCAACTGCTCCGCTTGCACCTTCGACCGCTCGTAGTCGTTGCAAAATTCCTGGCCCACGTCCAGTTCCGACTCGAAGACACGTCCGCTTCGTCGCCCGCACACGTATGCCGTCGAAACGTGCTCCATTAGCCGGATGTTAGCGTCCCGGCACAGATCCAGGATGTTTCTCACGCTCTGGACATTGCTGGCCCAAGGCTCACCGTCCTTCTCGTAAAAAACCAAACTCGCGGCCGAGTGTAAAAGGCGGTCGACGTGCCGACCAACCCACTGGCGATCACCCGCTTCCAACCCAAGCAGCGGCTCGCGAATGTCTCCCTGCAATACAACCGGCCGAGGCAGATTTCTCTTCCATTGCTCTTCCCAGTACGCCAACAATCCGTCCACCCGCTGCTCCACGCTCTGATGGCGCGTCGGACGCACCAACACGGCGACCGGCTGGTCACGCAACAGCAAGTCACGCACCAAATACCTGCCCAAAAGCCCCGTCGCGCCAGTAACCAGTCGATAAACCATTGCGTTTCCTCTTGCCGTATCCGCAGTCGCCGGCGCCAGTCCTAGACAGGTTTCGGCCTCGTTGTTCACGCCCGCATCGGTTGGACTACCTCTTCGACGCGCATCGCAAAGCTGCTGGCATTTCCTCGAACTGATGATTCAGATGATTCACGCAGATTCGCTCTCCTTAAGAAGCGGACAGAAAACCTGTAAAACGTCACCGAAAACCCTTGTAATGTGAACGATTTAGCAACGATTGCCGGAGTTTTCTGTCCGCCTCTAAACTCCACGGACGACTTTCACCGCCGCAACGACACCTGATTCCCGGTCCAAAAACTCCTTGAATGGCGTGAAATCCCAACGGCCTTCTATTTCAGGCGGTTGGATTTTCCCGGGTGGAAAGCTGCCCGACGCAAGCCGTCCTCCCGTTGGTCGGACTCGCGCCGGCGAAAGTCATCCGCGACCGGTATATATATGGCTTTTTGCCCCCCCACATCACCAAGATCGACACCGTCCAACCGGTGATGGATACGTGCCTTACCCCTTTTCCTGCCGACGGCACAACAACACCGAAACGGCTATTCTCCCTCGACCCTGATAGCCCCTCTTTGAAAGTCAAGTTGAAGCGTCCGGCTTGCACCAGCCCATTAAACATCTGAGTGCTAGCATATTCAAGGGGGGACGCCACCTATTTTCTCAGAATTCTTGAAACCCCCGTTGAAATGGTCTTTTCGCCAGAGGGAATCCCCGCGGCGCCGCCGTGCCCGAAATGCCGCGCCGGGCGTCCGGGCGGCTGGCGCGATAAGAACTTCGATGAGTGGTGGAGGATTTCTTATCGCGTTTTTGCTTCTTGAGCCTGGGATTCGCGCGGGCCGTTGGCCTCAACCAAGAAGGGCTTTACAGAGAATGTATTTCAGGCGGTTGGATTGTTCCGGGTGGAAAGCTGCCCGACGCAAGCCGTCCTCCCGTTGGTCGGACTCGCGGCGGAGAAAGTCATGCGCGACCGGTATCTTTCAGGCGGTTGGATTGTTCCAGGTGGAAAGCTGCCCGACGCAAGCCGTCCTCCCGTTGGTCGGACTCGCGGCGGAGAAAGTCATGCGCGACCGGTATAAAAGAGCATCGGATTGCCAATTCGTAACTTTTTAGCGAACTGAAGTAAGGCTCTTCCAGGCCATGCGGGTTGGAAAACGGCCCCGTGGAGCGCGCGGGCCGCCGTCCGCCGTCCTGATCCTTGCCGGTCCAACGCGTGGCCGAGCGGACTCTGGCCTTGCGGTTTGGCGGGGTACGTCATAAGGGATTTGTGGTCACGAAGCTAGGATTCTACTTCAGACGGCTAAAGTGTTACGCCAATTCGAGATTTGACATCTGCCGTTTGCGGTAGCGAGCCTCGCTGTGTGCGCAAGCCCCCTGCCATCAGGTCACAGGGCGGGCCTGGCAAGTTGAAAACTTGGGGTTTCGGGGAGTTATCGGTCTTCCGGTTTTTCCGTTACGTGTTTCCGGTTCGAAAGCCGTGCCAAAACGAATCGACTTCTTCGGGTTCCTTGATGGACAAAACCTGGGACATGACGGCTTTCTTCCGATTTCGGGCATCCAATCTGGCAGAAAAACGCGGATCTACACCATCTTCATAACCTCATGTCAAGGCCAGCTTTTCAAGCCGCCAGACAGCCAGACAGACAGACAGACCAGGCAGACCCCCACGAGTTTACCTCGTGGGTGAATCAGACTCGTGAGCTAAAGGCGGTACAGCGCGCGGCCAGCCTTGTGGGTGACGTAAGGTCTACATCCGGGTTCACGACTGTGAGCTGTCGCAATGTTTCTCGGAACCGTTCATCGACGACCGATTCTTTGACAACTTGGTTTTCGATATATGACTTGACGTCGTCATTGGTGTTGTCGCCGCCGGTTCCCACCGATACCTTTCGACAGAAGGGCGTGGGGCTGCCGGAGACGCGAAGGGCATGTTGCAATCGGCCTTTGGCTTGGCGGGTGAGAAAGACAGGCGACACTGGCTGTAGCCAGTGAGTCTTTGGCTCCCACGAGACAAGCTCGTGGGGGGCCGGAGATGGGTGGGGTCGGGCTGTAGCCGGTGAGTCTTTGGCTGGCAAGTTGAAAACTTGGGGTTTCGGGGAGTTATCGGTCTTCCGGTTTTTCCGTCACGTGTTTCCGGTTCGAAA
>JBNJEM010000126.1:0-14274 GCA_051745935.1 Planctomycetota bacterium
ATCGAGAACGACTCGTTGTTCCAGGTTTTCCACCAACAATCTACGTTCGTTTTTCTTGTTCATTGCGAGACCCTCCGGCAAACACGACTCAGCGCCCCGCCCATTTCCACGCAATATTCCGAGACGCTGGAATACCACGACACACCCATGCGGACTGAGTATATCAAGTCGGGTCCCCATGTAAAGGCTCAATCGGACCGATTGAGGAGGTTACCCTGTTCGCGGGTTGTTGGATTCAAATCGGGCGATCCACCCACACGGGGGTCCAGGAAAAGGGGAGGGGGCAGGTCTCATTTTCTGCTCCTATTCAATCTGCCAGGCAATGTCGATGTCCTTTTCCACTTCTTTGGTGAGCATATCCCAGTCGACGTAGCCGACGCGATTCATCCAGATCGGGTTTTTGTACTTCGACGACGCGATGCTCACATATCGCTTCCACCACTTGGCCGCGCGTCGAAGATCATCCTCGGCTTGTGAGTAGTCTTCCAGTTCATCCGTCTCGCGAGATCGCGCCAAGCAGGTGGCACCGTGGATCTTGCCAGCGTAGTAACGACCTAGGCACGCCATCGCCTCGATGTCGGACAGCGTTTTTCGCAATTCCTTGTCTTCGATTTCTCTGGCGGGCGGAAACTCCTCTAGAATTCTCAGCGCGCGATAGGCATGGGCCTTGATTTGCGATGAGACCTCAATGGGGGTGGTCCCCTCGAGTTCCCTCCCTCGCACGCTCGCCTCCACGTAATCAGGAATGGAGATGAAATCGGTTCCCGGATGCGGCGGTAGCGTGATGAAGCGGTTTACGTCGTGAAAACCACTCTCGGTCCCCGCCGGCCCGGGCCGGCTCTTGCAGGCCTCGATGTACCACTGAAAATCCAAAGCCCCCCAGTGAAAGCCAGTCGTGAGTGGATAGATCATCGACGCATTCTCCCACGCTTCAAACAGGGCTTTGCCGGGCACTTCCGGAAAACGACTATCGAGGATCGCAATAAGCCGGTCGTTTGATAGCGTTGGATCATAACCGAGTCGCCCCCAAAGCATCCAGTGGTACCAGTGCTTGCTGACCTCGAGCTGCCGCGGTTTCTCTGGATCGAGGCTCATGAACTCACGGCCCCAGACATATTGATCCGACCCGAGATAGAAGCCTCTGGAAACATCGTATGGAATATTCTGGATGAATTCGCGAACGAAATCCGGCGAGCCCCAGCGAAAATGGTAGACGTCGTCGTTCCGTAGGGTCCAGATCGTTTTCATGTCGCCAATCTCCTTGACGAACGCCTGATGGTAGACCTGTCGAGTGGAGCTGTAGACGTGCGCCTTCGCGTATTTAAAGCTGAAAATGAATTCCACGTTGTCGCTATCGATCAAGGGAGAAAAGCGTCGTGCTATGTCCCGGGCTCCAGTCTGATGCTGGCGGTGGATCAGCACGAATTTGCGATCGGGCCGCGCGGCGGCCGCGTCCAAAACGCCTTGCCCGTACGTTTTAAATGCCCAGCTTTCCTTTTCGGCCTTGCTGGCGCCGTGCATGTTCTCGCCCGTCGTGAGGCCGACGCCCGCCAGGTCAGGATAGGTCAGCAACATCCGCCGCACGCTCTTGCGAAAGTAATCGGCCGTGACCGGATTCCCAATGTCGTCCGTAATGCCGTATTGACCGTCCGTCCCGTTAACGAAGATGTTCCACGTGATGACATAGAAGTCGACATTCCGGTCTTTCGCATACCTCATGACCTTCCGCCAGAAAGCGATCTTCTCGTCGATCGTCATGCGTTTGACGGTTTCAAGGTTGCCGAGGATCTCGGGTGCATCAAAGCCGCGTCCGCTCAAGTCATAGTACTCTTTCCACTCGACGGTCGAGCGTTTCACGTCATGGAGCGCGATGTCCGGATAGTCGGGCACTCGGACCATTGACGGGAACGGATGCAAACTCCACAGTGACACGTAATTGTAACGGCAACGCGCTAGATTATCGATGTACCCGCGCCAGAAGTCAATACTCCACATTTCGGGTATGTTCCGCTGCGCCGAGTCGCTGGGCTCCGTGTAGGTGGGCGTACGGGCGTCGAGCGGGAGGTTGAACTTGGTGCCACGCCAGGCCATGTAAGGCCTTTGGTCGACGCGTTTCACTCCGGTAAGGCCCGCGGCGCGAATAATCTCGGCCAGTTCCAGGCCTCCGTACATGAGTCCCCCGGGATCGGCACCGATAACCCAGTAGGTCGTCAGTGGTTTCGTCTTGGTAACGCGAATGCCAAAACCTTCCGCGTCCAGTTTCCGAGGTGGCTGGGCGCCGCTGGCCCGTAATGCCCCCAGCCACGTCTTGTTCGATTCAAGACACAAGACAATGCGTTGCCGGGACTCGCCGGTGTTCCCATTCTCAACAGCGAGCCCCACGCGTTCGGTTTGGAATTTCCGCGATGCGAGCGCGTCTTCAATGTCCGAGGCAGCGAACGCAGCCTGAGAACAATCGCCATCAAGACATAATGTGACCGTCTCGGCCTTCAAGTTGGTGGACAACGAAAAACCCGCCGCGACTCCAAGGCAGATCGCAATGCCGTGGAACCGAGCCGTCCACACTACGAGAAAGCTGAAAGTGCCCTTGGTCATGGTTCATCCGCCCGTTTCTTACGGCCCGTAACAAAACTTCCAACCACGTTGGCGCGAGCGATTGGACCCGCCCCGATTATACCGGTCCCGGATGACTTTCTCCGCCGCGAGTCCGACCAACGGGAGGACGGCTTGCGTCGGGCAGCTTTCCACCCGGAAAAATCCAACCGCCTGAAATATAACTGCTCGCCCCACTTGTCCCACTCAACGCAAGGCCGGACGCCGACGCCAGCGGGGGCGGGGGGCGTCCATCAGCCGCCGCAACCGTGTCCGCACGCGGCGGGCGTCGTCGGGCGATTCCAGCCATAGCAGCGGCACGTTCGAGGCTCTCAGCGCCTGATGCACGTCCGCGGGACACGCCCTCCGCCAACTCATTCGAAGTCGAATGCGCTGATTCATCTCACGTTGCGTACCCGTTTTGTCCTTGCCCGAACGGCACCTTCCGCCGTCGTCCGCGGACCGCGCGCTGAACCAGGGCCCCACTCACCGGCACCCTTGCATTGCGGCTTCTCGCGGTTCCGCTGGACGAGAGCCTGGCGCCGCGCGGCAGCTATTCCACCTTGCCCGCCGGCCGGGAGTGTGCCTTCAATTCCCGCTCGAATGCGTCGAGGCGTGCCTGGAGCCGGTTCACGATCCGCGGGTTCTGATCGGCGACATTTTTCGTCTCCCCGGGATCGTGTTCGAGGTTATAGAGCGCGGTGCCGCGGTGGCGCCAGGTGCGGGCCTCGACATCGATCAACAGCTTCCAATCGCCCATGCGAATGCCGGCGCGTTTACCGAAACGGACATGGTAGATGAAGGCGTCATAAGGGGAGGTCGCCCCGGGCGCGTCGTTCAGCAAGCCGCGAATGTCTTGGCCATCGATGACGCGATCGGCGGGGAGGGGAGCGCCCGCCATGGCGGCGAACGTGGGCAGGAAGTCCATCATGGTGGCGAGTTCCGAGCAGACCGATCCGGCCGGAATGCGACCCGGTCCCCAAACCACGCAAGGCACGCGCAGTCCACCTTCCCACCCTTCCTGCTTGTGACCACGAAACGGTTTGTTGGATCCAAACCATTCCGCTTCGACGCCCCAACTGTTCGTGGCCGCGCCATTGTCGGACGTAAAGACCACGATCGTTCGCTGGTCTAGCTTCAACTGTCGAAGCACCTCTAAAATCCTGCCCGTGCTCCAGTCAATCGTCTCAACGGCATCGCCATACAGGCCGCCCCGGCTCGTGCCTTTGAATCGCTCCGACGCCGCCACCGGCCCGTGCGGCATCGGATGGGCCAGGCACAAAAAGAACCGTCCCTCGCGATTCTTTTTGATCCAGCGCACGGCCTTCGCGGTCAGCGCTTCAGTCAGTTCGCCGATGGGCGGAAAAGATACCTTCTGTTCGTTTTTCAAAAACAGATTCGAATACTTATTCCGTTCTCGCATTCGCCGAGTGAGAAAACAGTGTCCCAACGGCGTACCGTAGTAGTAATCGAACCCATGGCGGGTCGGGTAGAATTTCGGATAGTGCCCCAAATGCCATTTGCCGAAGCAGGCCGTCGCGTAGCCCCGCTGTTTCAACAACTCGGCGATGGTGATCTCGTTCTCGTGAAGCCCGGTCTTGTCCGGGGTATGCAGTGGCGTGCCGAGTCCAACACGAGACGGATAGCATCCGGTCATCAGCGAGGCACGAGTTGGTGTACAGATGGGCGCGGTGGCATAGAAGTCCGTGAACCTCATCCCCTCGGCCGCCATGCCATCGATGTGCGGTGTCTCGATACGGTCGGCTCCGTAACAGCCCAGATCGCCGTAGCCCTGGTCGTCGGTGATAATGACGATGAAATTTGGGGGGGGCGACACAGCGGAGTCCGGTTCGCCGCCAAAAAGGTATACGGCAAACAGAAACGTCGCCACCGCAGTGGCAACGGGCCAAAGTCCGGGTGGTCGGGAAAGGGGGCAGCGTTTCGTCCGTGGCATGTTTTCTCAACCTCCAAAGAACAGTATATACCGGTCGCGGCGGACAAAATCACCCGCGATCGGCATAGCTGCCGTTCAGCGAGTCATGTGAGCGGGCGGCAGCAGCGCGGCGTTTCCCGCGGGAGCTTCGCGGCTGTCGAATTCCGCCCAAACGGGCAGGTGGTCGGAAACAGCTAGCGCTTGTTCCCGGGTCAGCTGGTGGATGTTTTCGAATTCGTACACGCCCCAACGCCCCGTGTATTCCGCCGTGCGAACACGATCGAACAGGATGTTGTCGTACGTTTTCCGCCGGCGCGTGTTAGTGGTGGTGTCGCGCACGACCCACATAATTCCGGGGACACGGCCCAGCAAGCCGAACTGCTGACTGTTGGCGTTGAAGTCCCCCAATAAGATAACGTCGTCTTCATTGGCTCGAGCTTGCTGCATGACAAGGAATACATCGGCTAAAGCTCTGACCTCCGTCGCAACTTCATCCGGATCGGTGTGCACGTTGACCAGCCAAAACGTGAACGACTGGCTCGGGTTCGGCGTGCGCGTTCGGAAGCGAGTCACGAACGGATCGCGATGCAAATAATCCTTGGGATCTTGAATTGTGCCCGACGACGTCATATCAACTTGGATGCGCTCGGTGTCGTAAACGAATGCGTACTGCTCCTTGCTGATGGTGCGACCCAGTCGCGGCCCGACCACGTAATTGTACGCACTGCCGTCAGCATTCACCGCGTCCACGAACTCCGGGATGACGTAATCCTCCTTGCAGCGAATCTCCTGGATCGCCGTTACATCGAATCGCCGCACGATGCGGGCCAGGATTTCGACAACCCACGGCTTGGAGAGTTTGCTCTCACCAAATACCTGGATGTTGAAACTCGCAATCGTGATGGTTCCGCTGGCCGCGTCTCCAGCCTCACGCGAATTCGCATTGGGCTCCGCTCGCGCGGAGGCGGGGGTCACGCTCGACGATCCGCCCGCATCTCTGCCGCCCCCCTCGCCAGCATCCATCAACTGGTCGGTGGGCTCTTGCTCCGCCGCTGGCTCGCGCTCTTGCGAGCGCGACTCGCCCGGCAAAACGCACTGCACCAGTGGCCCCACAACCGGCAAGTCCGCGCCAGCCCACAGCGCGAGCCCACCACATCCCACGGAAATCCAAACAGCCGTGACGAGGCGTGAAAAGAGGGTTGATCGGTTCGCTTTTTTCGAGCGTGAACGCCTGCGTCCCATCCCATTGGCCTCCCTGCCACAGGGCACCCACTCCCTGCGGGTGCAAGCTCCGTTTGCTATCCTCTGCCCCCGTCACAACGAACCAAACACGTCGTTGCACCGCGAATCGCACATGAGGTTCTTCGAATCCATGCCGGACAGTCCGAGGACTGCTGCTGTCGACTTCAGCTCGCTCCTCAGAAAGTGGCAGAAGGCAATCTCCCTGCTACCCTTATCAATGACGGGGCCGCACCCCCCCCAATTTAGCGCATGGCCTCCCGAGTCGCTTTTTGCGAGAAATCGTCGCATGGGGGAAATAGTGGAATCGCGGCTGTTTGGCAAGAGAGATTTTGCGGGAGACAAGTGAGAATTCGCGATACGTTGGCCGTCTTGACGCCCAACACCGGTTTCGTTGCTGCATAGCATGGCCATTCTCGGGGTTTCGCGATGCTCGTTTCACTCGCCGCGCCCCCCGGGCCGCCTCGCGCCCCCCCTTCTGGACAGGCCAAAAGAGTCCAAGTCGTTACGGACCGTATTGTTGCGCCATTTGCCTCGTCGGTGTCGGGACGAAATGACCACAGGGACCTAACGAGGTAGGCCCTCGAACCAACGCGAGCCACCGCTCGAACGTGCTGACCCGCTCCCGTTGGTCGCTAGAACTTGACTCAAAATATAAGACAAAATGTAAGACGTTCTTCGCATCAGCAGACGCAGGGACCAAAGCGAAGAGGAGGGTGTGATCAGGCTTGAAACACGCGCGAAAACAGACGCCGATGTTTTTCTCGCTTCTTGCACGTTGCACCTGTAATTCCACTCGCTGAACACTTCTCCTCCCCTACCATGAGCGACGTTCCAGATGCGATAATGGATTTTCGGAAGGCGGCGTGAAGCCACGGATGCGGAAGGGAAGTACCGTTGAGAGTCTGTCCTAGAATCACACTTTTTTGCAACGTTGGGGTAGACTGTCTGTTCTCAACCTTCTTAATATTTGCGTATCAGCGTTTATTAGTGTTTATTAGCGGTTCCGTTGCTCCCTAGCCGTGAACACTTACAAAACATTCAAGAGAAATCCGCAATCATGGGGACCCGCATACCCGTGCCCGATCGACGCCGACATCGCGGACCGCACCCGGAAGACGAGATGCTCTTCGCGCGTTCCAAGTGGCCGGATATCCAAATGGCCACGTCGCATTTGTCTTGGTTGCTCTCGCGAGACTATGCGATCACCTCCGCCGTGAAGCTCGTCGGAGACCGGTTCGGGCTGGATGCCAGGCAGCGTATCGCGGTGCAGCGTTCAGCCTGTTCGGACGGGGCCCTGGAGCGCCGAGCCGGGCACCAAGCGCGGAGCAAGGACCTGGCGGGCCGTCAGGTTGACATCGATGGGTTCAACATACTGACGACCGTTGAAGCCGGTTTGGCTGGTGGCGTGCTCTTGCGCGGGCGTGACGGCTGTTTGCGCGACATGGCCAGCATGCACGGCAGCTACCGGCGAGTGGAAGAAACGGTACCGGCGCTGGAAATCATTGGCGAAACGCTCGAACCATTGCGACCTTCTGGCTGCACGTGGTGGCTGGATCGGCCAGTCTCCAACAGCGGTCGGCTCAGCGAACTCATTCAGGAGGTAGCGAGCCGCCGGGATTGGCCATGGAGGACCCAGCTTTCCCCCGACCCGGATCCCCACTTGAGTGGCTCATCGCATATGGTGATCACGGCTGACAGCGTTATTCTCGACCGCACGAGCTCCTGGTTCAATTTGGCCGCTCTGATTTTTCTCCACGGCGATCTCAGCGCCTGGGTGGTACCGGTTGGGGGGGGTGATTGAGAGGTGGTCGCGGATCACTTTGAACGCGGGTGGGCGATTCTGTTCAGCCTTTCCGCTTTTGTTGCGGGTCGACGGTTTGTTCGGGCGAGTCCGGCGAGCTGCTCTCCCGTTTGGATTCACAGGTTCCGGGCACGACCCGCGGGCCGGGCGAGTGTTCCTCGACAATCTCCTGCAACTCTTTGGCCGCGATTGATTCCACGTCGATGAGGCGCCGCGTCAAGGCTTCCAAGGCGGGACGTCGCGTCTCTACAATATGGCGTACCTTCTCGATCGCTTCTTCAATGATACGGCGAACTTCTTCATCGATTTTACAGGCCGTGCTTTCGCTGTAGCCGCGAGATTGTTCATCCGCGGCGGGCATGTTGAGAAACGCGGCCCGCTGTCCGCCGCGGTAGTAAATGCGTCCCAACCGACTCATCCCATATTCCGTAACCATGCTGCGAGCGATCGCCGTGGCGCGATTGAGATCGTTTTGGGCGCCGGTGGAGATATCGGTGTAGACGAGTTCTTCCGCGATGGTCCCGGCCAAAAGTACCTGGATATGGTTCTCCAATTCGGGTTGAGTCATCAGGAAGCGATCTTCTTCGGGGCGCTGCATGGTATATCCGAGGGCCGCGAACCCTCTGGGGATGATGGAGACCTTATGAACTGGATCCGTGTTTGGCAGGCTATAAGCGACCAACGCGTGCGCGCTTTCGTGGTAAGCAACGCGTTGTTTTTCGTCCTCGCTCATGATCCGCTGCTTTTTCTCCAGCCCGGCGGTCACGCGTTCAACGGCTTCATTGAATTCGTCCATCCCGGCGGCACTCTTGTTCCGGCGAGCAGCCAGCAGTGCCGCCTCGTTGACAAGATTTGCCAGATCCGCGCCGGCGAACCCGGGACTGATGGAAGCCACGCTTGCAAGGTCCACATCATCGTCTAGTTTGACGTTCTTGACGTGGACTCTTAGAATCTCTTCTCGTCCTCGGAGGTCGGGGCGATCAACCAGTACCTGGCGGTCGAACCGACCGGGGCGTAGAAGCGCTTGGTCCAGCGTTTCGGGGCGGTTGGAGGCCCCCATGACGATGACACCGGAGTTGGAATCAAACCCGTCCATTTGAACAAGGAGGGCATTGAGGGTCTGTTCGCGTTCGTCGTGGCCGCCGACCAGATTGGTTCCACGGGTTTTTCCCAACGCGTCCAGCTCATCGATAAAAATGATGCAGGGCGCTTTGGCTTCGGCCTGCTGGAACATGTCCCGGACGCGAGCGGCCCCCACGCCCACGAACATTTCCACGAAATCGCTCCCGGACAAACTAAAAAACGGAACGCCCGCCTCGCCGGCAATGGCTTTGGCCAACAAGGTTTTTCCCGTTCCGGGAGGGCCCACCAGCAAGACCCCCTTGGGAATTCGGCCACCTAGCTGATGGTATTTATCCGGCAATTGGAGAAAGTCCACCAATTCGCGCACCTCCTCCACCGCTTCATCAATTCCAGCCACGTCATCAAACGTAACCCCCAGATCTTCCAAGGCATACAGCTTGCCGCGGCTGCGGCCAAATTGCATCGGCGATCCCGCCCCGCCCAGCCGCCGCATCATGAGGACGAAAAAGAGGATCAAGATCCCGGTGAAGACGAGCATCGGCATGTAAGCTTGCCACGCACTCGGTTGCTGCTCGTACGACCAGTTGACCGTGCTGTTTCTCAGCCTCTCTTCCAATTGCGCTTCAACGGCGTCGGAGGTCCCCCGATGGCATTTAAACGATGCATTCTCCTGGGGATTCGTTTCGGATCGCGGTGAATCCGGGCGAAAGACATTCACCTGCCCGCGGATTACGTGATCCCCGATTTTTACATCCTGCAGATCGCTTAACCGAACCCGCACTTCCTTGCCATCCCGCTGCTGGGTCACCTCGATGCGTCCCGTACCCTCCTGGCCACTGGCCTCGATCAGTTCCAGCAAGTGCTGATAGCTGATTTCCATATCCGGTTTTTTCACGTAAAGCATGACGAGCAGCGCAGCACCCAGCATCCCGACAATGGCATACACAAGCATGCTTTGCTTGCTCGGCTTGTTTTCCTGCTGTTTTCGACCGTTACCTTCTTCCTGATTCATGCTGAGATATCTTACTCCATGGCACGCGAAACACAGAATGGGGAATGTCTATTAGCCAGTCACGAAACGAGTTGCCGCTTTCAAAACACCTTGAATGGCGGCAAATCCGAATGGTTTTGTTGTCGCTTCCGACAGCCCCCCGGCTGGGACGCATGGGCCCCGGGTCGTTATTATGAGCGCAATCATTATGAGTATTGTACCGAAGGCGGGCTCCGGTCACGCGCTCCAGGCCCTAGTCAATCCATTGTACACTCCAGCTGGTCCCGGGCCACGTGGGCGTGGATAGTCCGGCAGCCTCGAAATGATCGCAATGAGGCATCATGGCTTATTTTTCAGGCGGTTGGATTGTTCCGGGTGGAACGCAGCCCGACGCAAGCCGTCCTCCCGTTGGTCGGACTCGCGGCGAACAACATCATCCCGACCGGTATATTATACCATCCCCTGAGAAAGAGCAGCCGAATTGGCCTGAACGTCGCCTGGGTTGCCGCTCGAGAGCCGCGGGGCTACAATTTTATGTTTCAGGCGGTTGGATTTTTCCGGGTGGAACGCGGCCCGACGCAAGTCGTCCTCCCGTTGGTCGGACTCTCGGCGGAGAACGTCATTCGCGACCAGTATAAACAGGCATGAAGTTGGGCTTTCTGGCACCAGCAATGGGCGTTGTGGCCGAATCAGCGTGGACATCGCGTGAGTCGGGTCGGGTTCGCGGCAGGTCTCCGTGGGCGATTGTCCGTCAAACAATGGTGGTTTGTCCGCCCATCTTGGCGAATCGGGCGTCTTTTGGTACGCTTGTCGGCGAGGCATGTGAGGTATACCCTAACGTTGCAAACAGGATATGTAGGACGGGTCTCCAGGCCCGTCTTTTCAAGTACGAAATCGTACTTGATCTGGTGTCCGCAGATCTCACGAAATGTGAGATCTTCAAACAACCGCAAAAAGACATTTATGCGTTGTAAAAGACGGGCCTGGAGACCCGTCCTACGCCGTCTTTATGCAACAATAGGGTATACTCTCTTCTGTTCGCTCGTGCGAGCCTAAGTTTCCTGCCGCATGTTTTGGAAAAGCGAACTTTTGCCGTGCTGATTATCCTGGTTGTAGCGTCTGCCGCACATGGCTAAACATTCCTCGAACGTCGCGATTCTTGGCTCCACCGGTAGCATTGGTTGTAGCACACTGGACGTCATTCGGGCTAGTGAGGGGCGTTTTCGCGTGATCGGCCTGACCGCTCACCGCCGCTTGCGGGAGGCGTGTCGGCAAGCGGCCGAGTTCCAGCCGCGATGGCTCGTGGCCACGGATGCTCCACGGGGCGCTCGGTTTGACTGGGATGGCCTGCCAGCTGGCACGCAGGTCCGATGCGGACATCAGGCTCTGTGCGACGCGGTGCGGGCGTCCGACATCGACGTAGTGGTGGCCGCGATCGTGGGAATCGCCGGGCTCGAAAGCACCCGGGCGGCTGTCGACGCCGGGAAAACCGTGGCGTTGGCGAACAAGGAAACGCTGGTTGTGGCAGGCCCGATGGTAATGGAGCTGGCACGGCAGCGGGGAGCCACCATCCTGCCAATTGACAGCGAACACAGCGCCGTGTTTCAGTGTTTGCACGCCGGTCGACACGAGGACGTGAAACGGATTATCCTAACCGCTAGCGGCGGACCATTTCGGGAGCACTCGCGGCAACAGTTGGCCGAGGTCACGGTGGAACAGGCCTTGGACCATCCCACCTGGGACATGGGCCCCAAGATTACGGTCGATTCAGCGACGATGATGAATAAAGCCTTCGAGATTATCGAGGCCCGTTGGTTGTTCGATCTCGCCCCGCATCAGATTGATGTGCTGATCCATGCGCAATCCATCGTACATTCAATGGTTGAATTCCAGGACGGATCGGTGGTCTCCCAACTGGGGCCCCCGGACATGAAACTTCCCATACAATTCGCGTTAAGCTACCCCCATCGGTGGGCTGGGCCGGCCTCGCGGTTTGACGTGAGCCAACCCGTCCGACTCGATTTTCTTCCCGCGGATGAGGATCGATTTCCAGCCCTGCGACTTGGGCATGAAGTGGCGCGCCAAGGGGGGACAACCGGTGCCGTGCTCAACGCAGCCAATGAAGCGGCCGTGGCTCTGTTTCTGGACCGAAAACTCGGGTTCACCCAGATCGTTCCGGCGTGCCAGGCCGTTTTGAATCATCATGACTACGACCCGTTGCCTACGCTCGAGGAATTGATGCGAATCGACAGGTGGGCCCGGGAGGAGGTATCGCGGTGGATTTGTGCTTGATTGCCGATCTGAATTCCATTTTGTTCTCCACGCTGGCCACCACCTGGATCGTGGTCAAAGTCCTTGCCGGACTCGGCTTGGTCATCTTCGTGCATGAATTGGGGCACTTTTTGGTTGCGAAGGCGTGCGGAGTCAAATGCGAGAAATTCTACTTGGGATTCGACGTGCCGATCGGGATCGGACCGATCCGCTTGCCCCGGACGCTCCTGAAATGGCAGGGAGGGGAAACGGAATATGGTATCGGGATCATCCCGTTGGGAGGCTACGTCAAGATGCTTGGCCAAGACGACAACCCCGCCAACGCCCAAAAGGAAGTTGAACGAAGTCGCCTCCGCACAACCGCCGACTCGGAAACCAGCGACCAGGCCGAGCAAGCCGCCCCCGAGAGCGAGGCGAAGTACGAGTGGGATCCTCGGAGCTACCCCGCCAAATCGGTGCCACAACGGATGGCCATCATTTCCGCCGGCGTGATTATGAACCTGATCTTTGCCGTGGTCTTCGGGATGGTCGCGTATGGGGTCGGGGTCAAGTACGAACCCTGCGAAATCGGAAGTACCTCCCCCGGATCACCCGCCTGGGTGAATAACGTTCCGACCGGCGCCCAGATCCTACAGCTTGGAAAAACCGGAAATGAAAGCGAACACCTGCGATTCACTTGGGATCTGAAACAGTTCGTGGCGTTTGCCAGCATGGAAAAAGAACAGATCCATCTCAAACTTCGGGCGCCCGACGGACAAGAACAGTGGAAAACGCTCGTGCCCGACGACCGCTTGGTAAACCAGGGGTTGGCGGATTTCCCGACAATCGGGATCCGGGCCACCAACAGCACGACCTTGTCGAGTGAAGTTCCGGTGGTATCCCACATGCCGGCGGGAAAAACGAAGCCGCCGTTTGCTCCCGGCGACCAAATCGTTGGAGTGGAGGGGACCCCCTTGGACCGTTCGCGGATGAACGAATTAGGGGAGTACCCAGCCGACCAAGTAAAAGCAGCGCTCGCCGAACACCTCGATGCGCCGCTTACCTTTCAAGTCGAGCGGCAAGGGGAGGCAGCATCGTCCGGTGAAAACGCCTCCTCGCAAACGCTCGACATCACGGTCCCCCCCAATCCGTACAAGAGCGTCGGGTTGGACATGAAAATCGGTCCCATTGAAGCCGTTCGCGAAGGGAGCCCCGCGGCGAATGCTGGATTTCAAGCCGGCGATCGAATCACCAAGGTCCAGGGCCAGGCGGTCGGGGATCCCATGGTTCTACCTCAACGGCTTCGAAAATGGATCGGACAAGAAGTTGAGTTCGCGGTGCGGCGTGAAACGGACCAGGGCTCCAAGACCGTGGCGTTGAACGTCGTACCCGAAGCAAGGTTCCGGTACGCGTCCCATTTGATCCCTGGATCCCTGGTCGCTATCGAGCCAATCGGGGTGGCGTTCTCCATCGAAAACCAGGTAGCGGGGGTCACGCCAGGCGGCCCGGCGGCGGAGGCGGGGCTCCAAACCGGCGACCTCATTACGGCCGTCGAATACAAACCGGTCACCGATGATGCTCGAGCCGCCGTCAAGAATCTATTCCGTGGCACCCTGGAAGAACCGATTGAGTTCGAAAAAGGTATTAGCAATTGGCCGTACGTCAGCGATTTGCTACAAGAGGTGCCGCCCGGGGTCGAGATGAACGTGTCATTTGAACGCGCCGGCGAACAGATGAACGCCACGCTCACCGGAAAAACCTCGGATCAGTGGTATCATTGTGCTCGTGGGATGCGATTCACCATGCTACAACGCGTTCATACCGCGTCGACCTGGGCGAGCGCTTGCGGCCTCGGTTTTCGTGCCACCAAGGAAGCCGTGATGCGAGTTTTCGACTTCTTGAAAAAACTCGTGACACGCCGAATATCGTTGGAAAAAGTGGGAGGGCCACTGATGATCGCGGCCGTTGCCGGTTCCGAAGCCTCGCTGGGAATCCCCCGATTGCTGATCTTCTTGACGTTGTTAAGCGCCAACTTGGCCATCTTGAACTTCCTGCCCATCCCGGCTCTCGATGGTGGACACATGGTGTTTCTGACAGCGGAAGCGGTTACCGGCAGGCCGGTTGACGAACGCCTACAAGGCGCCCTGACGCTGATTGGCGTCGCGGCCCTCCTCGGACTCATGCTCCTGGTGTTCGCCAACGACATCCACCGCTTGTTCCTGTGAGAGGGTGTTTTTGAATTGCATGCAGGTACAGCGCGTGGTCAGACCCCCACGAGTTCATCTCGTGGGTGAATCAGGCTCGTGAGCTACGGTCGCGGCGTCCTACCGGTCAGACCCCCACGAGTTCATCTCGTGGGTGAATCAGGCTCGTGAGCTACGG
>JBNJEM010000127.1:0-14272 GCA_051745935.1 Planctomycetota bacterium
CAAGCCCGTGGCATTTGCACCCGGCAAAGCCCTTTTTCAAGATGTGCAACGGAAGTGCGAACGTCCGTGGATATTGGTCTCTTGGCCGTGAACGGTTACACGGGCCGCAACCGACGCTGCCAAGCGACCTGTACTGGTCTCGGTGGGGGCCGCGCCTTCAGCCACGGCCCCGGGAACACCAACGGCGTACAGACAGTCCACCGCTACTCGGTTACCGAGCGAGCGTCAAACGGAACAACGAAACGCTATAGGGCATGACCGGAAGGGAATCGGTAATTCCCGTCACTGGCTTCTCCTCGATCACTACTTGGGGTTTGCTTCCCGGGGCGTTGAAAGCCATGGGATCGTCGTCCGTGATTTGATGGAGCGTGCCGTCGCCCGAGAGTTTGATTCCCTTCAGGGTCAGTGGTACGTCTATTTTCTCGGCCGTGGGATTGACAACCCCCAACGTCAATGTTTCGCCATCCTTGCCCAGGGCGGCCAGGGCATTGATGGGCCGTCCCACTTCCGTGGCCAGCGGTATTTCGCCGAACTGGCGGCGATAAAGTTTCAGCACCAGGCCCGTGGTGGCGAAAGCCGCATCCGTTTTGTTCGTCTTGATACAGCCGATCACATTCACGGTCTGCGCGTAATTGGCCATGGCGAACATGTCGCTGTTACGGCCCATCTCGTTCAGCCCCACCGCGATCCCCAAGGCATCCTTGAGGAAGTAGCGGGTTCCCAGCTCGCCGTAGAGGTGCGGTCCGTACCAATAGTTCCATTCATCCAGCGCGATGCGGATGTCTTTCCCGGCCAGCGCTGGGATCTCCTGGCGGTACCGGCGATGGGCCTCGGCCTTGCCTTGCACTCGATCACGCATCTGGTTCACGTGGGCGATAACCCCATCTTGCTCTTGGCAATAGAAATGCTCACTGATGAGGTCCATATGCTCGGCACACTCGCTCATCATGACCTCGCTCCACTCACCGACCGCGCCGACGGCAACCACTTTGATCGAATCGTCCTCCTGTCTCATGGCGTCGACGAATTCGTTGTGCTTTTTCGTATAATCTTCCAGCGGCATGTGGCCGAGTTGCCAGCCGCCATACATTTCATTCCCGATGCCCCACCACGTCACGTTGTAAGGCTCGCGATGGCCATTGTCGGCACGCAGCTTGCCCATGGGCGTGTCGGGGTCGCCGTTGGCATACTGTAGCTCCTCTACCGCCATGTCGGCTTCGCCCAGGCCGGTGTTAACGACGATGAGCGGTTCGGCATCGACGAGTTCGCAAAAGGTGACGAATTCGTCCAGTCCGAAATCGTTGTGTTCCACGCCGGTCCAAGCCGGATTGGTTCGTGGCGGCCGCCGATCACGGTCCCCAACGCCGTCCTTCCAGTCATAGCCGCTGACAAAATTTCCGCCCGGCCACCGGTAGATGGGTGAATCCAGTTCCTTCAGGACTCGTAGCGTGTCGGAACGCATGCCCTGGACGTTGTCGGCCGGCATAAGCGACACGGCGCCGATGAAACAGGGATCCCCGCCGGTGACCTGGATTTCCAGCATGCCTTCCGTGGTATCGGCTCCGGCCGTGAAACTAAACGGGCATTGCTGATATCGATTCGTCGCATTGCCGCTCGTGTCGTGATGGCTCACGTTCATGGGCCCTTCACCCCAGCGCAGCCGCACGTCGACCGTTGTCGCATCGCCGTCCGGTTTGATCCAAATATACCCTTCGTATCGTTTGGACTTCACGAGGCCTAGGTCTCGCTGGCGGATCCCGCCGCCAGCGGAAACACGCGGGGTATGCTCCCCGACGAATGAATTATCCTTCACCATGACGACTTCGTCGGCGTCGCCAATAACCTGCCAGGGCGACGCCCCGATTACGGGAAAAGGCCCGTCGTCGGGGATGGCACCGGTCTTTTTGTATGGCGAGTACTCCTCGGTAATGGGGTACCAGAATTTACGGTCCTCCAGCATTTCGGCCCAGATACCGCCGTAAATGCAACGTCCGAGATGCTCGATGAACTGGCCGTAAATAAACGGATCGATCGGCTCGCCTCGATCCGCCGCATCAACGGTAATCTCCGGTTCAAGCGGTATCGTGCCCAATAGCTCCAGCTTGACGTCGTCGAACCAGGCCTTTCCCGTCGCCAGTCCCCAGCCCCCGAAAAGACAATTGATGTGCAGCTCGTCCGAGCCACCCGTCTCGAACTGCACGGCGACGCGAGTCCAATCGTTCGTGCCCCGCAAGGCGTTTGTCTTCACGGACTGAATGTTGTGAACGTTGAAGAGAGCCCCCTCGCCTCCGTCGCGCTTCAGCTCCTCGGTCTTGATCCACCCCGAGAGTCGATAGCGGGCGAAAGGTTGCACCGGCACTTTGATGAACCACGAGAGGTCGCCCCCTGCCTCCGAACTAATGGCGACACCGCGCGTGCCCGAGCGTCCCACCTCGCCGTGATCGAATCGCCCCTCGCCGTTCCAGACGCGCGTGCGCCATCCCGTCGGGGCGTTTTCGGCCGCATCCTCGAACGAGCTGTTGGGCACGAGGTTCTTTTCATCGGGTTTGGCCCCCCAGGCGAACGCGGCAAGAACCGATACCGTGAACACCGCGGCGAGGATGCCGCTGGGGAACCAGTTTACAGGCCGTGACAAAACGCGTGTCCCGCTCCAGAAAGTCTCCGGGTGAAGGGAAACCTGAGTGGTTTCGTCATGGCTTCTAGGCAGTATACATCCCATTGTGGTCTTTCCTTTTTCGAATGGCGTGACTCAAAACCCATAACAAAACCATGAACACCTGCTCGCGCCAAAGGCGTTCTTGGCGCGGAAGTCCCGTTTTGTTACCGGCTCTAAAAGAAGGTGCGCTCATTATACCGGTCGCGGATGACTTTCTCCGCCGCGACCGGCATAATCGGGCTTTCCGAAAAACTTCTCGCTTGACGGTCGATAATACACGTAATCCAGCTTACCGGAGGTGGATGGCAAAAGCCATCGGGTGCGACAGGGCCTTTTTCCCCGCGAGGGCAGTTGATCCTAACAAACTCAAACTCAAGAGGCACTCAACAGCATACCGTAAGGACCGCATTCGTTCAGCCTCGACCTTCCTGCAACTTCAACTATCACAACGCCTTAGTCATGTACACTGGGCGATAATCACGAGGCCATAATTCCCGCCCGTCCCTGAGAGGCAGGCCATTGCGGCTGGTCGAGGTATTGGTGGGCCCAAGGGGACCCCGCTCTACCGCCCGGACGAGCTAAAAATCGGCTACACACGCTTGCCGAAAAGACACAACCGGGGGGAGTTGGAAATGCCCATGGACTGGCGGATCATCTTCGGGCGGAAACGCCGCTTGAGCGGGGGGGCGGTGATGCGCGGCCCACTGCTCTTCGCCTGAACCCCTCGCAGAACGAAAGCCTCGACCCGCTCGACGGGGCCGACCTGGGAAAAACTACCCTCGACCCCGAATCGCTCGGCGTCTTTGCCGGCATCTCGGTGGACGGCGGCCATGGCGGAGCCGACCCGGCGGCCGTGGCCATCGTCCGCGCCGATGACCTGACCGAGTGGGACGTCGTCAAGATCCCGCCGGACCCGCGCGTCGGCCGACTGTGGGGCGAGTCGACGGTGATCGTCGACGGCAGCCAGGTGCTGAACATCTCTCGCTGGGGCAGGCCGGTCGCTCTGGCCTCGCTCAGCAACGACTACGGGCGGACCTGGACTCCGATGATCCCCAGCAACCTTGCCATGGGCGCGAGCAAACCCTATGCGGGAGTCCTCTCCAACGGCCAGCACTACCTGGTGGGCACCACCACGGCCGACTCCGGCAATAGCCGGCATCCGCTGACGATCGCTGTCGGCAAACCAGGCGCGACGGTCTTCTCCCGGATTTTTTGAATCCGCGACGCCGTCTACGACGGGCCGGGTGAATCGGCCGAGAACTGCCGTCTCTCCTACCCTTACGCCGTGGAGCATGACGGCAGCCTCTACGTAGCCTACTCGGTCGATGGCGGCCGGGGGGGCAACCGTAACAGCGCCGAACTGGCAATCATCCCCGTGGAAAAGTTGCACCTGCCGTGAAGAATGCCGCCTCCCTGCCGCTGGTTCTTTTGGTGCCGGGCCTGGTCGGACTGGGCACAGCGGTGACTCTTTGGACGGCAGGCAGTGCCTCGGCCGAGGTCTTTATGGCGACTAGTCCGTCAATGAGTGTCCTGCCCAAACACTCTGCAACCGCGCGGGCCGTCGCGTCAATCGGTGACTCGTCACGGTGCGCCGGCGGGATGTTCGGATCTTGCCAATGGCGGAGCTTCGTCATCGGCAGCGTGAACGCGCCCCACTGTTCGTTAAAAATGAGCAAGATCCTTTCCTCGCCGCAGATGATCACAGCCACCGTTTCCACCGTCGGCACGACCGGGTTTTGTTCCATTAGAGTCTCCTTCTTGGCCAAGGCCTTTTGTCGCGCCAATTCTACTGCTAGGCTCACCACTTAGCAAGCTGCTGGCCAGGAATTCTACTGGAAGCGAAACGCCCGGCACTTCTTCGTTAAAGAGTTAAGAGGATTATTGGCCATCGTTTTCCTTTGAACCGCCGCGTTCATTTTGTGTCGCGAGAATATCTAAGGTGAGATGCTTCTGCTTGTTCGACCGCTAGACGCGTTGAAGGATTGATCACACGTCCTCCTCGGCAGTCTCGGTAACGGAAGAGCTGTACCGGCGAGGGGCCGTGGGATGCGAGCCAATCAGCAATTGTTCACAGCGTTTCGCGTGCAATGAGGCGGCTCGATAGGCTTGGGCTTTTCGCTGTTCATCGGCTGGCGCTTCATTGTCATTGATTCTTGAAATCCCAGCGATCTTCAAAAGCGACAGCATGAGCATGAGTGAATAATGTTCCTGCCAGCTATCGAGGTCGCAGAAAAACTCTTCTACGAGAGTCCTTATCACATGGGTGCACCAGAAGGAGTCCACGATGAAGTCCGGCCAGTCAGAATCTTCAGTCGTACGTCGTTTCGAAGCGAACGGTAGTAGCTTGAGTTCTTTGATCGACTTCCAGGCACCGTCGAAGTCCGCGAAACGAGCCTCCGCATCGACGATACGGTGCTGATACTTCTCTTCGTAGCAATAGAACACCGTGAAACGCAACGCCGTTTCTAGCGTCGCGAGATCCTTCATCGGATGCCCCAGATGCACATCGCCAAAATCAATGATCCAAGGTTCCTCGTCCACAACAAAGATATTCCTAGGATGCAGATCGCCGTGCTGGGGACACAGCCAGTCGATCCCAGTGTTTGAAACTTTTAAGGCCGTCCCGATGACTTTCACCGGGTCGGGGTCTCTTTCGGGGTTCTCCGGCGATAGCGACTGTATCTTCCCGATTGCCTCAGATAAATTGCGGTGCCCCCACAGGTGCGCCACGCAGTGATGAATAAGTGACCCGGGGTTGTGCTCGTCACCGTATCGCGTTTGCTCTCGTTCAGCATCCATCAATTCATCGATTGGCCTGCTCTTGCGTCGTTTCATGAACGCATCGTACCAAGGCGCGAAGACCGCAGTAAAGACGGATTCAATAACGTCGCGCTTCTTCTGATAGTTGACTTCCGGATCCCCAAGATAATCGGCTAGGAACCTTGGTTGGCCGCCAAAATGGGGCTGGACCGACCAATAAGCGGCAGCTGCACAGCCCTTCATTTGGGCCGACCATCGAATTGAGGCAACGCCTCGGGGGCCCAACTGCTCCACATACTGCTTCACTCTCTTTTGTTCGGCGCAAATGATGCTTTTCTCTCCCCACTTGATCACAAGTGTCTCTTCAGTTGGATATCCCCGGTGAAACACTCGGGCCCGAGCCGTGGCGGCATCGCCGAACCCTTTGGGCACCTCTTCGAAGTCAACTCGTTGAATGTCGACGGGAAACAGACGGTGGAAAAGATGTGCCAGGTCGGCCGCCGACAAAGACTGCGCTTCCGTGTCCGGACGGTTGGGCTGGCGCACCTTCTTCACCATGTTCGACCATTCATCCGGGCAATCGTCGTAGGGAGTCTCAAGGTGCTTGTTGACTTGAATGTGCTTTTTGAGTACCTGGTCAACGTGTCTCCACCGCCCATCGTAACGCAGGCGAATCAGAAGAAATTCGTCAATTCTTCCGGCTCGCTTGCAGTGATCCACCAAACCGTTCTGGGGCATCTCGCAACCCATGAGAATCACAGGAACGCCGTACTTCCGTTTGATGGCGTCTGCCACGCGGAGTCCGGTCTCATCGTTCTTGTCTCCGGGTGTTTTCATTCTCAATTCGACGAAGGCGAGAACCATCGTCTCGTATACGTCGACAGGCAGTCCGGCCACACCGTCAGAACGGTTGAGAAGCTTTACGTCCCACTCGTCATTGCAGCGATATCTCAAGCACCTTCCAAAGACCTCGAGAAAGTCAGCGAATGGACTCAGAATGACGACATATGGGTTCAACACGCTTGGCCTCCTTGTTGCTAGCCTTTCTCATGCAGATGGTAGGTCCGGGGGATAATC
Source organism: Planctomycetota bacterium (assembly GCA_051745935.1). Taxonomy (GTDB): domain Bacteria; phylum Planctomycetota; class Planctomycetia; order Pirellulales; family Pirellulaceae; genus JBNJEM01. Next base: position 6,494 of record JBNJEM010000127.1, read on the forward strand.
GTCTTAATCACGAACCCCAAATCGGCGCTCTCGGCCCAAAGCCGTCCACCCGCAAGAAACAAGAAGCAATCGGCCTTCCGTAGGCTGTCTATTCGTTTCGAATATCGGGGCGAATCCTCGTTGGTGTTGATTTGCTTTATGTGCCCTTCGTCGAGGTCAAGCGCCCTGGACCAGATGGTCAGATGAACGTCCGAATTCCAAAGATACGCTTTGATCTCGATGTTCACAGGATGCGCATGCGATGAAAGACCCTCCATCACCAGGGACACCACGCTTTCGATCATCCCTTCGAGTACGTGGCGGAAATACAGTCGTGGCCACTTAAGTGAGATCGGCTCGCCGCCGTCGATCCCCTCCCAGTACGAATGCTTTACATTTTCAGTATTCCAGCGTTTCTGGACTATTTTCCAGCAATCCTTAACAACCTGGGACAACACTAATGTGTCTAAACATCCCGCGTACGATGGACCGATCTTTCCTTCTCCCCTCTCAAACAGACTTTTTCGGATCACCGTTGCGCAGCGACCGAGCCGTTTGGCGTCGGACTTCTCGATCAACTCGGGGTGCCTGCTCAGGTCTTCAATCTGAGCCAAGGCCGCAGCCGACTCATATTGAGCGTCTGCAACATCCGGGGCGTAGCGTGTGCACGTGACTTGACACCTCAGGAGCTGGAGCCGGCTGATACGGTCCACTGCGCCTGACAAATAGGCAGCGAATGATGCGAGATAATGTTTCTCTGTCTCATCCCATTTCGGCGCCTCCTTGGGCGGTACGGGACGGTCCTTGCGTAGCTGCTCATAATCCAAGAACAAGGCGCCCAGCATCTTAGATTGTGCCTCGTCGTCGGGTGAACTGCGAAGAAGCAAGGCGACCCACGACCCGTACTCCTTGAAGGCGCTCCTAATTCGGAAGGATGTCCGGTTGTCGTTCGTGGCGTCGTAGCAAAAAATCGACTCGCCGCCGAGCAGTCTTGCCGTGACTGTCCCCTGGGTGTAAGGGCGTTTGCGTATCAGGTTATGTGCCTTATCCTCCTTCTTCCCGTCCTCCCCTTCTTGGAGCGTTCCCCAGACTCCTACAACGACGAACATCTCCAGGTCCGCGCGGTAGAACCACAATGCGCCCAATCGAGCCCCGGTAATGCGGTGCGCCTCCTCTTGCAGGAAGCTCTCGATATCGCGGAAGCTCTCGCAGCGGTCGAGGGCGATCGCAGCACGATTGAGATCCCACACCTGCAGCGTATGAGCGGTCGACTCCCCGTAGGACCCTAAGCGTCCCTTTTCATGCGAGGTCGGCTCCTGGCCCGTCTTCTGATGGATATTCAACACGCCTACCACTCGCGTGCCCGCAATGAGCGGCACGGAAAGCACCGACTTAAACCCATTCTGCTCGGCTAATGTCGCATGATAGTGGAGCTTCCAGTCATCGGAATTCCTCGCCACCCAATACGGCATGCGATCCAAGATTGACCGCGCGGAAATGCAGGTCGGTTGTCCTTGGGAATCCAAATAAGGAAGTTCAGACCCATTGAAGGGGTCGCCGTCCTGGATGTCGAGATGCACAAAGGTTTGGGTCGCCTGGTTGAAGAGCCACAGCCCGACATGGTCCCCCTTTTCATACAACCTTCGGCCGCCGGAAACGATCGCTTTCGGAAGACCATACTGGGTTGGGTGAATGGCCATCGACGCCACTTCCTGTTGAGTTTCAAACAAGAGTTGCATCTCGTCTGCCGCTTCGATGAACGTGCTTATGCGTGGAGCAACCATGTCGCGAACAAGTTGAGCCTGCTCTTGTTGGAATGCGTTGTGCGATTCGCTGTGCGTGAGATAGCATTTCCCAAAACGCCGGTTCGCGGATTCAAGGCGAAAGTCGAGAGTGCCACTGTCACATTCGAGCGCCGTGAGGAATGCCCTAGCCTTGGCGTCAATCTCCTTCTGCCATTCAGGCGAGGCGCTATCGCCGTCGGTCGAAGTCAGGTGTCGATTCAACTGGTCGAACGCAGGGAGTTGATCACCGGTAAGGTCCTTCGAACAGGGCCAAACGACGAGACGCGGGGAATGATCAGCCGCGCGAGGCTTGTAGAGCAAGACCGCGCCTCGATAGGGCGTTAACTTTTGCAGCACACGTAGGTATGCACCGATGCCCTTCTCGACATCCGACAACTCACTTACTTCCTTCTCGACTTCCTCCAAAGAGATGTCCATGGCTTTTTCGGTCGCCGCACGGGAGAGTAGCGTCGAAAGGTCTTGGAGCAACGGAAGCAGACAACCTGCTTTCGCTGACTTTGAACTACACGCCCTTCACGAATCGTGGCGCCTACCGGCCGCAATATTGGCCCCACGTGAGCGCCCGCGGCATCCAGGCCTCCCATGACGAGGTGTGGCGCGAGGATGTCTGGCTGTCGAGCGGCAAGGGCCGCGCGGAACTCGGCCGCCCCAGCGCGCATCCCTCCGTGCCGATCGGTGGCTGGACACCAGCCATGGACACCCAACGGCCGATCGGCACTCCGGGATTGCGGTTAAACGCGCCAGAGCCCGCTCGGCCCACGCTACGATCCCTAGCAGGCCCGCGTGCCGGGCGGCGGACCGCCCCCAGCCCGGTTATTCACCCTGACCTATCGTGCGGCCCGACGCCTTGCTCTGCTCGAGAAGCGACTTCAACGTCTTCACCTTTTCGGGCTGTTCGAAGTACAGGTTGCTCGTCTCGCCGGGGTCGTTCCCCAGATGGTAAAGTTGCCCGGGCGCGTTCGGCGCGGAAGCCGGAAGTGCGAAGGACTTCAGTGGCTCCCGATCGTAGTTGTTTCCTCCGGAGCCGCGATGGTCGAGGTACTTCCACGGCCCTTGTCGAATTCCGAGTGCGAGTCGAATCGTCTCATGAAGCGTGTAGTCTCGTCGATTGTCGTCATTCGCGGCACTATAGAACGCGTGCAGAAAGCTGATGCTGTCTTCGGCCGCGTTGGGCGGCAGCGAGGCATTCGTGATCGCAGCACACGTGGCCATAATGTCAGTGAGACAAATGGTGGCGTCCGTGGTGGAGCCCGCCTTCACGCGTTGTGGCCAGCGCGCAATGAAGGGAACACGATGGCCTCCTTCCCAGTTGTCACGCTTCAACCCGCGCCAGGGGCGGGCGCCGTCATGTCCGTGGTCGGCACGCATGTGGACCACGCTGGTGACTTCAGGCCCGTTGTCACTGCTGAAGATCACGAGGGTGTTGTCCACGACCTTCAGTTCCTCTAGCTTCGCGAGCAATTCACCCACGATGTAATCCATCTCGAAAATGAAATCGCCGTGCGGCCCAGCGTCCGTCCGGCCTTTGAACGCGTCGGCCGGAAAAGAGGGAAGATGAACGGCCTGCATCGCGTGATACAAGAAGAACGGTTTCTCGGGACTCTCTTGCACGTGCCGCTCCAACCAGGCTTTGCTCTTCTCCAAGAATTTGAGATCGACGGTTTCCAGATCGAACCCTGGAGCGATCAAGCCGCGACGGTTGTCGAACGCATAGGGATGTTTGGGCAGGTGCGCACGATCTAACTGATGAGTGGGCGGCACCGGGACACGGTCGTTTTCAATAAAGGCATAGAGCCAGTCAGTGGTGGGACAACAGGCGGTGCCGAAGAAATAGTCGAAGCCGCGATCCACCGGCCCGTCCGAGATCGGTTTGGAAAAATCGACGCGTTTCACCTTTTCCAAGGCCCTGCCTCCATCACGCCAGCTCTTGGCCCGGGCCGCTGCTTCTTCGTCAATCTCCGCTTTGTACGCCGGTGTGCCGTCTTCGGTGTAAAAGGTGAGTCCGATGTGCCACTTGCCCACGCAAGCGGTCGCGTAACCCTGATCGCGCAGCATCCGAGGTAGCGTCAACCGGTCTTCTTCGATCAGGCTCGGTCCACCGATGCCGACAAACACACCGCCGGAGCCGGTGCGAAAACACATCCGCCCCGTCATCACGCTGTAACGTGAGGGCGTGCATACCGTGGACGGTGAATGGGCATCGGTGAAACGCATCCCCTCGGCGGCCAGTCGATCAAGATGCGGCGTGGGCACTTTGGACCGGGGGTTATAACACGCAACATCACCATACCCCAAATCGTCTGCCAAGATTAGGAGGACGTTCGGTGGCGTTTCAGCGTCACGCGTCGCCGCGAAACAGGTGAGCGGGAAGACCAAAACGGTCCAGTACAGAATGCATTGATGGTATCGGTGCATTATCACTTTTACCCAATAAGTATTTGAAAGTGCATCGCCGTGCACACCTCGGCGGGCCAACGACCCGTTTCAGTCTACTCCCGGTCTCAACCGGTGTCTACTGGCATGGTGTCGTGGGCAGGCCTACAATGAGAGCCCCGTGAAAGCACCTTGCCATATGTTTATTTTTCGAGAAAAGAGTGGTGACCGATGAACACGGCTCCTGTCTATCGTGCGGCGGTACGAGTTATTTGCGCAATGCTGGTCGGGACGGTCTTGGCGGCAATGGTGAACGTGGCGCGGGGTGAGGTCAGTGTCTATCCCGCTCCAGACGCGGAGGTGTTGTCGACCGATTACACAGTGCGGGCGAACGGGAAGAAGGTGGACGTCTACACGGCGCGAACCCTGGATCCACCGTTTGCCGACGGGCGGTGGGACCACGGCGGGCCTTACAGCTTTGCGAACTTCGATATGTCGGGTCAAGTGACGGTCCGGATCACCTCGCCACGTTCACTTCACGGTACAATCATCCGTCCCCTGTCGGATGGCGTCGAGCCCAAAATCGAAGACGAGCACACAATCACAATTCGTTTGGATCAGCCGCGGAAGCTGAGTATCGAGCCTGACGGCAAACAGGGACCGCTCTTGTTGTTTGCCAATCCGATGGAAGAGAATGTACCCCAGCCGGATGATGAAAGCGTACTTTATTATGGTCCCGGTATTCATAAACCGGGTAGGATCGAGATCGGCGCTGGCCAAACGCTGTATCTGGCAGGTGGAGCTGTCGTCAAGGCCGGCGTTGTCGCTCGAGGCGACAACATCCAGATTCGCGGACGTGGAATTCTCGACGGCTCCGATTGGGAGTGGCGCAAAGGGCCTACGCCAACCGTGATGGGTCTCCGCGGGAACAACATTGAGGTCAGCGGGATTACGATCCGCGGTGCGTCGCACTGGACGATCGTGCCACGGCACTGTCGCGACGTGACGGTGCGAAACGTCAAAATCTGCAATAGTCGCGTGCAAAATGACGATGGCATCAACCCGTGCAACTCACAAGACGTGCTCATCACGGATTGTTTCATTCGTGGCGATGATGACTGCATCGCGATGAAGGGGCTCAAGTACATGGAGGGGAAGAACAATAACATCGAGCGGATCACGGTCGAGAATTGCACGCTGTGGTGCGATCGTGCGCGGATTTTCTTGCTTGGCCACGAAAGCCGAGCTGAATTCATGCGGCGGGTCACGTTGCGGAACCTCGACATCATTCACTTTACGATGACGCCTTTCCTGTTCGAGCCCGGCGAGGATATGCGCCTTGAACAGGTAACGGTTGAGAATGTTCGTATCTGGGGCGAGGGGCAGCGCGAGTGTATTCGTCTGCGGCCCGTGGTGAATCAGTACATGCGCAAGAAAGTGCCAGGTCACATTGGCGATATCCGCTTCGAAAACGTCACCCTTACCGGTCGTCCCGGCGATTATCCCGTGCAGTTGATCGGGGCCGACGAGGACCACCGGGTCAAGGATGTGACGTTCGCCGACGTATCGATTCGCGGTAAATCGCTCGGCAAAAATTCGGAAAACGTGCGGATCGGCGAACACGTGGAGGGCGTGGAGTTCAAAGACGGCAACCCGTAGATATGCGGTTTCACTGCAGCGGTCAACGCTTTGGCGCACAATCCGCCAAACCACCGAGAATGGGATCTGGGCCGATGGATAGTAGCCCTTCATCATGCACGATTCCGTGCTCGATGTTCGATATTCCCGCCGCTGCATGAAATACGGGTGGAAGAACTTGTTCAATGTTGCTCGTCGAAGAGCGTGTGACGCTATGGAATGCGACACTCGGGGAGCATTGCATTCTCCGGTTCATGCGACGCTTCAGTTTGCTGTCGCTGCTTCATTTCAAATCCGAGAGCAATTGAAGGGTCTTCTGCACCAGTGCCTTGGCCGCTTCCGGGGCAAAACCGGTCCTGTCCACTTCGTAGCCGCCATCGTCGTACAAGTGTTTCGGGGGAAGGTAGCCGGCGGCTCCATTGCAGTGCGTGATCAAGAACGTATGCTCATAGGGAGCCCCGTCTTTGATGGCCATACCCACCTCCGTCAGCAGTTCGCAGCCCACGCCGACAAAGGCGATATCTCCAACCGTCGCGACGGTTACGTTCAGAGGCTTGGTGGGGCTAGGATCTCCATCTTGGCCGTCCTTTTTCCTGGCGGGCAATGCAAGCGTCGAGAGCTCGGTCTTGATATCTCCTGTCGATGTATCCGTCTTGATGTTCCGGAACACGTGGATGACCTCTTCGCCCAGGAGTATGCCCAGGAGCTCGGGCTCTGGAATCCAGCCGTTTGAGGTCTCAAACGAGGGGAGAACGCGGTACCACGGATCGATATCTCCAGAGGCTCCCGCGAAGACTGGTGCGCTGACCGGTGGTCCTAAGACTTTTTCCACGAACTGTGCCGCGATTCCCAGCACGTCGCCGCTGATCTTCAGATTCTTCGGGCCCAAGGACGTGGCATGCGTGGCATAGTCGAACAATACGGCGGTGGTCTTGCCATCCGGCTTTTCCAGTTTCATGACCAAGACCTCCTTGTCCGTTGGTCCGTATGGATTGCGTCCCAGTTTTATGGATCCATTGGGTCGCTTTTCGCGCCGATTGCAGCCTACGGGACTATACCCTCGACCGACCCCCATCTTGATCGGCTTGAGATCTTGAAATGCCTCTTCGATCGCCTTGAGCAACTTGGCCTGCAGATCTTTTGTGTACTGGACATTGTTCGGGTGTCCGTCGGTGCTCAGGGTCGGTGTCGGCCCACTGTGGGTATGCGTGGCACTCAGGAAGAGTTCGGACGGATTCAGGTCGAAGCGATCGCAGACGGCGTCGCGCATGGATTCGTAAGTATCGTAAAAGCCGATCAGGTCCGTGGACACCAATACCAGACGCTTGGAGCCGCTTTCGAACGCCACGACTTTCAGGAAAAGCGGATCGTGAATTCCGTCCGACAGGGCTGTGCGGCCGGCATAGCCGGACATCTTCACAGGTTTGTGCGGGGTAATATCGGTCTTGGCAACACCAGCTTTCAGAGCGTGTTTATCTTCAGCGGAAAAAGCTGGTGAATGGTCAGGAGAGGTAACGACAAACAGTACGACACCGGCGAGGAAAACACGGCCGATACATGACCTCAATAGGTTCATTTGCGGTACCCTTCCTTTCAACCGGGATTCAGACGGGAAAAGGATTTCGAGATGGTCAGGAACAACATAGCACAACAGGAAATTCAAGACTGACGTAGGTACTCTTGATCTTCACTTTCGTTATGCGACCCCATGCCACAACCAGCCCCAGAGCCAAGAACGGCTACACAGTTGAGGGAGCGTCGCAAGATTTCCAATATCTCAACATACACACATCGAAGAGGTTCTTGCAACGGGGACAAGCAGCGGGGACAAGCAGAGACAAGACAAGAGGAGACAAGCAGACACCCTAAAATGGACCCGTTCAGGCGGGCGGATCCGAGGTTGGACCACCTCCAACCAGTCGACTGGTTGTTACACCGGGACACACGCGCCCCGCTCGACATGGGTTCCGCTAATACACGATAA
>JBNJEM010000128.1:0-14145 GCA_051745935.1 Planctomycetota bacterium
ATCATGGCCGACGACGTGGGGCGGGAGTGTTTCGGCTGTTACGGTTCCGCGCAGTACGAGACGCCACACATTGACTCGTTAGCGGCGGAGGGATTGCGATTCGCGCATGCCTACTCGCAGCCGCTGTGCACGCCGAGTCGGGTGAAACTGATGACCGGCCGGTCCAATATCCGCAATTACGTGGCCTTCGGCGTGCTCGACCCGCGGGAGCGCACCTTTGCCCACATGCTGCGCGGCGCCGGCTATGCCACCGCCGTGGCCGGCAAATGGCAACTCCACGGATCCCGGTTCGAGCGGAAACCGGTCCGTGTCCATGCCGTGTCGACATCGATCGTCACGAGCGTCCACCGACAACTGAGCCAGTGGCTGGGGGGACGTTCACCCGGCGATCACCTCCGTGCTGCCCCCTTCGCCCGCCCACGGCCTCCAAAGTGATGGTTCACGGTGTCGGCCACTCCCGTCGCACCATGACCATCGACATGATCGCCATGGAAGCCGGCGAGGGGACGAAGCAAGAATGACCTCGCCGCACTCATCTTACGGTTGCCCGCTGTTGGCTCCGCTCACATCGCCTCACCGAGGCCTGTTTTCGGATGGCGTCTTCGGCCCGGCAGTTGTTTGCGTTCCATTCCACTATCCCATGTTTCCGGGATCGGCTATCCAAAGTACAATGCGTGCCAGAGATTTAGGCATCTGAAGTAATATGCGGGCTTGGTGCTTACAAACCGCTTAGTTTGGGTTTTGCTGATTATCGTAAAGGACTCCCCACGATGAACAATCCGATTTGGGTCATGACCGCGGCTTTTCCAGGCTGCTCGTTCGAACAAGTCACCGAACACACCAAAAAGATTGGCGCCCAGGGCATGGAGCTTTGTGTGTTCCGAAGCGATGGTAGCCGGGCCGATCACGTGGCGACGCATCTGGATTACGACCGTTTTGGGCCCGATCAGGCCAAACAACTCGTTGACAGGTGTAATGGCGAGGGGTTCCGGTTCTCGATAGGTGCCTACGAAAACCTGATTGGCGGCGACCCGGCCCAGCGAGTTAAAAACCAGGATCACTTGCTGAAACTGATCCGCATCGCTCACCTTTGCGGTGGCGACGACAACGACGTGAAAGTAGGGACCTTTGTCGGATACAACCATGAACTGGGGGTCCAAGACGGCGGTTTCGAGAAGAACCTTGAAGAGTACGCGAAGGTGTTTGGCCCCATCATTCAATATGCGGCCGACCTGGGGGTCACGGTTATCTACGAGAACTGCCCAATGGAGGGTTGGCGTCCGGCGACGAGTCCCACGACTTACAATAATCTTCCCGGCTGTTTGGCCGCTCGCAAATTGATGTACGCGATGATCCCCAGCCCGGCGCATGGCGAAACGTATGATCCATCTCACGATGTCTGGCAGAACATTGATCCGATCGATGTGATTCGTGCTTCCGATATGAAACGCATCCATCGCGTCCACGTCAAAGCCACCCGTAACCTCCGCTCGCCCGGGCGCGTTCATTGGGGAGCTCTCTACGCGATGCAAGCCGTCAATGCGGAACTAGCGGAAAAGGCGGGGGTACCGATCGCAACCAACGAGTGGGATCGGCATCATTACGAACCCATGCTACCTGGCTTTGGAGGCAACGATAGCATGGACTGGCGCGGCTTTCTGGAAACGTTGATGGAGCGGGAGTTCGAGGCGCCGTTTGTCATTGAAAACGAGGCAGACAATTCGGCCCACACGGGCAATCTAGGCGCGACGCTGCAGGGATTCCAAGCGGCCGTGCTTTGTTTGGCACCGATCGTCTGGCCGCTGGTTCCCGAAGTCGGGTATCGCCTTGACGACTCGAAGTGGCCGCCCCTGTCCACGCCGGACGCCAAAGACATTCCCGTGAAGTCGATGAAAGATCTTGACGCGGTTGCTGGAGCTTCCTGATAAGTATTCGCCGCCGGAGCGTGGACAACGCTGGCGCGACATTCTCGGCAGGTTGCCCGATTTGCCGGTTGCCGAGTCCGGCGAACGCCGCATCCTCAGACGCGCGGAAAACTTCGACTACCACAGTTGGCACATGCCCGAGATGTACCCGCTTTGGCCATTCCAGGTGTACGGCCTGGGGCTGGTCCGACCTGGAACTTATGCGAGACACGTTCCTGCACGGCGTTTCAGCCCGGAATCGCGAGCGTACGGCGGCCTGGTCGCAGGGGTTCATCCATTACGCGCGGTTGGGCATGACGGCGAAGGCACAAGAGAAGGCAGTCGGCAAGCTGCGCGACGGCCCCTACCGCTTTCCTGCCTTCTGGCCGGAGAATGTCGACTGGACGCCCGACATGAACTGGGGCGGCAGCGGGATGGTGGGGATCCAAGAGATGCTGTTGCAAACGCACCCGCCGGCCCCGGCCCGGCAACCAGTGGGTTGGAACCCGAAGGGGGCCACTTCGCGCGTCCCGCGAGCGGACGGGGGGTGCCGACCGGAAACGGTTCCTGACACCTTTTCTGCGCTGCATCTACCTTTCGACGAGCTCCGTATAGGTCGCCGTCTCGGGATCGTAGCGTAGCAGGTATAGGCCCAATTCGCCGCTGAATCGCGTTGGGATGAGCATGATGCAAACCTGGTGTACCGGATCGTAGACCATCGCGCACTCGTGTCCGTAAAGAGAACCACCGCCGGGCATCTTTACATCCAGCTCGCGCCACATCTTCGTTTCAAAGTCCATGATCAGACATTTTTGGTCGGGAATGGAAACCAGACAGTCATGACGCCGATCGTAGACGATTTCGCGGGCCATAAGTGACGTTGTTCGCTTCTGTTCAATCTCTTCCCACGAGCCTTTGCCAAGGGGATGTTCCCACATCTGGACCGGCTGGCCTTCTTTTTGCGCGACAAAGATCAGTCGGTTTCGCTTGGAGTCGTAGATCAACGGTTGATATTCGCCATCGCCGCTCGGCCCGGACTCGTCCAGCACCGTCCACTCGATGTTCGCCGTTTCGACATCTCGGGTCGCTTGACCGTGATACAGCCGACGTCCCTGTTTCGCGAATACGCCTTTTGGCGTGCCGCACAGCGCCATCGACCATGAGTTGTTGAAGGGCCGGCCGAAAACGGGCGGATATCGCGTGTTCGAGGCGGGATGGTACAGGAACGTCCAGTGGCCGTGCTTCGTCTCATCGTAGACAAACGCCTCCGAGCGGTCCTGTTCCAGCAGCACGGTGAAGCCGTCCTTGGGACCAGCCGGCCGCGGGCAGCAAACCATGAGCTGGGACGCGGGATCATAGCAATACCACCTGTAAGTATGCTGCGAGGTGGGCCGCATGTAATAATCCCAGCCGAAAAGGGACGCATTATAGTTGTCGAAAAACGGGATGAAGCACGGGGGATGGTCCAAGTTCCACCGATTGGTTCCCACGTCATACAGGGCGTAGTCCGTCCCCTTGTATCCCGAATGACCGCCGCCCACGTAAAGCACCACGCCACGATCGGTATCGATCGTCGCCGTGCTCCACGTCTTGCTGATCATATACCCCGGATAATCGACCTCCACCACCGTGTTGGTTGGCAGATTGTCCAAATACTCCTCGCGCTGTTTTCGGTCTGGCTCGGGCGCGGTCTTCAGACTTTCGACAACTGAAGCGCCACGGGGATGCCGCTTGCATGTACCGGGATCAACCATCTTGCGTTTCAGGTCGAACTCGGCGTCCACGTCCGGCCGATAGACCCACGTGCCGCATTCCGGCGACATCACGAGCACGGCATTGTGCTCGTGGGAATAGTCGCAACTAATCCAGCTCATTCGTTTCTCGGGCAGCAAACCGGGAAGCGGTGACCATTCGTTCTGGTCCACGTCATACGTCCAGACTCTGCCTTGGCGATAACGTCCGTTGGAATGTCGCCTCGAAGGAGTGACCAGCAGAATCCGTTCGGGACCCGGCAGATAGCAGGCGGCGCAATGATCGACAGGAGGTGGGGATTGTGCCGGCCCTTTATTCCGCCATGCCAGTTTTTCCAGGTCTAATACCCAGGTGTCGGCCATGAACTTGTCGAGCGCGTCGCCGCCGAATAGTACCATCACTTGGTGAGCGGGATCATAGACCAGTTCGGCGCAGCATCGCAGTGGCGGCTCAACGCCGTCTTGCACGGTGGCTTTCGTCCATCTGTTACGCTCGCAGTCATACAGCCACGTTCGGGCGCCACCCCATGGGGTGAGCCCGTACGCCCCGCCAAAAAGAACCAGCTGGTCGCCTTTCGCGTCGTATGCCATCGAAGCCCAAGCAAGAGCGTCACACCCAATTGGCGGATCGGCCTTCAAATCCGTCCAGACGCGAGCCCGTGGATCGTAAGCGAACGTTTTACCGCCGACGAAGTAGATCAGCCGGTCGCGCCGAGAATCATAGGCGCCTTGGTGGTACGTGTAACCCCGCGTAGGACGCAGCACGCCTTCCGTGGTTACGAACCTGACGTCATTTACGCGGCCGTAATTGCTCACCCAACGGTCGTAAACGTTCTGGAGCCAGGGGCGGTCCGGTTCGTACTCCAGCGGGTGACACCCGCACCCCCAATTGGGAAACTGACCACGACTCCATGACTCTTCCTTACCCTTCGGAAAAGACTCTCTCCAGGTGGGCGCTGTTTCGGTGAATGATAAAGTCTGCACTTCGTAGCGCCGCGACTCATACCGGTGCCCGCCGATCTTACCCCACATGAGGAACTCGCCGGTGGAATCCATGTGCCACGCCGAACTGAAGGCCATCCGCGGCTTCTGTTCCTGACTGATTTCGACGAACGTATTCGGCTTCAGTTTGTCCAGTTCCAAACGCCGTGAGCTCTCTTCCGCCGACGCGGATGCAACGGCCCCGCACACGCTCATGAAAACGAATCCGACCGCCGTGGTTCTTTTCATCATCCGGACTCCCTTTCGCAAACTGTGGGAAACGCACCTCTTGCAGCCGGCGATTCCACGCCATTCGCCGCGCAGGCACGAGTTTTCCCTCGCGGTTGGATAAGACATACTTCGCTTCACGTGGACATCGCACTCACGCGTCGACTACAAACTCCAGCCCGTCCGGTATTCCCGGCGCAAAAGTTGGTTGGCGTCGGCGTCATTGGTAATTTCCATTTTCTTTTTGTCCCACTCGACGCGTTTCCCGGCAGCCAACGCCACATTGCCCAGCAAAACCATTTCCGTCAGTGGTCCGGAGTAATCGAAACTCGCACCGGGTTGCTCGCCGCGCTTGCACGCTCTCAGCCATTCGTGCTGGTGGCGAGTCGGATCGAATCTCGGGCCTCGCTCCAGGCGGGGCAGTTGCTTTTCCGGCATCCGTATGGACGTCATGAGCGACTCGGGAACAAGCCGGGTGGTATAGGTACCGGTGGCCTGATCGGTGGTCAGGGTGTGTTTATCGCCCAGGACGAAAATGCTGTTACTGCCTTTCTGTTTCCGATTGTCCGGCCATCCGTCCGGAAGCGGCGGCTTTCGTCCGCCATCCTGCCACGTGATGGTGACCGGCGGCATGTCACCCCGGGCTGGAAACTCGTAGCGTATGGTCGACGCGCGGGGGTAGGCCAGGGCACTGGAGCCGGTCGATTCCGCTTCGACGCTAAAGAATGGCGCTTCGTCCAACTTTAGCGCCCAAAAAACGGGATCCATCACATAACACCCCATCGCGCCCAGAGCGCCGGTTCCAAAATCCCGCCAGCCCTTCCAGCCACACGGATGGTAAGCCGGGCTGTAAGGCGTCATCGCGGCCGGCCCGACCCATAGATCCCAATCCAGCGATTGGGGCGGGCTGGATGTCTTCGGCGGCGCCGTCATGCCTTGGGCCCACTGGGGCCGATTGGTCCAGCATTGCACTTCTCGTACCGGCCCGAGTTTTCCACTCCACACCCACTCGCAAACTTCCCGGGCCAGGGGTTCCGAATGGCTTTCATTGCCCATCTGGGTGATCACCCCCGTCTCGCTCGCCACGCGCGCCAACCGCCGAGCTTCCCAGACATTGTGTGCCAATGGCATCTCCGTATAGACTTGGCAGCCTCGCCGCATCGCCTCGGCGGTGATCACCGCGTGGGTGTGGTCGGGCGTGGCGATCATGACCGCGTCAATATCCCGTTGCTTGTCAAACATGCGCCGATAGTCGGTATATTTCTTTGCATCCGGAAACGCTTCAGCGGCCGGAGCGGCCAATCCCCAGTCCACATCGCAGATCGCCACGATGTTTTCCCCCGCGCACTTCCGCAAGTTCCTGTAGCCTCGGTATCCAAGCCCCACACCAGCGATATTGAGTGTGTCGCTCGGCGACTTTCCCGCCTTTCCGGCAACCACGTGGGCAGGGACAACGAAAAACGTTCCCAAAACGCCGGCTGTTTTCTTAAGGAACTCGCGTTTGGAAATCGCCGTATGATGTCGGGACCGGTTATGCGACGTGTTCATTCTTCTCATCCTTTACCTGTTGGAGCCTGTACTTCTTCTTTAGTAGCCGTTCACGGGGGCCGCTACACGGCTTGGACACGCAAGGCCCGCATGGATGCCAGGCTTGTCCCGTGGTGGTTCACGCTCGCCGCTACACACCGGCCGGACACACCACTGCTCCTCGTCGGTAGCGTGGAACGTAACGGACCACGGGACAAGCCCGTGGCATTCGCACCTTCGAAAGCCTTCCTTGAAGATGTGCGACGCAAGTGCGAACATGCGGGGATATCAGTCTGTTGCCCGTGAACGGTTACCTTCTTTACTGGGTTCCCAAGCACATTATCGTGCCATCCCGAGACGCCATGTAAAGCCGTCCAAAGGCAGCGATCAATCCATCAAACACTGGCGTCTTTTCCAATTCGATTTCTGACAACTTTTTGCCATCGGACGTCGAGACCACCCAGAACTTCGCGCCCTTGAGTCCGCGTATCGCGTCGGCCGCCTCCCGTCCCGGGCCAAGGTCCGGAGGGCCGGCCAGATAGAGACGCTCTCTCGCCAGAACCATGGCTTCAACCCGCACGGGCACTTTCTTCAGCCACGTCCAGAATCGTTCGCGAGAGAACCCGCCCCCCTTCTCCTGACCGTATCGCGGTGGCCACAACACGGGCTGGCTGGTGTTTGGATCGGCAACCATTTCATAGCCGCTGCCCAACTCGTATTCAGCGCTGTGTCCATGCCGTTTCGTGTAATATCGCACCGAGTAGGTCATCTCGTCGTCGAACACCAGAATTTGCCCGGACTTGGGCGCCTGGTCGTAGGCGAAATAATAGCCGGGCCAACGGCGGCTGTGCATCCAGAACAGACGATTGAATGCGCCATCGGAACGGTGCCGATCGAGGAAGCCTCCCGTGGCCATGAGGTGCAGCTCGCACTGCCTGTCCCCCAATTTGGTAATCCGCGGCATGGGCGCGGAACCGAGATCCGGCTTGAACCTCTTTTGGAGCATATAGATGTCTTCCTCGCCCGCCACCAGGATATCGGATCGGGCTCCGTCCATGTCGTACGGGCGTCCCGCATCGTTCGAGATATCCGGCGCGGGATCGTGAATGTGGCGCTGGTGCAACACGTTACCGGTTTCCGGATCGAGGGCGTACATCCAGATGCCGCCTTCCAGATAGGAAGACCGGCCCGCCGTTACATACGCCTTGCCGTCGCGCACCAGCACGCTGCCGTGGGAGGGCCAGGCGGATTCGATCTGATCCCGAATACCAATCTGGTTGATGGCGGGAGCGGCTTGGAATCGCCAGATGAGCTGCCCGTCCGAGGCCCGCAGGCAATACACGTAGCCATCGGTGGAGCCGAACAATACGCGCCCTTTGTAGATGGTTGGCGGGGAGTCGACCCGGGCGGCGGTCGTGTAGCGCCAAAGCGCTTCACCACTTTCGGCGTCCAGGCATTCCACGGCATGGGCATCGACCGCCGCCACGAAGATCTTTCCATCCGCCGCGACCGGTGGAGAGGGCCGGCAACCGATGCTCGTCTCCCACAAGCATTGCACCCGGGCAGGCAGGTTGAAGTCAACGGCACCGCTGCGCCGCGGATCATGGCGATAGGTGGGCCACTCTTTCTCTTGCGCCGCTTCGTCGCTCTTTACCTTCGTTCCCCAGGCTGGGCCGTGAAACAATTTCTTGGTTTCGCCGGCAGCTTTCCCCTCCAGGCTCGCCCGGGCAGTCAGCGCGTTAAACCCGCTTATCTTGACTCCGGGATAGCAGAAGCACGGGTCCGGCGGAACGTAAAGCAGCCCGTTGGCTGGCATCGCTCCGTAACCGCATCCCGGACGGAGCCAATTGTGCCGCATATGATTGTCGCCCTCAAGGTCGAAAAACTCCACGCCCCGCTTGTTGAGCAGCAGATAACGGCTGGTCGCCTTGGGCGTGTAACAGCGTATATGGTGGCCGGGAGTGACCAGTCTTTCGGAGCTGACCGTCTTTTTCGCCTCGCCCGTTTTGATGTCGTATCCCGTCCGTGCCGTCTCCATCGCTTCCCACAACAGCGTATACGTATTCTTCGTCGCCGCGTTCAATCGTGGAAAGTCGTTACCAGAAGGCCAGGCCGACCACAACAGACCATTGGCCACGAAAGCCCCCGGCACCTTGCGTGCCCGTGGTGAACCTTTCCACAGACGCTCGCCGGTCTTGGCCGAAAAAGCTTCCGCGGGACTTCTGCCCAAGAGAAGAACGACATCGTCCCGCATGACAACACAGTTGTTTTTCTTGCAGGAAGTCCTCCACAGTTCTTCGCCGTCTTCCAAAGCCACGCACACCAAATCGTCATCGTTGTGGTAGCACACCCGCCCGTTTCGAGCCGCCAGCGATGTGGATTCCACCTTGTCCTGTTTGTCCCACAACATCGCGCCGGTCTCCCCGTCCACGGCGACCACGCCTTGACTTTGTTCACCGCTTGAACGCCGCTGTTCTTTCCGGTCGCGGACGTGGCATACAAGGATTCCTTTATGACAAATCATCTCCTCGGCATGACTGGTGTTCGCGCAACTCGAGAGTGTTTCTCCCGTCGCCGCGTCCACGATGGACACGGGATCTCCGCCGTCCAGCGTCACGTACACCCGGTCGCCATCGGCCACCAGCAAGCGCTTTCCCATTCTCGAAACGGGGCGCTTCCATAGCAGTTTGCCGTTGAAAGCATCCCGCGCCATCAGTTTCCACTCCGAAGGGACGCCCGCGCGCTGGCCCGTGATCCCTTCGTCCACGACCGCGAAAATTCGGCCGCTCGCGGATATGAGCGTGTGCAGCGTCCCCCGGCTCTCATGGCTGCGAGCCCACTCCGGTCCGGACCTCCACTGAATTTGCCGCGGCGGACCGACGCGGGTGTCCTCGGCCACCGCATTGTTGGACGCGTCGTGCAGGAAGTGCGTCCAATCGTCGATCTCCTCCGGCCAAGGCTTTACCCTCTTGGTCCAGTCCCCCTCTTTCCGTCGGTATGCCACGCCTCCCGGAGCCAGCACCCTCATGATTTCATCCAAAGAGATCCGGGAAGTTTCCTCTGACACCACCAGGTTCACCAGATTATCCGTAAAAGGCAGCCGCGTGGATTCCCAGTGAGCGACGGAAACATCTCCATACAGTCCTTGGGAATGGATATACTCGCGGGCTTTCAGAATCTGGTCGTTGTCCGCATCCAGGCCGCGCACCAGATAGGCGTCATTGGCCCGCAGCGCCGTGGTCAGGCGTCCTTCATCGCATCCCAGATGAACCACGATGCCCCCGTTTACACCAGTCACATCCAGTATCTCGCGAGCCCGATCCGAGGGCTTCGCGGATGTCGTCCCAGCCCATGCCGCGGAGGCAAGCACAAAGTTGGAAACCGCGATGATTAGTACCATGTGTCCGTCTCTGCTCTTCATGCCAGCATCTCCTGGTTCATTATCGTGGTTCATTCGAGTAAAGAGTGCGGAGGTTGAACAAACGTAGCCGTTCACGGGCAAGCGACTGATACCCGCAGGGGTTCCCACTCTCGTTGCACGTCTTGAAGGAACGCTTTTCAGGATGCAAATGCCACAGGCTTGTCCCGTGGTCCGTTACGTTCCACGCTACCGACGGCCAGAAGTGGCGTGTCCGGCCGGTGTGTAGCGGCAAGCGTGAACCACCACGGGACAAGCCCGTGGCATCCATTTTAGTTTAGCATTTTGGTATCCGGATTTCGACCGCCTAGTGTTGCGTGATCACGCTCGCCGAGTTCGGATCGGGGGCCTAATCAACGGACAGCCGCTGTCTACCGCCGAACCCACGGTGGCACGTCACCGTTTCCCGTCCGTTCACCTTCAAGGATCCAGGAGAGGTTGAAGCGAGCGACCCGCATCGCGGAGTACCTACCGTCCGGCCCACCCTCGAACAGCAGATAGATCAAGCCTTCGCTGGCCGTGTCCGGCCGTCCAGCCACCAGGGATGAATAGGCGCCGTGGGGGGCATAAACCAGCCGTTTCACGGGCCAGGTTTTCGCGCCGTCGAAACTGGCCCAGACGGTCATCCTTTTCCGGTCCCCCCCGCCCGTATCCGAGTTACTGAAAATCAAGACGTCTCGGTCTTTCACGGGCAAGCGTGTCAACCCACCTTTCATTCCGTAGCCCCTGCCGTATCCACCGCCGTCCGGAAGCACCTGGCTGACGTTCAGGTTCTCCCAGGTCTCCCCCCCATCGTTGCTCCAGGCCTCCCGCCGCATGGTTTCGTCGGGCCGCAATTCGCGGGCCCGGTTCTTGCTGTAATACCCACTGTGGCTTCGGGAGTTGTAGTAAATCCGACCGTCGTGCAGCTCCGCCAAGGCGGCCTCCTCCGTATACCCTTCCGGAAAGAATTCACTGACCTGCCATGTGGCCCCACCATCATCACTATAGATGGCGCAACTATGGATCGCGTCGGCGGGATCTCTATCGGACGGGTGCTCCTTGGCGTGTGGCCGGAATGTCGCACTCACCAACAGTCGCCCTTTGTGCTCTCCGTGCCGGAGAGTAACGCCCGCTTCGCTGGCATTGGCATGCAGGTAGTACGTACCGGTTGTGTCTCGCGCTCCTTTCGTCACTCGCTCCTTCAAACCCGTTTCTTCAAACTCTTTCATCAACTTGTTGGGTTTGATCGTGATCTCTTCCTCTGTCCATGTCTTGCCGTGGTCAGTGCTTCGAAACACCCGGTCCGTGCCGTTCCACATTCGTACCGACATGATATCGCCGGTGTTTTCATCGACAATCATGTTGCTGTCCGAATGGGTGATGGGCACATCGATGGTTTCTCCCCAGCTCTCCCCTCCGTCCTCGCTGCGCCGAAGATGCTTTTTATTGTTGCGAGCGGCCAGAAGGGTCCCGTCGAGGGCGATGGCGAGGTACGGCTCGCGCACGTGATCTCCCTCATCAAAAAGGACCTGCATATCGAAAAAGGGCTCGCCCAGAAAGACCTCCACCGGCCCTTCCGCGGGCTTTCCGGCCGCAGTGCGCAGTTCCTGCCCGGGCGACTCCGCAACAGCGCCGTTGCACAGAAGCGCGGCGACCAGAAAACACGCGATCGATTTCCAAAACCATTTCCTGTTGCACATAATGCTCGTCCTTTCGTGATCGTTCACCGATGTTCTGGTTCCCAGTGTCACGGGGCCACACAGGGTTACTGGTGCACCCACCACTCGCCGCTTCCGCGTCCTTGAACATGGGACGCGAGTTGGACGCCGGTAACATTTTAACCGATTGGCAGCCGTGTATGTCCGCCTTTCCCGCTTGACGCGGGCTGACGGACAATCCGGCCGTGGCTCGCCAATGGGTGAACCTACGGCTTCTCGTGCGCCGGCATGGAGGCCCTTCAACATAGGGGAGTGCCTGGTGTTGAGGGGGATGCAACGCCGCGTTTTCGGCCTCCACCATGTCGGCCGGCAGGGCCTCGGCGAGACCGATAGCGTGCGATTTTGCGTCATCTCGCTGGTGGAGCCCTCCGCTCTTGGCGATCTCGGCACCGAGTGGCACGCCCCGAAACAGACAGATATATTTCAGGCGGTTGGATTTTTCCGGGTGGAACGCTGCCCGGCGCAAGCCGTCCTCCCGTTGGTCGGACTCGCGGCGGAGAAACTCATCCGCGACCGGTATAAAGCAGTCCAGGGCGTCGGGTGAAGCAAAAAAACGCCACGGCTCCCCCGCGAAAAACCATTGGCGACAAGCGGTCGGGGGATGCCGCCAGTCTGTCGCGGGCCCAGGATAAAGTGGCGAAAACCAAACCATCGCGGAGCGGACGAGCCGCACAAGAGGATCAGACCAGCAATCAGAGTGCCTTTCCCTTTTCCTTCTCTCTTCGTAACGCTTTCTCCTGCACGTAAGCAGCGAGAAACGACAAAGACGGCGTTTGACGCCACGCGCGCCATCCCATTCACCCTTTGCCCCGCTCGGCACGCAATTCGCACCCGCCTGGACCACGTAGCCACCCGGAATCCTTGGACAGCGGAAAAGGAACCCAATCGATGCCAGAAGAAATCAAACCAAACAAACTGAATGACCGAGACAGACGTCGGATGGAAAACATTCGCGATCGGCTACGTTCACAGAACGTCGGCGAAGACGAAGCCACGCGGCGGGCCCTTGAACAGCTGCTGCAAGAGGTTGGTTCCGGGAAAGGAGGCGGTCATCGGGCTGGGGGCGAGCCGCACAAGCGCAAGGAGAAGGAGGGCGAGGAAGGAGCTGATCGATGAAACCACGTTGAACCTTGGCCTCCCACGCTCCAGAGTGGCCTCATTTCGTGACGAGTCGTAATCCGCCGATACCCATGATTCTGCTGCGCGTATGTCTGCCGCGAGCAACGACCGGACGGGTGGAATCAGGCATTGGCTACCGGCAACCGAGACGTGATTGACTTCGTTCGCCCGCGAGCCGTGCCGGAACCGTTCGGATAGGGGGACAACCAGAGTACCATGATGGCCATATTGGAACGATCCATGAAAGAGGGCCTTGTTCGCAAGCTGATGCGCGATTTCGCCGAGTCCACTGGCGTTTCCGGCGAGAGTCCGCCGCGCCGGTATCTGTGGACGGACGCTTTCGGCGTCTGCAATTTCCTCGGCCTGTACGAAGAGACCAGAGATGAACAGTACATCGAACTTGCCCTGACCCTGGTGGACCAGGTGCATCACGTTCTGGGACGCCACCGCGACGACGATCGAAGAGAGGGTTGGATCAGCGGTCTGCCGGAACAAGAGGGAGAACGGCATCCGACGATGGGCGGCCTCCGCATCGGAAAGAAACTGCCAGAACGGGCGGCGGACGAGCCGGTGGATTCCCGCTTGGAATGGGACCGGGACGGCCAGTATTTCCACTACTTGACGAAATGGATGCATGCCCTTGATTGCATGGCGGCGGTCACGGGCGAAACCCGATACTGGCGTTGGGCCCGGGAACTCGCCGCCGCCGCACATCAGGCGTTCTGCTACCAAGCGGGACCAGACGGGCCACCGCGAATGTACTGGAAAATGAGCATTGACCTCAGCCGGCCCCTCGTGCCCTCCATGGGCCAACACGATCCGTTGGACGGGTTGGTTAGCTACCTGGAGCTGCGGGCGGCGGCCCCCGCCGCGGCGGAAAAAACCCCGGACTTGACGCAGGCCATCGAGGAGACGAGTGCGATGTGCCGGGACGACCGCTGGCGCACCGAAGACCCGCTCGGGATCGGCGGACTGCTGGACGCCGCGTCACGCCTCGCTCGTCTGGTGTTTGACCGAGGGGTCAACCGCCGCCCGTTGCTCGAGCGGATCCTGACCGAGTCCAAACTGAGTCTGCGGGCCTTCGCTCGCTCCGAATTGCTCGACGCCCCGCCAGAACGGCGATTGGCGTTTCGAGAGCTCGGTCTGGCCATTGGCCTGGAGGGGCTTTTTCGGGCGCAGCGCCATGTCCAACAGGACACGGAGTTGACCGCTCTGATCCAGGATCTGCTGGAGCATTACGCAGTGGGGAAACAAATCGAAGCCTTTTGGTCCGAGCCCACCCATCGCCAGAACCGTACCTGGACGGACCATTGCGATATCAACAACGTGATGCTGGCTACCAGCTTGGCTGCGGAAAGCTATTTTCGGCTGTGATGGCCAGCGCCTCCCACGGGGCGGTAAACACGAGTATTCAGTACACCCTATTGTTGCATAAAGACGGCGTAGGACGGGTCTCCAGGCCCGTCCGTTACAGCGCATAAATGTCTTTTTGCGGTTGTTTGAAGATCTCACATTTC
>JBNJEM010000129.1:0-14091 GCA_051745935.1 Planctomycetota bacterium
TTTTAGGTCTCTTAGAGGTCCTTTCGTCTCAATACCGGCGAAACGAACGGCGCAACAATATGGATGGCAACGACTTGGAGTTTTTCCTCACCCCAGGCCGAGACGGCGGGAACGCCTGCTCGAGACGGCACGAGAACCGAGCGTTGGTCACGTCCGTCAGTCCGCGCGTGCCCGGGCCCCCAACAACTCCAAAGCCGGCGGGGCCAATGTCGATGGCCGAGTCCGCGAGCGGGAACAGGCCTTGCGTCACCCCATCCGATCAATCCTGGGTCAACTTATCCTCAAGGCCGTCGTACAACTGGAATTCATAGTCCGGGTTGTCCGGATCAAAGTCTTCGTCCGTGAGGCCGACATTGATGCGAACCTGGGTATAAACATATTGCTCCAGCACTTGCGGCTTGCCGCCTTCTTCTCGGGGGAAATCGTAGGCGCCATAACGGATTGGGATTTCCAGCTCCTCGTCGACCGAGACCTCGGCCATATGATACGTCAAATCAGGCCGTGGGGCGTCATGGGTAAGGCGGTAGTGAGTACATTCACGATCGCCGATTTTTGCATTCTCCCAAACTTTCAATTCCCCGTCACCGGAGTCGAGTTCCTGCTCTAGAACCTCAATCAACCGCTTGGCCAGATTCTTGAAACCGATCTCGGTAATGGGGTAGCGGTTGTCCAGCATGGCCAACGGACTTTCCGGTATGAGCTGGAAAGTGACATTTGGACTGCGTCGGCCGCCGCGCCGGGCAATCAGGTCACCGTTGTTTTTGTTTTCAACATAGAGGACCTCGCGCCCCGCCACTTTCGAGGGCGCCAGAAAACGCATGTAGACGCTAAAGGGCACTTTTAGTTCGTCACCTTCCATTTTTTGGTGGCGAATTTTCACGGCCATGGATTGCCATCCCAAGACTTTGCCATCCACGCGTTCGCGCTTGTACAACACACACGTGTAATCGTCAATGTCCTCGTCGATTCGCGCATACGCCGTTTTCGCGAACTCCATCACGTCAGTCAGCTCCGCGTCTTGGCTGGGAATAGCCGATACTTCTGGGTTGTCAGCCCGATTCCGCCCGGCCGATCCGTTGTCTTCCTTGTTGCCGGCATCAATCAGATTGGAGTGTGCTGGCCTGGTATTGTCGTTGTGCGGGTCCGCCGCCAACGAGTCGCGTACGCTGATGATCGCCATGAACATGACGCAAGAGAACGTAACGGTCGCGGGGATCATAACGGCTTTCATGGTTTTGAATCCTTCTCAACTCGAACCTTACGGTTTTCCCACGAGGTCATCGTTCGCGCGGCGGCAACTCGGCCAGAAACTGGCGGCAGCGCACACTTTATCGGCCGCATTTCGCTCCTCGACCCAGTATGAATGCGCGATGTAATATTGTAGGACTTTCCGTGGGCCCGTGACCACACACTTTGCAAACAATCACACACTTTGTAAAAAATAGGGCCTGGGATGGTCCACGGCGGATCAGAAACGCCGCGAAGTGCAAGGATGTTTGGAGCGTCATCTCGGGGGGCCAATGAGCATTTGGAGGAGGGGCACGCCGCTGCGAACGCGGCCCGGCGCCCGTCCCGTCCCTTGATACCACTGTCGGTTGGTATGCTCTGGTTGGAAAGGCGTTCGGCGCGGTTCGTCCTCCCGTGAGCCGGACTCATGGCGGACAATCCCTTTTCCGGCGGGCATGGAGGTCCTCGAATCGCTCCGTGACCCGATGTTGCTTTGCGTGAGCTTCGAGCCTACAGTGGATAGGGATGGTTCCAGAAGCATAACAAAACCGCTCAGGTTTTCTTTCACCAGGGACTTTTGGCAGCGGGAACCACTTTTTTGTTGCGGGCCGCGAGACGTTGCCGCCGGGAATAGGGGTAGTAACCGGACGAAAGAGGGGGTTATGGGGCCCAGCGCCTCGGCAAGGTTGCCGCAAATCGTTGCGGCAAATCGTTGCCGCGAACCGTTAAGGGGCGCCGATCGCGTGGTGTTGTTGGAGGCGTTGGGTACGACGAACACGGAGAATGGTGAATCCGCCAGGTGTGTATCATGCGAGTGGGGTTGTTTGTTCCCTGTTACGTTGACCAGTTTTACCCAGACGTTGCCATGGCGACGCTCGAGTTACTGGAACGGCATGACATCGAAGTCATTTTTCCGCGAGAGCAGACGTGTTGTGGACAACCGAGCGCGAACACGGGTTGTCGGGATGAAACGCGTCCACTGGCGAAAAAGTTTCTCGGGATCTTCCGCGATTATCCCTATGTGGTCTGTCCATCTGGCAGCTGCGTGGCGATGGTGCGTCACCAGTACCCCCATTATCTAGCGGGCGAGGCGGGCTTGGAAGAGCTGATTGGCAAGACTTACGAATTGTGCGAATTCCTGGTGGACGTGTTGAAACTGGACACGGTTGAAGGGTCGTTTCCTTATCGGGTGGGGATTCACCAGAGTTGTCACGCGCTGCGCGGATTACGATTGGCATGTTCGAGTGAGCTGATGGCGCCGATGTACAGCAAGATGCGTCAGCTACTGGAGAAGCTCGAGGGCATCGAGTTCTCGGAATTACGGCGCCCTGACGAGTGCTGTGGCTTTGGCGGCACGTTTGCCATCAACGAGGAGGCGGTATCGAGCCGGATGGGCTTGGACCGAATTGGCGACCACCAGCAGGCGGGAACGGAAGTCTTAACGGCTCCTGACATGTCCTGTTTGATGCATCTTGACGGGCTGTTGCGACGCCAGGGGATTAGGATGCCCGTCATGCATATTGCCCAGATTCTCGCTGGACGCGAGGTGCCTGGACGCTGAGTGTCGGGGGGCGCGGGATCGGGGGGTCTGGTTCGCCAGCCGGCCATGGCTTCTGGTGTGGTCACGTTGTACGTTCACTGACGAGGAAACAAGGACACGATGGCACGCACGCACATGGAACATGCGAACGACGCGGCTAAGTTCATTAGCAACCGGGAGCGGACTTGCTGGCACGATCAAGCTTTGTGGTATGTTCGCGTCAAGCGGGACAAGGCGGCTGGAACGGTTCCCGAGTGGGAAACACTGCGTGATTTGGCGAAACAAATCAAGCAACACACGTTGTCGCGGCTAGGGGAGTACCTGGAACAGTTCGAGGAACAAGCCGGCAAGCGTGGCATTCGAGTACATTGGGCGCGGACGGCGGAGGAGCACAATCGAATCGTGTTGGATATCCTCCAGCGGCATGAGGTCCGCCGGGTGGTCAAGAGCAAGTCGATGCTAACGGAGGAGTGCCACCTGAACCCATACTTGGAAGAGCATGGCATGGAGGTGGTCGACACGGATCTGGGCGAACGGATTGTTCAGTTGCGCAAGGAGCCTCCCAGCCACATCGTGCTGCCGGCCATCCACATCAGGAAGGAAGAGGTCGGTGAGACGTTCCACCAGTACTTGCGCACCAAGGCGGGGGCGACGGACCCGACTTATTTGACCGAAGCGGCCCGCGGTCACTTGCGCGACAAGTTCATGGCGGCGGACGCGGGCATCACGGGGATCAATTTCGCGGTGGCGGAAACGGGTGGTTTTGTCGTCTGTACCAACGAGGGAAACGCCGACATCGGGATTTCCTTGCCGAAGCTCCACATTGCCTGCATGGGAATCGAAAAACTCATTCCCCGAACCAGCGATCTCGCCGTGTTCACGCGGCTGCTGGCTCGCAATGCGACGGGGCAACCCATCACGACCTACACCTCGCATTTCCACGGCCCCGCTCCCGGCGGTGAACTGCACGTGGTATTGGTGGACAATGATCGGACTCGATTGCTGGCCAATGATCAATATCGGGATGCGTTGCGCTGCATACGGTGCGGCGCCTGTCTGAACACGTGTCCGGTGTACCGGCGCAGCGGCGGGCACAGCTACCACGCGACGATACCGGGACCGATCGGTTCAGTCCTTAATCCCACCCGCGACGCGGAAGCGTACTATTCCCTTCCCTACGCCTGTAGTCTGTGCGGTTCGTGCGCTGACATTTGCCCGGTGAAGATCCCGCTGGACCAGTTGCTGCTGGACTTGCGTGGCGAGATGGTCGCGGCCAAATACCTGCCGTGGCCGAAACGCGTCTTGATGAAAGTGACCAGCTTCGTCATGCAGCGAACCTGGTTGTTTTCGTGGTCCGGGAAGTTGGCCCGCTGGTTCGGCCCGTGGATGCCCCGTTGGTTGATGTACAACCGGCTGAATATCTGGGGACGACAACGAGAAATTCCAGAGTTTCCCAAGAAAAGTTTTCGCGAGCTGTACCGGGATCGAAAACGCGATGAATAGTCGACAAGAAATACTCAATGCCTTGAATAACACGCGGTTGGGCCAGGTGGAATTGCCCGATGTTGAGAGGGAGTGGAACACGGTTCCGGATCCAAAAGCTCGTTTTTTACAGGTACTGGAATCCGTCGGTGGGCGCGCGGTGGAGATTTCCGATCCCGAATCCATCAAAGCGAGCTTGCGGCGAATCGAAGCCTATCGCGAGGCGAAGAATATCCATTCCTCCGTTTCCGGCGTTTCCTCGGCCGGGGGCCATTGGGGCCAACTAACTGATCCACATGAGTTCGAACCGCTCGAATGCTGCGTGATACGCGGTGAGTTCGCGGTAGCGGAAAACGGGGCCGTGTGGCTGACGCAGGCGGCGGTGCCCTGCCGGGCCGCGTTGTTCTTGACTCAGCACCTCGTGCTGGTTGTTCCCTCGAGCGAGATCGTGCAAAACATGCACGAGGCGTACGCGCGGATTTCCTTCGAACACGTTCCGTTTGGCCTCTTTATCTCGGGGCCCTCCAAAACAGCCGACATTGAACAATCGCTTGTCATCGGCGCTCACGGCGCGAGATCATTAACTGTCCTGTTGGTTGACAACTTGGTTGCTTGATTCCGCGCGTTTGGACCGCCGTCGAAGGTGATGGAAAACCCGCGTGGTTTCCTGATGGCTTTTTGACGTTCTCGAGCAAAATCCCGCACACTCCGCTGGCACCCCGTGAGCGGCGAGCAATCTCCTTCACAAGAAGCACGTGGCGTTCGACATTCATGGTTTCAAGCCACGTAATTCCAACAGCGTAATCTCGGGTGGGCAATTGAATCGCCAGGGATGGGTTCCCGAAAGTCCACGACTCACGTGCAACAAAACGGGCGCGGCATGGAACACCCCGCTGGCGAAACGAACGCCGTATTGGCTGGGGCAGACGACGGGTCCGATGAATGGGAAGCGAATTTGGCCGCCATGGGTGTGACCGGCCAGCATCAAATTGAATTGGTGACGCCGTGCCCAGGGAAGCGGGTCGGGAGAATGGGAGAGGAGAACGGAGAAGGCATGGGACGAGCCGTCGCGCTGGGGCACGTGTGGCGCCGGGGGGAACCAAGGACACTCATTTCCAGCCAGGAGGACATCCACGTTCCACATGCGGCATGTGAGGCTGCGTCCTCCGATATAGGTCACGCCGCTCTCCACGAATGCATCCCGGAGCGTTTGCACGTTGTCTAACCGCTGTTCGTGGTTTCCCAGCAAAGCATACACGCCGAACCGGCTGTTCAGACGGCCAAACGTCGCCGGGATCCAGTCGATGCAATCCGGTTCTTCAACCAAGTCGCCCGTGAGGGCCACCAGGTCGGGGGCCCAGGCGTTTGCGTGATCGATCGCGGTTTCAAAGAATTGACGCTGAAGTTGCCTGCTCATATGCAGGTCACTCACGTGCGCGATCCGTAGCCCTTCCAGTTCAGCTGGCAGATTCTCCATCGCCAACACTTTCCGCTGCAGGTGTACTTCGAGGATCTGGTTTCCCCGAATACAACTTTGCCAGTACGTGAATCGGTCGGCGATGGGGCGACAACCGAGTGTTGCCCGCAAATCAATAATATCCGTATCGTTTTTCAGCAACAGATCATGATCGGAACTGGTCGATCGCCGAATTCCCCACGCCAAGGTCACATAAGCAAGCATGCCGCCACAGGCGAACAGCCAGGCGCGACCCAAGCAGGATGCCATGTCCTGGTCATGGTTCAATCCATGTTGTTGCTGGTTGGACAACCAGGCGACAAAAGCAAGCAGGGAACCGAAGAGGCCAACGATGACGTATTTTTCTAAATGCTTCACCCGTTTGTACGGCAATCGACTGGCGTGTATGCGATTGTAAAGCCAGGTCCACAAGGCCAAGTGCCCAAGCACCGCAACGGCAAATACAAACACGAAGAGAAGTACGCTCATGGAAACTCGCGTAAGACAGCGGGATCGTCCCAAAAAAATCATAACGGAACCCGTCAGGGTTCTTCTCGCCGGGGACTTTTGGCAGCGAGCACCACGTGTTGGGATACCGGCTGTAAAACGCCAGGAGGCACAAACTGGCTCGACGGCGGCGGTGGTCCCCGACGCCCCGCTTGCATGGTGAGACCGGCGTTCTCCCCTCCGGGCCGCTTTTCCGTGCCCCTCTCACGACGCGGCCCCTCTCACGACGCGGCCCCTCTCACGACGCGGGGCAACTGGCGTACGCATCAAGAATCGTTTCAACGGTTTCCAGCAATTGGTCAAGTCGAAAGGGTTTGTACAGAATGGCCTTGGAATGCAATCCCGCTTCTCGTGCCTTGACGATGGAATGGCCCGGATCCCAGCCGAAACCGGACATCAGGACCAGTGGTACGCGCTCCATCGTTTCTGATAGTTTCATCAATAGCTCATAGCCGGTCATGTCAGGCAGGCGAATATCGGCGATAATCACGTCATACGGCATGCGGTACCGGACCATGAGCAGCGCTTCGTGGCCTTCATGAGCTGTTTCGACCTCGCAGCCATAGCGGTCAAGCTGTTCGTGAGCATCATTGCGAATGGACTCGTCCGCGTCGACCACCAGAACACGACGGTTCGCCAATTTGGGCCGTTGTTTGATCTGTGCCGTGGCCGGTACGGCTTCCGCCGGCGCCATTTTCTGGCCGATTCTTTGGATGCTTTGTTTGATGTCCCGTGCGTGCCGGAGGATATCCTGCAACCGCTCGACCACGTCGGGATCGTGGCCGCGGTAGTGCTCCATGACGTTAACCGCGTCGTTGAGAATCCCGTCCACGGGCAACGCCACCGCGCTATGGATCGCCTCCACGCTCCGTTGGGCGGCGTCGGTTTTCTGAGCGACCAGCAACTCCAGGGTATTCAAAGCCACCGCCACGTTCCGAGAGAAGATCTCCAGAAACTGTAAATCGCCTTCGGAAAACGCCCCCGGCTCCGGGCTTTCAACATTGAACGTGCCGATAACCTGGTCCTGCCAGATCAACGGGACAGTCAATGAACTCCTGGCCCCAGCAAACGCTTCCAGATATAGCCGATCCTCAGCGGTGTCTTCGCACAAATAGCTTTTGCCGGTCGCGGCGACGAAACCGGTAACCCCGTTGTCCCGTGGCCGAGCGAAGAGGGGACGCTCGGCCGCGTCCTCGGTCAGCCCTTCCGACAGAAGCGGCCTCAGCTCCAATGTTTCTTGGTCCAGCAACCGGATTTCGATTACGTCGAAATCCAACAAATGACGTGTATAATGCAGGATATTGGCCTTCAGCAGGTCGATTCGGTCTTCGACCTCCATTTCGAACACTTCACGCGGCGTCAAGTTGGCCAGTTCAACCCCTGCTTTATGGATGGCGGCCAGTTTCTGCTGCTGAAGCTTTTCATCGGTAATGTCACGGAGGGTGACAATCAGATTGAGCAACTGTTGGTCGGCTTCTCGCACGGGCGCGGCGTGGACTTCAAAGTATCTGTGGTCCCCGATTCGCAACGTCGAGCTGCTCGCGCGGCCCGTAGCCAGCGCCATGGAAAAGGGACAGAAATCAGGGCCTAGAATTTCGGGGTTGCCCAGGACACTGTAAAAGTTCGCCCCGACGACCTCGCGACCGCCACACCACTGGCGAAACTGAGGATTGCCCCAAATGATCGTATTGTCCGCGCCCAATACGCAAACGCCATCGGGCATGCCGATCAGTATTTGCTCATTTTGCATCAACCTGCCAACCTGCAAGGATTGGTTGCGATTTGGCGACAAAATGTAAAGCCCGTCAAACTGCTGCTCCGCCAACAACGCAAACGCTCTTCGCGCATCGTGTTCAACGACAACCTCGTACCGCGCACCGAGTTCGTCTGGTACGTCCCCGCCCACGTCTCCAGAGTCGCTAATACAGAGAATTCTGGGTTTTTCTGTCAATCCCAAAAGCTCCTCCCCGCAAGCCACAACAAAACATTCAGGTTTCCTTTCACCCAGGGACTCTTGGGCGCGCGAACCAAGTTTTGTCACGGGCGATAAGCAGTTACTCTTCAAAATTATACAGCATGATACGGTTGAACAACAACCACTACATCCGTCTCGACCATGAGTAACATCGGTTGTTCTCCGCTCGCATGTCCACTAACCCTCAAACATGAACATCCCGCCCCTCGACGATGGCCACGCCCGGATCTGGAGACGCCCGGACGCGATGATCCGCGCCAAGGGGCGTTTGCAAATGTACCACCTTGTCTAACAGCGATAATACGATTTCATCGCCGCTTTCGCGTATTCTCGGGGCCGCACATTGTGCTTTGCACGGCGGCCCGGGTCCCGTTTCCCGCGTCGCTTCCGAACACGACGGATGGCCTACCGGCCGGAGCCGGACGGCTTGGGGGGAATCGATGCCATTGCGGCCGTCTAATGAAAGAACACCCGCCGGAATCCGGATAAAGACGCAGCCACGCGCCCCCGCGGCGACCACTAGCGCGGTGTTGACGCGACCGGTGAATTGGAACGTGTTGCTCGTGAAGCCTTCAGGCCCAGAGCTGCCTGCCGGTTGTTCCACACGGCGATCGGGACTTGTTTACCTTTGGCCTACGGCATTCCCCCCCCAAGGCGCCACGCTCCGTGGCAAGGGTTCCGGAGATGCGGCGCCGCCGCGACGCACCATGCGGGACGCCCTACAAACCATTTAAGTGGGCTAAACATTCGTTTTCGTATTCAGGCGTGGAAAACGCCTCGGGCTTGTCGATACTCTGCATACTCCGAGGATAAAACGGCGTCGCGGGGCCAGGGCTCGCGCCGTGCACGACAGCGCGCCCGCGATGCGGTTCCAATGTCCAACCGAGTTGGCCTGGCAAAGAGGCGCGGCACCCGAAGCCGAATAAGCGGACCGGCGTGGCCACCACGGGAACGGCCACGCCCGTGCAGACTCACAACAGGTGGGACGCGTTGTCGCCGGGACGTGCCGTGGCCTCTCTGCTCCACCCGTTAGCGAACAGCACGTTAGCGAACAGTCGGGAGAACCTAAGGGAGAGAACTATGTGGCGGTCGCTGTTTCTCGCCATGGGGATCGTGCTTTGTATTCTGGGCGCCGAGTGCCTGGTGCTGGAAAAAGCCGTATTGGCTCGAAACGACGAGCAGCCCAAACAGACCACGTCCTATCTGGCCCCCGCTCCAGAGCCGAGTCGCGAAGAGTTCAAGCCACCGGAATGGCTGCCCTGGGGGTTGCTTTCGTTCGGTGCCGTGGTGATCCTCTATTCGTATTCCTTGCCGCGGCGCAACGCCTAATTCCATCGGGGCCCCCGGCGTCGCATGGCCATGGAGCAAAAGGGCGTGCCGCGGGGCGGCCCGAAAGGATGGGGCCTCGGCCCGCCTTCATCACGTCACGAGCATCCAACTCCTTACGTCATCACTCAATGATGTTCAGGGATGCTCAGGCCCCATCAGGTTCCGACGTGGATAACCCTACGGTAAGCCAAGCTCGCCGATGGACTTTCAAGGCGAGACGCTCCCCCGGAAATCCCTAGAATTGATATGCTTGATGGGGGGCCGCCAAGGCGCGCGACGTTATACCGGTCGCGGATGACTTTGTCCGCCGCGAGTCCGACCCACGGGAACACGGCTGGCGTCGGGCAGCTTTCCCCCCGGACGGATTCGACCGCCTGAAGTATGATCTCGTCGCCTTGGAACGGAAGGGGGACAGGGACACGGGTCCCCCCGCGCGTCGCGTTTTTTGGCCGCTCCGGGCACCACAAGATGTGAATCAATTCGAGCTGGGCTTTTTGTACAACTGTTTCAACGCCTGTTCATGGCCGGACGGCTGCTTGACGTCCTCTTCGTCGACGTCGATTTCCGTGGCCTGATTGCCTCCACACCCCGCCGGACCAAATACCAGGGCCGCCAGCATCACTACGCTGATGACGGCTGCCATCCACTTTTTCATTTTGTATGCTCCTGAACAGCTTTGACGGAATTCCATGACGGAATTCATCCACGGCATTTATCCCTTGTCGCGCCAGAATAACGCGATGCGCCGGTGTCCCTCCCCCTGACCACCCGAAAGCCGGGCCAAGCACGTTCTGTCCTGGCCGTTACACGCGTTCTTTGTATCATCCCCGCTCCCCCTTGCCAACTCCCCCGGCGCGCCCGGATAGCAGGGCCAGGAAGCTTTTGCATGCCGATTCGCGGTTTTTGCGTGGCAAACTCGCTCAATTCGGCTTATACTTGCACGTGTGCCAAAAGGTTTGTATAGTGTTTGTGTGGGTGATGGCTATCCTTATCCATTTGCCTCTGTGGATAATCTGCCAGTACCGTTCCAGCTCTGGTCTTTCGTTTCGAACTTTTAGTTTTTTTCTTCTTGGAGGTTGACCATGCGAACGTGTCGCGGAAGAAGGCCGGGGTTCACGTTGGTCGAACTGCTGGTGGTCATTGCCATTATTGGAATATTGGTTGCGTTGTTACTACCAGCGGTGCAGGCCGCTCGAGAGGCGGCACGGCGGGCGCAGTGCTCCAATCGGCTCAAGCAATTGGGATTGGCTAACCATAATTACCATGACTCGCACAAGTGCTTTCCCGCCATGCGCTGTGGAACGATGGGGGATCCGGGTAGCCAGGTGGACTCGAGTCGCTGGTGCATGAGTGGTTTGGTCAGTTTGGCCCCGTATTACGAACAGCAAGCGATTTATGACAAGGCGAAGTTTCGTAACTTTGGTCCCGCCCCGTGGAAAACCGAGTTTGGCACCTGGACGGTGCGTATCCCCGGTTTGCTTTGTCCCTCCGATTCGGAGGTAGTGGGCGAGTTTGGTAACAGCAACTACAAGTTTTGCTTGGGGACCAATCCGCATCAAAACAACAACTGGTGGGGGCCGGATCCGAACGGATGTTTTAATCTCATGGGCGATCCGGAGGCTGGCAAGCGACCATTTGGGATCAAGGACATCCTGGATGGAACGAGCAATACGCTGATGATGGCGGAGCGCCGGACTGCCGCTGACGCTAGGCCGCTGAGTACCGCGCATGTGGCGGTAGCGGGTCCGTCCGATACCAGTTCTCGAGCGACGCAGGATTGGTATGACGCCTGCCAAGCGACCGCAAACGCCGCGGGGGGCAACGAGTACAACAGTGGCGCGGAAATCTATCGCGAGACGAAGCCGGGTGAGCGTTGGCAAGATGGGCGACCCTATTACGCGGGTTTCACCACCATAATGCCTCCCAACGGTCCGTCCTGTATCCTGACTTCCGGCGATTGGAACAAGGGGGTTTTCACGCCCGGCAGCCACCATCCCTCGATAATCAACGTCGTGCTGGCCGATGGTTCCGTACAATCCATTAGCGAAACAATTGACACGGAAGTATGGTGGGCCGTGGGCACGCGGGCGAAACGGGAGCCGGTGGGCGAGTTCTAACGCATTCGATCGATCCCTCGTGGGGGCGGAATCCGAGAGGTTGAACGCGCCCATTGAAACGGAGAGTGCCAGCGCTAATCGCCTCTAAATGGGCCATGGCGGGTGAGGCGTGTACGCGATTCCCGTCCACTGGCCGTGTATAAGGCGGCGAGAACGAATCCAGAGAACGCGAGGTGGCGAGCACTTGCTGCCTCGCGTTTTCCATTGGTCCGTTTTGCGGGCATGAGGCATGAGCTACACGGCCGTGGCATGAAATGAACCGGGCCGTCCGGGGAGCGGCGGACAGCGGGTGGCGTGCCAGCCCGGGGTTCCCAGTAAGCCCGATCGTGCGCGGGGGATCGGGACCGGTTTTCACGGCGCGGCTCGGAGGGGCATGGCTGAACGGCGGACAAACCCCGCGGACATGCTACCGGATGGTATCGTGCCCAGCTTGTCCGGTGGAGAGCGGCGACGTGTTTGGCAAAAGCGATCCTTCGACCCGTGGTTGGTGTCTCCGGGCCTCCGTGACAGTCGTGCTCGTTCTGGCATTAGCCATCGCTTCGACTTCTCCACTTCCGCGGCTTGCCACGACACATATTCCCCGCGGCACCGAGCGGTCGGGAACGGTGCCCTTGTTGAATCTGTGGACGATGTGGTGGAACGTGGATCGCATCGAGCAGGGTTACCGGGACTATTGGAACGCGCCGATCTATCATCCCGTCGAGGGCATGCTTGCTTCCGTGGAGCCGCAAACGGTGGTCGGGCTCATGGCTTGGCCCCTGCGGCGGCTCCCGCTGGAATGGGCCGCCATTTACAACGTGTTCGTGGTGTTGTTTCTCGCTCTGAACGGATGGTTTGCCTGCCGGTTGCTTCAGCGCATGGGACTGGCGTGGATCGTGTCGTTGTGCGGCGGCGCCATGATGACGGTATTGCCGCTGGTCCATTGGCAAATTGGCGTTTTTCAGCTGATTTCGCTCTGGGGCATCTTATGGACGTTCGGGGCGTTGGTGCACTTCCGGCGTTGTCCGGGAGCGGGCCGGGCAGCATGGCTCGCCGTGGCTTTTGCCGTTACCTACTCGCTGTGCTGCTATTATGGCCTGATGCTCAGCCTCTTGCTGCTCATCGGCTCGTTTCCGCTATTGGGTCGCCAACTCGTCCAGAGGCGATTGTGGGGCTGGGGCGGTTTGTCCGTGGCGATGGCTTTGATTATCTTGTCGCCGATCTTGATGGCTCAACTAAGATTCGCCCAAGAGCACTGGTTTGCGTATCCCGAAGCGTGGATTTACAAGTTGTCGGCGTGCCCGGGAGACTACCTGCGAACGCCTTGGCCTCAGCTCATTCCATTGCCGGATCTCGGCCGGAACGGAGCGGGTTATCCTTGGCCGCTGTCTCCCGGTACACTCAAGTCCACCCTGGCACTGCTGGGATTGGCGTGGGGCGTCTGGACCCGGCGTCGCCGTCGTTTGACCCTCTGGCTGGGCCTCTGCCTGGTGGCGGCGATATTGCTTTCAATGGGGCCTCGGTTGGAGATAGGCGATGTTTCGCCCTACCGTTGGTTGGCTAACAGCTATCCAGGCCTGGCCCGCGCCAGAAGTGTTTTTCGCTTTGCCTTTTTCGTGCAGCTTGCCGTTGTCTTACTGGCCGGCATCGGATTGCACGGAACGTATCTGCGTGTCAGACGTTGGAGGGCGGGTGCGGGGCGGAAATGGCCCGCCGCCGTGGTGGTTCTCGTCCTCGGCATTCTAATGACCGCCGAGACATGGCCCGGCCGACCGAAAATGTATCGGCTGCCGAAAGCCGTGGCGGAGAGTGCCTGGATTGGGTACCTGCGCCACGACCTCCCCGATGATGCTTGCCTCGCATTTCTCCCCTTGCCAGTGGACAATACGGCGTCCGCGTTGCAGCCGACGGCGGAGTGGATGTACTTTCAGACGCGGCATGAGCTTCCGATGGTCAACGGCTATGCCACGTTCGTCCCCGATACATTTCGCGAACTTCGAGAAACACTAGAGCGTTTTCCAAACGCCGAAGGGATTGCCGCGTTGCGGACTTTGGGCGTCACGCACCTTGTCGTCGATCGACGCGTTAAAGCCCAAGTCGAACCGGAAACCATGAAGAAACTGGGCATGGATTCCGTTTTTCAAGACCGACAAGCCCACATGGAAATCTGGCGGATCCCCAACCCATCTTGAGCCACGGCCAGAGCTGAATGGGCAAAGGGGATTATATTTCAGGCGGCTGGATTCTTCCGGGTGGAACGCGGCCCGACGCAAGCCGCCCTCCCGTTGGTCGGACTCGCGGCGGAAAAAGTCATCGGCCACCGGCATAGATTTCAGGCGGCTGGATTCTTCCGGGTGGAACGCGGCCCGACGCAAGCCGCCCTCCCGTTGGTCGGACTCGCGGCGGAAAAAGTCATCGGCCACCGGCATAGATTTCAGGCGGCTGGATTCTTCCGGGTGGAACGCGGCCCGACGCAAGC
>JBNJEM010000130.1:0-14075 GCA_051745935.1 Planctomycetota bacterium
GATCAACCGCGAGCTGGATGGTGTTCGCGGCACGATCGTCCGGCAGACCATGTTCGCCGAATTCGAGAAGATTACGCATGAAATGGCTGAGTCGGGTGAGCCGTTGACGGTGCGGGTGCTCAAGGACGTTTACCGCGGTCTCCTGGAGCAGTATTTCGGCCCCGATGTCGAGATTGACGACGAACTGTCACTCGAGTGCTTCCGGATCCCTCATTTCTATCGTGCCTTCTACGTCTACAAATACGCGACCGGGCTGTCGGCGGCCATCTCGTTGGCCAAACGTGTCCTCGACGGCGGCGATGCCGAGTTGAACGATTATCTGGGATTCCTGCGGGCTGGTCGCTCAAAGGATCCATTGGATCTTCTGCGGGACGCCGGTGTCGATATGGAGAGCCCCCGGCCGGTAAAGACCGCACTGGAACACTTCGAACAAGGCGTGCGGGAATTGGACGAGCTGATTTGAGTATCGCCCTTCATTGTAGCGGCGAGCGTGAACCACCACGGGACAAGCCCGTGGCATCGCCGCGGCGTCACTCTTTAATGGAAAAGCCGGGCAGCAATGACTGTTCGGTCAAAGTGTCGCCTTCCCGAAACAGTTCGGTACCGCCATCCGGCCGGTACACCGTGACGATTCGTGCCTTGGGATCCACGTCCCAAACAACCTGTACGCCAAACTCCAAATACAGCGCGATCTTGTCCAGGATATCGTGAGTCTTGTCGTGAGGCGAGCGAATCTCGCCAGCCAGGTCGGGTGGGCCGGGAAAGAACCCTTCAATGGGTTCCGCGGGAATTCGACCGCCTGAAATCCATCTCAAGGGCATCTTGTTCTCAATATAAGTGGATGGCGTGACGAGGTTGAATGGGCGGCGCGCGTCGGGGCGATTCAACCTATTTCTTCGCGCTGGTAATCCAAAGGAACGGGGTACCGGCTTCGTCGGTTCGCAGTTCGCAGACCAACAATTTCTGAAACAACAGCTGGTCGATGATCTTCTTGTAAAACGTCTTTTTCGGCGACAGGTTCACGGGTTCGCTTAAATCGACCTCGTGACTCGCTAGCGCGTTGTGGTCGTACAGGAAAGGGATCTCCAGCCGGCTTTGGATGGCCTCGAGGGTGGCGTCGAGCGGTTGATCCACGATCTCCACGTCGATGAATTTCAGCAGGCCGGGCGCGAGGTGTCCCGCGCCCGATTTGACCCGCCCTCCCACCGGCCACGCGTCCTCCAACTTGGCATCCTTGGTGACTCGGATTCCCACGGCGCCAGTGCCTTGTCCGGTGGGCGTTGCCAGCAGGCCGTAGGGCCGAATGGCCGCGGCCAGCGCGGTCCCGCAGCTGAGTCCTTGCAGTTCATCGAGCACCTTGTTGTCGCTGGACATCGCGGGTGACGCGGTGGCGTCGAGCTCAATCTCTATCGTGACCTTTCGCCGAATGTACTGGAGGAAATCGCGCGCGGATTGACCGTCCGTCGAAACGGTTACCGGCTCTTTCAACGCCTCATGCAGCGCGGTCAGTTGTTTCTCGGTCAAGCCGAAGACTCCCGTGGGCGACGTGGCCGTTTCAATGCCACCCTGGCGCAGCTTTTGCAACCATTCGGATAATTCCTTGTGTTGCCCATGGCGCACGGTGAGCCCGGGCAAGGCGAGCTGGCCGTCGCTGGTCAACAGGCCGGTCACCGTGTAGCGGGGCGAGCCAGCACTCCCGACGTTCTTGATCTCGGGCTCGTCATTTGCGCGCGCCGAGCGAATTCTCACATGGGTGAAATCGAATTGAGGGGCTTGGAGGAATTGCATCCACCGCTGGTGCCCGTTGATCGGAAAATCCCGCCCCGTTGCCAGCTCCAGGGAAACCGGCGGATCGGCTCCGTGGCCGGTCACCGCTCCGCTCAACAACAGGCAGACGACAAGGAAGGGCGAACGAAACAGCATATAATGTGTCCTTATACCCCAGACGGCCATGAATTACCCCGATGTGGTTACGTGTTTCTCGTTGGTTCCCGTCTAAACAACCAAGGACCGCAGGGGCCCTGATACGTCTTCTTGCGTATTATGGCACGGTTGCGTGGCTGGCTCGCCAACCCCCGTAGGTGTGGGTTTGATGTGGCAAACGGGGGGCCGCTCACGGCGCGACCCGCGCCACCCCGACGCGTCATATCCCTCAATTGTAACACGCAGTATACTTCGGGCGCTCGGATTTGTCCGGATGGAAAGCTGTCCGACGCAAGCCGTCCTCCCGTTGGTCGGACTCGCGGCGGACAAAATCGGCCGCGACCGCTATAAGAAGAAGCTTCGGTTTTTGCAACTTTTTGGCGAACTCAAGTAAGGCTCTTCCAAGCAATGAGGGTTGGACAACGGCCCTGTGGCGCGCGCAGGCCGCCGTCCGCCGTCATGATCCTTGCCGGTCCAACGCGCGGGCGAGCGGACTCTGGCCTTGCGGTTTGGCGGGGTACCTCAGAAGGGATTTGTGATCACGAAGCTAGGATTCTACTTCAGACGCCTAAAGTGTTACCGGTTTTTGAGCTTCGCGCAAATCCGCGATCCGCTCCGCGGGCCAAGTGGCGTCCAAAGGTTTCTGCTGGTTACCCGACCCCGTAAATTATGTGGGGACGGTAGTTGCACGTGACGCATGGAGAGGTGAAAATGGTCGCACATAGCTGGCCAATGGCTAGGGCGGTATTGAGGCTGTCGTGAAGGTCTCGCAAAATGAGCTGTCCGCGGTAAGTTCATCCGGCGGCAGCACGCCCGGCGCCACACGGTTGACCATCCAACGGATCGAGCTGCCAATGGAGTTTCTTACAGCCTGTAACAAAGCCTGGTTTCTGCTTCCAGAATGGCGTGATTGCTCGGAAATCCGAATGGTTTTGTTAGCGTTTTTGGGTTCATTTTGATTATCCCGTGGTTGTTCGTTTTTTCTTGTGTGCCCTTGAGAGGGGGGCGTCATTTGCCGGTTTGTTCGCGTCACCCCGGTGGCGGCACAAGATGTGGAAGTCCTAGAAGTTACCCAGAAGGAGTACATTATGTCACGACCAGTCACTCTGTTCACGGGCCAATGGGCCGATTTGCCATTCAGCGACTTGGCTCGCAAGACCAAGGATTTTGGATACGACGGAATGGAGTTGGCGTGTTGGGGGGACCATTTCGAAGTGGACAAAGCGTTGGCGGATGACAACTACTGCAAGCAGAAACGGGAGCAGCTCCAGGGGCTGGATCTACACTGCTGGGCCCTCAGTAACCACCTCGTCGGTCAGGCGGTGTGCGACATTGTTGACGAGCGTCACAAGGGAATCCTCCCTGGTTACGTGTGGGGGGACGGTGATCCGGCTGGTGTGAACCAGCGAGCGGCTGACGAGATGAAAAACACGGCTCGCGCGGCTCAAAAGTTTGGCGTGGACGTCGTCAACGGCTTTACCGGCTCGAGTATTTGGCACCTGCTCTATTCGTTCCCACCCGTCCCCGAATCAATGCTCGCGGCGGGATTCGACTTGTTTGCCGAGCGGTTCAATCCGATCATGGATGTGTTTGGTGAGTGTGGCGTGAGGTTTGGACTGGAGGTCCATCCGACGGAAATCGCGTTCGACATCTATACGGCCGAGCGGGCGCTCGAAGCTCTCGATCACCGGGAAGAGTTCGGTTTCAACTTCGATCCAAGCCATTTGCATTGGCAGGGCGTGGATCCGGTTGAGTTCATTCGGGCGTTTCCGGATCGCATTTACCACGTGCACATTAAGGACGCCATCACCACGTTGAACGGCAAAACGGGGATTCTCGCCAGTCACTTGAACTTTGGAGACTCGCGACGCGGTTGGGACTTCCGGAGTCCAGGACGCGGGGGGGTCAACTTTGAAGAGGTCATTCGGGCCCTCAACGATATCGGATATGACGGCCCGTTGTCCATCGAATGGGAAGACATGGGCATGGACCGCGAGTTTGGCGCCAAGGAGGCGTGCGAGTTCACGCGCCGGATGAACTTTACCCCGAGTGGTCGCGCGTTTGATGCTGCGTTTGAAGAGGGGTAATAGCCCTCCTCAAAAGTCCGGCAAACCCCCTAAAGGACCAAAGGGAACACGGCGGACGGGGCTCACGCGTGAAAAAAACCGCGCGGCGTCTTGCGTTTCTTCATCCGTGGGTCCGTCCTGCCATCGGTGGGCCTATCATGGCACCTGGAGCACCGCTCATGATCGTCACGGCGTGGGTGGGGAAAGGTTCCAGTGTTCGAAACGAGGACCCGCAACGAATGCTGTAAGCCTACTCCCGCTAGTTTGCCCAATGCCCGGGGTTTTGGCCAGCCCAGCTCCAGTCCTGGCTCAAGGTCCAGCCCCCCAAGTCCACGCCGACGCAACACCGTGGCTGAGCGGACTCGGGGCTCTTGCGTCCAAGAAGCCATAACAAAACCAGTGCGGTTTCCTTTCCGCTATAGGGAGTTTTGGGAGCGGGAACCAGGCTTTGTTACGGGCTGTCAACACGTTGGATCACGGGTGACAAGGATTCTCCGCCATGCTGCTTCAAGTGGCCGAATAGCCTCGTTTTGTGCTTTGCGCCTTCGTCCCGTGCTGCTGCTTTCTCACCGCCGCCGGTTGGACGCTTTCAGTTGGCGCGGTGGTTTGGTGCAATCCGTCCTTCGGCTGGTGGGGGTTGCGACGGAAAGCTCCTTTTGCGAGAGCTCCTGTTGCCGTGCGGGTGGATCTTTCAGTTTGCCGTGCGGGATCCCGTCCTGGGTGGTACACTAAAAGAGAGGGGCGGCGGATAAGGAGGGGACTGTTTTGCAGCGGGGTCCAATGCGAATAGGCTCATGTTTTCTGGCCGATATACCGGTCGCTGCTGAGGTTGTCCGCCGCGAGTCCGACCACCGGGAGGACGGCTTGCGTCGAGCAGCGTTCCACCCGGACAGATTCGACCGCCTGAAATATATACCGGTCGCTGCTGAGGTTGTCCGCCGCGAGTCCGACCACCGGGAGGACGGCTTGCGCCGAGCAGCGTTCCACCCGGACAAATCCGACCGCCTGAAATATATACCGGTCGCTGCTGAGGTTGTCCGCCGCGAGTCCGACCACCGGGAGGACGGCTTGCGCCGAGCAGCGTTCCACCCGGACAAATCCGACCGCCTGAAATGTATCTCCCGGCGGGGATCGGGGGTGGTGCTCGCACTCATGTTGGTCCTCGTCGCTGGGGACCGGTCCGTCCGGGGGGCGGAGGGCGTGAACCGGCAAGGGGCGGATGAAACATTTGAAGCGGCACTGACGGCGCTGGGGGCGAAGTGCGATGAACTCGGATTGCAAGAGCAGGGCCGCGTGTCGCGGCGATGGTTCATACCCCGCGATCCCCGCCGCGCCTATCTTTTTTTCCCCTTGGAGGTGGATTTAGCCGAGCCGGCTGATGATGCGCCTCGGTTGCTCCAATACTGGCATGCCAAGTTCATGGAACTCCGCGAGCAGCAGGCCGAGCGTCTCTTCAAATTGGCACGCCAAGCGGCTGACTCTGGTGATGAAGCGATGGCGTACCGCTTGCTGCACGAGGTATTGCACGAGGATCCCGAGCATGCCCAGGCATTACGCATCCTGGGGTACCGGCGGGGACAACGGGAAAGGCGTCCCTCCTCGCGACGAGTGTCCGGGCGGTCCGAGCCCGGGCCGCACCGGTTACTCGGTTGGACCAGGGATGAGTGCTGGCGGATCGAGAGCCAGCATTTTCGCGTGACGACGAATTGTCCTCCTAACGTCGGACGGGAAGTCACCCGGTACCTGGAACGCGTCCACGCGGTTTGGCGGCAGCTGTTCTACCCGTATTGGAGTGTTTCCGGGCGCTTGGTGGCGCGGTTTCAGGGGGAGGACCGGGCGCTCGGGCCGGTGCCCACCTTTTCGGTGGTGCTATTCCGAAATCGAGAAGACTACGTGCGGGAACTCGGTACCGCGGAGCCCCGCATCGAGATGAGCGTCGGGTACTACTCTCACACCCACGAAATCGCGTTTTTCCATGCCGGCAACGAAAGCGGTCGTACGACATGGGTTCATGAATCGGCTCATCAATTCTTCCAGGAGCAGGGCATGGTGGATTCGCGGGTGGGCGAACGGCGGAACTTCTGGGTCGTGGAAGGGCTGGCGCTGTATATGGAGTCGTTAAGAGACCATGGGACGTACGCGACCACCGGGGGGGCCGACGCCGAGCGGCTGCAGTTTGCCCGCTTCCGGAAACTCAGCCAACACGACTACGTGCCCTTGGCTGAGTTGATCCAGTACGGACAAGAACAGATGCAGCAGGCCTCCGCCATACGAAAGCTCTACAGCCACTCCGCCGGTTTGACGCATTTTCTGATACACGGGGACCAGGGGCGGTCGATGCGACCGTTCATGGATTATGTGAAAGCGGTCTATCGTGGCGTGGCTGGTCCCGAAACGCTTAAACGGAAGATGGAGGTTCCGTTGGCGGAACTTGATCAGGGGTACCAAGAATACCTGAATGTCACCGATGCCGATTTGAGGTTCGTCAATCCGAACGCGAGAAGCCTTTGCCTCGCCCACTCGGAGGTGACGGATGCGGGGCTGGGGCGGCTGAGCCCACTGGAGGAGTTGCGTTGGTTGGATCTGTCGTTCACGGGCGTCTCCGACGCCGGGCTGGCCCCTTTTGCCGAGTCACGCGAGCTGGAGCAATTGAACCTGGAGAAGACACGCATCACCGATGCGGCTCTCGACATGGTGGCTCGTTTCCGAAACCTCAAGGAACTCGATCTGTCACGGACTGCGGTGACGGACGAGGGGGTGCGAAAGTTGTCCGGGTTGAGCCGGCTCAAGGTCCTATGGCTCACTGGCACGCGAATCACCGATGAGGGGCTCTCCGCGCTCACGTCGCTCCGGAATCTGGAACGTCTGGACGTGCAATCGAGCCGCGTCACGTCGGCGGCCCTGGACCAATTGAGACAGCGATTGCCTCGACTGAAGGAGTGAAGGGGGGCGAATGGCAAGACGGAAAGTCAACAGGGGAGGACCATCGTACATCCGAAAACGGGTTTATAAAGGCAACTGTATTTCCTGGCGACACGGCGGCCTATCCTGGCTGGATGACCAACGCGAGCCTATAAATCGCAGTAGAATCCGCCCCGGGGCATTCCATCCGCGCAACTGTGTTTTTGCGCCCAAATGGGGAATGCCGCAATCGCGTTGACGATTGCCAGGGGGGCGGCTAAACTAAACGTTTTAAGACGGTGGATGTAGCTCAGCTGGTTAGAGCACTGGATTGTGGTTCCAGGGGTCGGGGGTTCGAGTCCCCTCATCCACCCCTTTCTTTAAGTGACGCCGAAACAAGCACTTATGTTACCTGCCGGCGGGTGGCAGTGCGGCCCGTGTGCGACCAGCGCAAAACGGTACATACCGTTTTGGAGTTTTGGATTGAAGGGTTCGCACAATGCCACGTCTCACCAACTCTCTACCGAAGTATCGCCAGCACCTCGCGGGCGGGCAGGCTATCGTCACGCTGGATGGCAAGGACCACTACCTTGGCCCCCACGGCACCCAGGCCAGCCGCCTAGAATATGACCGCCTCGTGGGGGAGTGGGGTGGGATGGCGAAAAACTTTAGGTCCTTGTAGCCCGTTTTGTTGCGTCCTTGCCCGCGTCGAATCAAGGACCTTAGGGACTGAAAGGACCAAAGGGAACACGGCGGATGGGGCTCACGCGCGAAAAAAGCCGCGCGGCGTCTTCCGTTTCTTCATCCGTGGGTCCGTCCTGCCATCCGTGGGCCTATCATGGCACCTGGAGCACCGCTCATGATCGTCACGGCGTGGGTGGGGAGAGGTCCAGTGTTCGAAACAAGGACGCGCAACAGATGCTGTAAGCCTACTCCCGCTAGTTTGCCCAATCTCTGGGTTTTTGGCCTGCGCAGGGTCGGGATCGAGTCTGAGGGCGTGCGAACAGGTCGTTTCAGAGAAATCCCAAGACCATGCCCATTCGTATCATGAATCCGGCGTCGCCTGCATGGAAAGGTCAGTGCAAAAGCGTATACTGGATGAGGCGGCGAACGCGGCGCCCCGATTTGTAGACAGACAGCTAGCAGCTAGAGCGACCAATTCCGGAATCCTCTCAAGTCCCATGGCATTCAAACTTGAAAACCCGCCTATCATCGAAGCGTGGATTCGCGCTACGATGGCATCCGCGCCGGAGTCCGAATGGAAATGGTCGGACGTCTTCAATATGCTCACCGAGTACGGAGACGATTATCCCGTGCTCGAAAGCCTACCGGAGTTCACGCCAACCCCGAAAGGACTTGACAGGAATCAATTGCCCGAGGAAATCGAAATCCACGTGGCCCCCAGATACGCGCGAACGCGCTCTGTCGATCGCACGAAGATCGTTCAGGTGGGCCGACACGAGCTGCTCGTGATTCATGGGCGAGCGAACGATCAGCCCTATCCAGGATTTGAGAAGCTGTTTAAAGCGTTTCTTGATGCCGTTCGTCGATATCGTGAACATGTCCCGACGATGGGTATCGAATCGGTGGAATTACACTATGCCGACTTGATCGTGATTCCTGATCTGTACACTGAAGAGAGAGAGATTGGCGACTATTTCGTCGGTGCTCCTGATTTCCCCGCGGAGCCGTTCGGTGCTGTGGGGAGCGTGTCCTGGTCAGCATTGCTGTCATGTCCAGGAAGCCAAGATTTTGCGCAAGTTTCCGTGCAAATGCAGCCGCCAGACGGCAATGACGGCCGTTTTCGGCTGGATTGGCACAGATGGTGTCCAGGAGTGCCGCCGGACGATATCCGTGCGATTGAA
This sequence comes from Planctomycetota bacterium, assembly GCA_051745935.1. Taxonomy (GTDB): domain Bacteria; phylum Planctomycetota; class Planctomycetia; order Pirellulales; family Pirellulaceae; genus JBNJEM01. The sequence continues at coordinate 8,756 of JBNJEM010000130.1, forward strand.
AATCGGCTGCATAGCGCCCATAATTACTTGAACTTGTGCTTCCAAGCGATTTGCAGAGAACCTGTGTGGAATCTTTTCGATCCAAGCTAAGGACCTATCCATGCCGCTCGTTGCAGCATACACCCCGCCGCCGATTGTCCAGGTACGCGAAGATTCAAGTTGGCGCAGTTGGCAAACAGATATTCTCTGGAGTCAGGATCTTTTTTACTGTGATCCCACTCGGCATATGGTGAAGTGGTTCCGCGTCGGCGAGATGTTGTACGAGGGGCTGCGACCGATGACCGCTACGTTCGAACCTTCCGTCAGTGGTAGACAAGGTCGATTCATCGTAGCCGGATTGGAGGGGTATTTCGTCGGTCGTGGAAAGACGTTTGATGACGCATACGAAGACTGGACACTGCAAATTGACTTCACCATCCAGCAGTTGTTGGCGACACAAGATTTTGAACGTACAGCCGAACAAAACCAGCAATGGCATTTGCTCAGCCAATTTTTCGACTTGAACGAGATTCGATATTCACGACCACTCCGGATTCGGGCCTACGGACGGCTTCTCTCGAACCGGGGCCACCAATACCGTGTGCGCTGGATCGATGGAACGAAGTCGAAGTTCACGCGCGATCGGATTCCCGAGGAAATCGTAGGCTTTCGGGTTGGTCAGCCATTTGAAGCGGTTGTTTTGCGAGATGCAAGAACGTGGCACCTTCTTCGCGTTGAATCTGCATTCGCGACAAGCAGCTTGCCTCACGTGACGGAAGCGGATGCAAACGAGTTTCTCCGCGACGTGCCGTCAAGCAGCGAATTGCCTAAATTGCCCTGGGATTAGCCCGTCCGCGAAGAGTGGCCGGCCGTGACCATCATTCCGGAACAGGGGTAGCATGCCTGATCGCGTGTGGAAAGGCGTACCGATCCCATGAGAGTTCTTTTCGTTGACGTCGGTCAGGGAACCTGCCAAATTATCCTCCTTGGCGGTCGGCGCGCAATGATCATTGATGCTGGCGCATCAGCTGATCTTCCGCTCCGCACGTTGCGTTTGTTCAGGATTGAAACGATCGAGTTGTTGGTTGTGTCGCACAGTCACGCGGATCACAGTGGAGGATTCGCAAAGCAGCATCGATTTAAGGAAGATGCAGTTACGGGAATCGTGGCTGACTACCGCAATTCAATTAAGCGCATCGGCTACGTCTACGATTCTCAATTCCGGCATCGTCCATTGGCGCAGTACTTGGTGAAGCTGCTAAGAGACAAGACGCTTCGCAAGGAGCAGTTGTTGATGATCGAAGCGTCGGAACGGCCTCACGAGCTTTGGGTATCCGAGGACCGAAAGACGCAGCTTGCGGCAATTTCGCCACTCGGCGGCGATCACTTGTTGGCAATGGATGCCGACAGTCCCAATGCAAGCAGTGTCGTTTTGGAACTGCGGCATCAGGGTGACCGGGTTGTTTTCGCGGCGGATTCGGAATGCGACCAATGGCGAGACATTTACCGCTTGCGCAACGATCGCATTATGGAATGCAAAGCAGTGACGATGCCTCATCACGGCGGCTTGATGCAAGCAAGCGACGAAGACTTGATGTGGTTTCATGATCACGCAGTTGACGCGGATTTCATTGTCGTATCAGTCGGTACGATTAATCCCCACGCCCACCCTCGCGGGGAGGTAATCCGTGCTGCCACAGCAAGCGGTAGCCATGTGATGTGTACGCAAATCACCGAGCAATGTTGCAGCAACCTAGAGTCATTGCGTCCAGGCGTGATTGGTCCATCGCGATATCCATGCAAGTCTTCGTCACGGCCAGATTTCACGGGCAGAGCTGGACGCAGCCGCAACGTAGCGTGCGCGGGAACGGTTACCGCATTGCTGACGCCAAAAGGTGTTCTGATGGAATGCGTCGACCAGCATCGAGTTGCTGTTGACGCACTTGTAGTAGCTGGTCATGCACCGCTATGTAGATCAGCAAAGCGACGTGGGACAGCTGTTCCACAAAGGAGACGTCGATGAAACGTCGATGAAACGCCCAAAAGAATCCTGCCCCCGGACCTGTTTCGACCCGCGCCGGAGCGACAATCCAATGGGGGATTGTAACGCGGAGTGACTACTAGCAATTGTAAGCGTGCACCAGAACCGTGGGACTACGGATCGCGGCGATCAGAGCATTCGCAGCTGAGAGATCGAGGATGGGAGGCACAGCGCGGCGCATGGCCCGATAAAGGTTGGTTGTCAGGCGGTGACTGTTTCTTATCCCGTTTCTCTGTCGACGTCTCAAACGCACGGCTCCGGGGGCGAACGTCAGCGAACATGTTTTCGCGCTACAAAAAGAGACATGCGGGCGGCCGATGGCCCGATCCTCGCCCAAATCGAAATCCAAATCGGGATCGGGATCGCGATCCCGATCAGAATCGCGTTTCTCTCAGACCTAGGAGATGGGTGACCGGCACGCGTCGGACCTCGCTGCACATGGGCGGGCCGAGGAAAATCGATTCTTTTGAGCCGATCGAAGCGGCAGTTGACCGACTTGAAGTAAACCATTGCCCGCGCCGCGAGCCAACGCAGATCTTGGTTATCTGAAACTTCCTGTTGTTTCTTGTGCAAGTCGGACAGACGAACTGGCCCGAAGTTCCCGTTCTGAACGAATCGCAGGCGACCTGAATGCTCGCCCTGGATCGTTTCGAGTACTCGAACGGACACCGTTTGATAGCGATGCCTGCCGTCGTCGGGGTGCAGACCGTCCTTCAGAGCATGCACGGAAACGTCGTCAATCAGCGCCCGGACGATCAAGTGGGAGTTGGCCGCCGCCCACTCAACGCTGGAAGCCCTGCCGGAAACCGGCTGCGCCCAGGCGGCGCCGACACAGGCCAAAACAGATGCGGTGAAAGATGTCACTCGTGTCACGATTCGCGATGTCTTCATTGGTTCCACCAACACGCCTTTCGCATTGATATGCACTTTCCCCAGCTACGGCGTCGCTTTCATTGCGGATATGGGCGGGTAAATACACGCACCATCTATGCTCATTCCGCCAATGGACGAGCCGCCGTAGCGCGTGACGAGGGGTGCCGGATAGCGATCGCGAATTCTGATGGCATCCTGAGCAACCGGATCGAAAGTGTTTACCAGCTTGATTTGAAATGGATCAAGCCAGTGGCTCTTTTTACCGCTTAGCTTCTGTAACACCTCGCCGTAGGCAACATCGAAATTGGTATCGTCGATATTGTCGGATGCGATGTACAAGTAAACATTATCTGATTCGGCCGGAATGATCCAGCACGCCACGGAAACAGGGACGTAATCATTGAAGTCGCGAACAAAGTCAGCGCCTGCATCAATTTGTTCGTTTACCAAAAGTTCTTCACCCATGGGAGTACTCCATCGGTCGTATCAGTCAGTGCGTTGAATAGTTTCTCCGCCTGTAATTGCGTGGACAGACGGTAACGGCTGGACTCGGACCAGTCTTTGGCTATCGACCAATGTTGGCCGAGGGTAATGTTCGCGTCCGCAGCCTTGTCTCGTTCGATGGTGAGACCCGCCTGCCTGACAAGATCCTCGATATCGTGTGTCCAGCGTTTTTGCGCGTATTTCTTATCCTCAAATATGATACCGGTACGGTCAATGTAAGCCAATACGCAAGATTTAAGAGCGCATTCGAGTGCATAACCGGCGAGGTAGTACGCAGCGGGCCATCGCTTCGCCTCGAGCAGTACGCGGGCGTCCTCGATTCGGTCGTCCGAAAGTTGCTGCAACTCGGTTCGGTTCAACCTGAGATTCCTATTCTGTGGAGTGCATATCTAAGTAATTCTACTGCAGGTCGAATTGCGCTATCGCGAATCGTTCCGGAGAGTATTGCGCGGCATAAATCAGCCCCAACATAGCAGCTAAGTTGGCGTGTGCCCAGAGTTTGGGGGGGCATTATTGGGAGCGGCCCATTGAGCGCTAGCCTGCATCGGTGTGCAGTTTAGCGCTCGGCGCCTGTGCGCAATATCCTGCAGCAGACCGCCGTGGCGCGCTATTCTGCGTGGTGCGCGGTTTAGCGCTTGGAGAGCCTTGTTGGACGGCGGGGCATAAGCCACGGCCGTGCAAGTCCTTGCGTTGCTTTCGACAAGTTTTCCACCGGATTCATCTCGCCGGATCTTGCCAATAAGCGCTCGAGCCGCCCCAATGGCAGACAGGCGATCAACAGCCACGAGGCGACCCGATGTCGCCATTGCGATGGACATGCAAAAGCACTGCCCAACTCGCCCGCGAGTTGACAAGGCAAGGACATCTGGTGAGCGCGCGCACCGTGGGGCGATTGTTGAAGGCAGCCGCGTACAGTTTGCAGGGCAACCGCAAGACGTTTGCAGGGCAACCGCAAGACGAAGGAAGGGAAAGATCATCCGGATCGCAACGCCCAATTCGAGCACATCAACGCCACGGTTCTGAGTTTTCAAGACCGCGGCCAACCGGTGATCTCGGTGGACACCAAGAAGAAGGAATTGGTGGGGAATTTCCGCGATGGCGGCGGAGAATGGCAACCGCGGGGTGGGCCGGACGAAGTACTCGTCTAGGACTTCATGGACAAGGAATTGGGCAAAGCCATCCCTTACGGCGTCTACGACGTGACGGAGAACCAAGGCTGGGTGAGTGTCGGCATCGATCACGATACCGGACGTTTCGCCACGGAAGCTATTCGTCGCTGGTGGAAGAAGATGGGAGCGCGGCGCCACCGTGGCGCGAAGGAGATACTGATCATCGCCGACGGCGGCGGAAGCAGCAGCAACGGCAGCCGTTGTCGTCTGTGGAAAATGGCGTTGCAAGACTTGGCCAACATATTGAAGATGCCGATCCATGTTTGTCACTTCCCGCCGGGCACCAGAAAGTGGAACAAGATCGAACACCGTATGTTCTGCCACATCACGCAGAATTGGCGTGGCCGTCCGCTGGTCAGTCACGAAGTGATCATCAACCTGATTGCCAACGCCGCAACGGCTCAAGATCAAGGCCAAACTCGACGAGGGCACGTACCCGATAGCGATCAAAAACAGCGATCAACAACTTGCGGCTGTGCATCTGAAGCGCTCGTCGTTTCATGGAGACTGGAACTACTGCGTCCTTCCAGCCCAACGAAAAAAACAGTCAACTTGTTTTGGCGCGCGCCCCCTAAGACCCCCGCGCGTTCACCTCGTGGGTGAATCAGGCTCGTAAGCTACGCGGCGTCCAATCCAGGCCAGACCCCCACGCGTACACCTCGTGGGTGAATCAGGCTCGTAAGCTACGCGGCGTCCAATCCAGGCCAGACCCCCACGCGTTCACCTCGTGGGTGAATCAGGCTCGTGAGCTACG
>JBNJEM010000131.1:0-14005 GCA_051745935.1 Planctomycetota bacterium
TTCCGGGTGGAAAGCGGCCCGACGCAAGCCGTCCTCCCGTTGGTCGGACTCGCGGCGGAGAAAGTCATCCGCGACCGGTATATTTCAGGCGGTTGGATTGTTCCGGATGGAAAGCGGCCCGACGCAAGCCGTCCTCCCGTTGGTCGGACTCGCGGCGGAGAAACTCATCCACGATAGGCATAGTGGCTTTTCCTAGTGAAAAAACGTCGGTTGGTCGATGACCAATGGCCGCCGCGCGCGTTCGCGAACTTGTTGTTCATCCAGTGCCCAGAGCGGACTGATTTCAACCGCCACGGATTCCGGGACCGTTGCTCCCGCCCGCCGCAACCACTTGGCGTGCAACTGGATCATTGCATTGCGCGCGGTAGTCGGTGTGTCAACTCCCGCTTCTTCAGCGTTCTTGACCGGCGCGAAAACTTCGGAGGGGTTGCCTTCCACCACAATGGCATTGGATGCCCATGGCAACAGATCGAAAATAAACCGTTCAAACTTGATTGCATTCGGTTGCTCGGGAGTCCGTCCCGTCCCATTTTCGTCCACATAGGCGACTTTCTTCAGGGCTTGGTGAAACGGCAGCGCATCGGCCTGACCGGCCATGCGTTCAAGGAAAGCCCGGTCAAATACATGGACGGCGATGCTTCCCGCCCAGATCCACAGCGATCCGTCAGGATTTCGCACGTTCGCCGCGTCCTCGGGAAGGTCACTGTATTCAATGATTCGCATCCGGCCATCGACCATGACCACGTTGCCCACCTTGTCCAACGGATCCTGCTTCTCAATGACTTGAGTCGTCATCTCCGAGCCCGCCAATAGATGATACCCCACCAGTTCCGGCTGGCAGATTTGCACCAATGGATTGTCAATCTGGCCATAAGAGAAAACCTCGATGCCACGCTCGCCGGCCCGATGCAACGCCCCGCTGTTGTGCAACGCCGCGAGCATGCCACCATGGCCATCGGGGGCCAGGGCCAGCGAATCCTTCTCGGCCAGCAAAATCCTGCCGGTATCCGCATCCACGGCGGGCATGGTGCCCTGGCAGAAAACGATTAAGTCTTCAGCCGACATTCCAAACCGATCATTGTCGTCCAAGTAGGCCACGGTTTCATCGTGGGTTGCGGGACTTGTCATGACGAACAGGGGGACCGAGCTATTATAGCGGCGACCGGTCGCCAACACTCGTTCAATCAAGATCTGGAACAATGAATGGCCGGATACGGGACCGATGGGAAACATGCCCTTCGGATGGTCGAATCCAAGCCGGCTCCCCTGGCCACCCGCCACGAGAATCGCCGCCACCTTGCCCTCCCGCAAGGCCCGCTCACCGCGGCGCCGGGCTTGCTCCGGAGTGACCTCGGAGTTTGAGCCATCCAATCGGAAGGCGGGAGGGGGCGTTGAACGCCGCGCCAACGCCCCCCAGTCTGGAACGTCCACCTCCTCCCGTCCCAGTTTGGCAACCAAATCAAGATCCAGTTGTCGTACTTGGTTCTCCAGGCGTTCCCGGGCTTCCGGACTCAATTCGTCCGCGAACCGCAGCACATGTTCTTGTCCCGCGGCCTGCAATTGTTCGAACAATGGAAATCGAGAATCATTCATGTTGTATCACTATGAAGTCATTTTACAGGCGGTTGCATTTTTCCGAATGGACAGCTACCCGACGCAAGCCGTCCTCCCGTTGGTCGGACTCGCGGCGGAGAAAGTCATTCGCGACCGGCATTTTACAGGCGGTTGCATTTTTCCGAATGGACAGCTACCCGACGCAAGCCGTCCTCCCGTTGGTCGGACTCGCGGCGGAGAAAGTCATTCGCGATCGGCATTTTACAGGCGGTTGGATTTTTCCGAATGGACAGCTGCCCGACGCAAGCCGTCCTCCCGTTGGTCGGACTCGCGGCGGAGAAAGTCATTCGCGATCGGTATAGCACGTGTCAGGATTCCAACCGGCCGCGCTATCATCGCGATGCCCCGTCGGGCGCGTCCCTGCCTCATCCCCGCCAGATTCGGGCTGCCCGCACTGGGCCTGGAAGTGAATCAAGGCGTCCTCGGGGTCTTCACTGGCCACGGAAAGCCGCACGTCGAAACGAATCCCGAACGCCCGCACCTCAGCCGCCTTGATGCGAGCCCGTGGACCGGACACCTGAATCATGCTCACCGCCGGCCGATGCGGCATGGGAGGGCAGAACGCGACATGAAGGCTCCGCGACCGTTCCTTGGGCGCGAATCGAGCGCGCAACAGCCCCACCACGGTGTCGTTTTCCTCTTCGGCCCGCGAGCGGGTGATCTGCTGGGACAGGTCTTCCGAGAGTTGCTCGCCGTCGTCTTGCGGATGGGTGATCGCATCAGTGGGATCCGCGGCCATGGGGGCCGAAGCAGCGAGACGGGACGTGGAAGCCGCTCCAGCGTCCTCCTCGGACCTCGGGGCTCCTCTCGGGGCGGGCACGGCCCGAATCCGCCGCCAAGCGACCACCCACCAGAACCCCTCCACGACCACCAGCGAGCTCCAGAAGGCCAATAACCGCGCGGTGCCCGTACCGGCAATGGACAGTGAACTTGCCAGCATGAACACCACGATCGATGGAAAAGTCCATCGCAGCACGGCCCAGGATTCCCACTGGCGGGGGCACCATTGATTACGGTACCACACGACGCGAACCAGGGAAACCGATCCCGCCAGCACCAGTCCCACCGTGACGAGCAGTGGGAAGCTCAACGGTTGCTCGAGCCGCCCCGCCACTCGCCGAACCACCAACCACAACGCCAACACCAGCAGCATGCCCACGGCGGCCAGGGTTACGGCCAAAAACAGCCGCCACATGACCGCGGGCACTACGTTGGATTCCAGCCGATCGCTCACACGAGGTTGCGCGACCATGGCGTAAACCTACTGCAATGGGGGATTCTTACAAGCCGCATACCTCGGCCAATGCCGGAGCGCGGTCGGTTTTTTCCCACGTGAACTCCGCCTCCTCGCGGCCAAAATGCCCGCCGGCCGCTGTCTTGCGATAAATGGGACGCCGAAGTTCCAAGTACTCGATGATGCCGGCGGGAGTCAGCGGGAAGAAGTCGCGCACCGCTTCGCAAATCTTATCGTCGTTAATGACCCCGGTGCCAAAGGTGTTCACGTTAACACTGACCGGCTCGGAGACGCCGATGGCATAAGCGAGCTGCACTTCGCACCGCTGGGCCAGTTTCGCCGCCACGATATTCTTGGCCACATGGCGTGCCATGTAGCAGGCACTGCGATCCACCTTGGTGGGGTCCTTGCCACTGAACGCACCGCCACCATGTCGTCCCCAGCCCCCGTACGTATCGACGATGATTTTACGCCCAGTCAAACCACAATCACCGTGGGGCCCACCCGTTACAAACCGCCCCGTGGGATTGACATGATAGCGAATGTCTCCGTCGACCACGTCCTTCGGCAACAACGGTTCAACAACCCGTTCAACCACGAACTTTCGGATTTCCTCGCGTGTGATCTCGGGTGCGTGTTGAGTTGACACGACAATCGTGTCAATTCTCAGCGGCTTGTACCCTTCATACTCAACCGTAACCTGACTCTTGCTGTCCGGACGCAGCCAATCCACTTCATTGTTTTTACGGGCCTCGGTCAGTCGATCCAGGATCCGATGCGCCAGCCAGATGGGCAACGGCATCAGAGCTGGCGTTTCGTCGCAGGCGAAACCGAACATGAGCCCTTGATCGCCGGCGCCGATGTCTTTGCCAGCGGCCGTATCCGAATCGACCCCTTGAGCGATATCGGGACTTTGTTTGTCTATGGATACCATCACCCCACAGGAGTCCCCGGAGATCCCGAATTCGTCGTCCGTGTACCCCACGTCACGAATCACGTCGCGGGCCACCTGCGCATAGTCGACGATCGCTTTGGTTGTTATCTCACCAGACACAAAGGCCATTCCAGTCGTCACCAGCGTCTCGCAGGCAACTCGGCTGTTGGGGTCCTGTGAATAGGCGGCGTCCAAAATGCCGTCCGAAATCTGATCGGCAAGCTTATCTGGATGCCCCATACTCACGGATTCGCTAGTGAACAAATACCTACCTGGTGCCACGATATGATCTCCTCGCGCTGTGGCTAGAATTGACAAATCTTACACACCCGGTAACAAAACCCGGTTCCCGCTTCCAAAGCCTCTTTGGTCGCGAAAAAACTTAACGGTCTTGTTAGGGCTTTTTACCCGCTAGGTCAGTGACGGTTTACAATTACCCATGCCCCGCCCGATGCCTCTCAACTGCTGCCTCCCAACTGCCTCCTACCTTGACTTGCACGGATTGCAGCGCCGCCGGGCCACCGCGACACAAGCCGCGCGCCCTCTCCGTTTGTCGAGGCCAGAAATTGCATGCCAACTTTGGGTCATGGCTGCTTGGGCGGCCTATAGCGGTTTGCCAAGTAGCAGTTTCCTGAACGACGCAGGCCCGTGACCGCGTCGCGGACGCCGGGCCCCTTCTGGGTCAGGAGGCTTTTGCGCAACGGGGCGTCTCGCCAACGGCGAGCCCACCACGTAGACCATGCAGACCCAGCATTATAGATATGGGGGGGAGAGTTCGGCAACCGTGGCAGCCCCATGAAATTGCACGACGCTTGCCTTACCATCCCCAGAGGGAGGGGGGAAGGCCCGCTCCGTCGGCTACGGTTCCGCGACCAACGGCAACAGACCGTCGAGGGTTCTTTGAGTCGCGCCCTGCTGCTCCATGACCAGCTGTTGGGCCCGCTGGCCGAGTTCGTCGGGAAACGCCGGCTCTCGGACGCAGCGGGCCAAGAAGGCGTCCAATTCCGCTTCGTCGTGGACCACGACCGCCGCTTGCCGGTTCAGCAACAGGGCAACGATATCCCGAAAGTTGGTGGTGTGGGGGCCAAAACAGGTCGCCACGCCATAGCCGGCTGGTTCGATCATGTTTTGCCCGCCGCGAGCTCCCATGCTCCCCCCCACGAACCCAATATGAGCGGCGCCCCACCACGCCCCGAGCTCACCGATCACATCAACCAACAGAACGCGGCCCGGCTCCCCCCCCGGCGGCGGGCTCTCGGGCGCGGCGGTCGGCGTCCCCAACTGGCTGCGGCGTTGCCAAGCGAGGCCGGAGCGGTCCAGCATATGAGCGACCGCGTCAAATCGCTCCGGATGGCGGGGGACGAGGATCAACCGCGCGTGGCGCTGGTCGATCAGTGCGTGGCGAAAGGCATTCAGGGCCATTTCCTCCTCGGGCGCTTGCGTGCTGCCGGCGAGAAACACCAAGTGGGAGTCGGTCAATCCCCACAGCCGGCGAAGATGTTGAGTGGCTGGATTGTGTCGCCGCGTTTCGGCCCCATCGAATTTGACGGAGCCGGTCACTCGGACCCGTTCGAAAGGGGCTCCCAATTCACGAAACCGCTCCGCATACCCCTCGTTTTGCACCGCGATGAGGTGGAGCCGCGACAGGAGGGGGCGAATAAAGGGGCGCAGGCAGCGGTAGCCGCGATAACTGCGCTCACTCATCCGCCCGTTGACCATTGCCACTCGGGCTCCTCGGCAACGGGCGGCTTGGATCAGGTTGGGCCACAATTCGAGTTCGGCCAACACGAGCAGGGCGGGACGAACGCGGCGCATGGCCCGACGCACCGCCCAGGTGAAATCGAGGGGGCAATAGAAAACCTGATAGCCGGCATATTTCCGGCGAGCCAAAGCAAAGCCCGTTCGGGTGGTGGTCGAAATCACGCATTCCCAGGTGGGCTTCCGCCGCGCGAGTTCGGCGAGAAGTGGCTGGAGCAGATTGACTTCCCCCACGCTGACCGCGTGGAACCAAACACATGGACGATCTCCGCTGCGTCGTGGTACCCGCCCGAGCAGTTTTTCTCCCCACCCGTCGCGGTATTTGCCTTTCCGAATGGCGGCGTAAGCCAAACAAGGCGAGAAGATAACGAGCAACAAGAGAAACAGAAAATTGAGCAGGTAGGGCATCCGGGATCCTTGTCCCTGGCAGAGGTTTGCGATGTGGCTTTGAGAGCTCGTCACGAAACCTGGCTTTCGCTCCCAAAACTCGTTGGGCGAGAGAAACCCCGTGTGGTTTTGTTGGGGCTTTCTGGACGACCGGCCGACAGCCGGTGGGGCCCGGCGTTGCTCAAACCTGTTTCCGCATGCAACAGTTCTTGAACTTTTTACCGCTGTTACAGGGGCATGGATCGTTACGTCCCACGCGTTTACCGCGGTTTCGGATGGGATCCAAACGTTGGTCTCCCTTGCTCGACTCAATGACTTGCTGCTGCTGGCCGGCCATGTCAGTGGTACTGGCCACCTCGTCGTGACGCGCCGAGGTCTCCACCCACGTCGACCCGATGAAATCCTCGTCCAACTGTTCCATGCGAAACACCAGGTCGGTGGTTCGTTCGCCCATGGACACCCACATGTGGTCGAACATCTTCATGCCTTCCCGTTTGTATTCGACCTTTGGATCCATCTGGGCCCAGCCTTTAAGACCGACGGATGACCGCAGATGGTCCATGGCCAGCAAGTGGTCCTTCCAGCTGCTATCGATGAGGTTCAGGACCAGGTTACGTTCCATGCGTCGGATTTCGGGCCGGTAGCGATATTCGACGGCGCTGCAGAGCGTCTGTTCCAATTCATCACGATCCAGTTTCTTGATCTTTTCCGTTGGCAGATCACAGTTGAGCGTGTCATGCAGCCAGTGAGAGAGCGATTCCAGTTCGCCGTTTTCTCCGGCAACTTGTTCCAACGTTCCGACGCTCTCATTCGACTGGAACAACGACTGCACCTTGGCCTTGACCTCACCCAGTGTTTGTTCCGCCTGCTCCTGCGTCTCGCGGCTATGCGTCAGCAGCAACGCTCGAATCTCGTCTCGCTGCTTGTGCTTCAAGTCATCCACGCTCAGATCAACATTGAACCGGTGGCAGGCCCAGTGGGCAAGCGCCGTGCGATCAATGCGAGCGTGGCCCGATCCGGTGGCGAAACGATACAGGGCTGCCATGACCGGATACTCGGCTTCCTTCTCGTCGTATTTTTTCACGGCGAGTTCGAAAATATGCTTTTTGAGCGATTCACGCTCGAACTGGCGAATGTCCTCGATATCCAAAGTCATGCCGAATTTCGACTTCACCCAGCCGATCGTCGTCCGGAGCGGGAAATCTTCATCCAGGATCGGGGCGCCTTCGGAGAGGTCGACGCGCGCGATGGCCTCCCGCGCCCTTTCAATAATCAACTCCGCGACCTGGTCGCGCCCGACTTTTTTGAGGTCGCGATCTCGCAAGTTAAGCCCCCAGCGCGCGTTGGCCATTTTGGCCAGCGCTTCCCATTTCCATTCGCTGCTCTCTTCCTCCAGCGGCAGATTCTCCTCCACGGCGTCGAGCACTTGGGTTTCCGCCATTCGCTCCGCTTGTTCCTTGGCGTAGATCTCCGCCGAGGCGAAGTCCATGCCCCGGTAATCGCGGGGATCCAGGGTGGTGGAGAGGCGTTTGCCCGCCCAGTTCGTAAACGTTTCCACGCCGTAGTCTCGATCCAGGAACGAATCAATATAGGTGTCGATCTGCTCCCACACCATGTCGATAATCAAGTCACGGCAACTGATTCCATTGAGGATCTGCTGGCGGTATCGGTAAACGCGTTTCCGCTGTTCATCCATGACTTCATCGTACTCCAGCAGGTTCTTGCGGATTTCAAAGTTCCGCTCCTCGACCTTCTTCTGAGCCCCTTCAATGCGGCGAGTGACCATGCGGCTTTCAATTCGCTCCCCCTCGCTCATCCCGAGTTTTTCGAGGATGCCCTTGACCCAGGGGCCGGCGAAAATCCGCATCAAATCGTCTTCCAGGGACAAGAAGAACCGGCTGCTACCGGGATCGCCCTGCCGCCCGCAACGACCTCGCAACTGCAAATCGATCCGACGGGCATCGTGCCGTTCGGTCCCGATCACGTGCAGTCCGCCGCACTGCTTCACGATCTCGCCGTCTTCCTTCATGCGCTCCGACCGCTCCACTTCAGCCATCACCGCGTCCCATTCCTCGCGAGGCACGTCCAGCCGGGTCTCGTATTTGTCTTGGAGCCGCGCCCAGGCCATGGTTTCCGGGTTGCCTCCGAGGACAATGTCGGTACCGCGCCCAGCCATGTTGGTGGCAATGGTGACCCGTCCCTTGCGACCCGCCTGAGCCACGATTTCCGCTTCCCGCTTATGATACTTCGCGTTCAACACCTCGTGCTCGATGCCGCGTTGCGTGAGCAGGTTCGCCAGCCTCTCGCTTTTCTCGATCGATACGGTCCCGACGAGTACCGGCCGCCCTTTCCGCTCAATGTTTTCGACCTTTTCACGGGAAACTTTCTTCTTCTGTTTGCTCCCTTGTGGCTTGAATGTGATCGTATCGGCGTCCTCCCCCACAATCTCGCCCCACTGCTCCTCGCCATCGTTCAGATACAGCACGTCCCAGCGGTTGAGTCGCTCGATTTCACTGGCAATCGCCCGGTATTTCTCCTGCTCCGAACGGTAAATCGCATCGGGGAATTCGTCGCGCCGCAGCGGCCGGTTCGTCGGGATCGCGATGACATCCAGCTTGTAAATCTTCCAAAACTCAGCCGCTTCAGTCATCGCGGTACCCGTCATGCCCGCGATTTTGTCGTAGAGCTTGAAGTAGTTTTGTAGCGTGATCGTGGCCAGCGTCTGCGTCTCTTCCTTAACCTTCACCCCTTCTTTCGCTTCCACGGCCTGATGCAGCCCATCGCTCCATTGTCGCCCTTCCATCAGTCGGCCCGTGAACTCGTCAACGATCACGATACTGCCGTCCTTGATGACATAGTTCACGTCCCGCTTGTAAAGATGATGCGCCTTCAACGCGTTGTCCAGCAAATGCGGCCAATCCATGTTTCCGGCCGTGTAGAAACTCTCAACCCCCGCCAGCTGCTCCGCGGCACGAATCCCTTCGTCCGTCATGTTCGCGCTGTGGTCTTTCTCGTTGACCTCGAAATGAACGTCCCGTTTCAGTTGCCGCGCAATGCGATCGGCCTCGGTATACTTGCGCACGTTTTCAAAAGCGGGCCCTGAAATAATCAGTGGCGTTCGCGCTTCATCGATGAGGATGTTGTCGACTTCGTCAACAATGGCGTAATGAAGTGGCCCCTGCGATTGCTGCCGAGACTTCGGAAAGTTGTCGTCCCCGCGGGCAGCCGGGCGCATGTTGTCGCGCAGGTAGTCGAACCCAAATTCATTGTTGGTCCCGTAGGTGATGTCGCAATCGTAGGCTTTCTGGCGGTCCGCCACGTTCATGTCGCTCTGAATCGCGCCGACCGTCAATCCCAAACCATAATACACCGGCGCCATCCACTCCATGTCGCGTCGAGCGAGATAATCGTTGACCGTGACGATGTGGACCCCTTTGCCTTCCAAGGCGTTCAGATACGCGGCGAGGGTGGCGACAAGCGTTTTCCCCTCGCCCGTTACCATCTCGGCAATCGCCCCACTGTGCAAAACCATGCCACCAATCAACTGCACATCGTAGTGACGCATGCCCAAGAAACGACGTCCCGCCTCGCGACACGCTCCAAAGGCCTCGATGAGAATGTCATCCAGCGTCTCGCCCGCCGCCAAGCGCTCCCGAAACCTCGTCGTCTGCGCCTTGAGCTCGTCATCCGACATCGCCCGATACTGCGGCTCCAAGTTGTTAATCGCTTCCACCTTGGATTGCAGCTTCTTGATGTAGCGGGCGTTCGACGAGCCGAAGATCGAGGTGATCACCCGCTCAAAACGCCGCGTTAAGCCGCTGAAAAACAGCTCGATCAGTTCCCAGATACGTTCCAGTGTTTCCATGATTCTCGACCCGCCACGTTCGTAATCGCGGCAGTAAATAAAATAGGACCCGGGATTGGAAAAGTCACGCCTCTAACCGGCCATGCCCCCACGCCTCCGCCAAAAAGACGCACGCCGCTGGCAGCAAAACACTCACCCCCACGCCAGCCGGTCCGCTCCCCCTGGATCACTTTGGTTTGGCTTAGAAAAAATCCGTTAGCTCGTCACACACTTCACAAAATCACAAACGACACACTTATGGTCAAGCACCTGGGGTACAAACCGCCGGCATGGTACCCCTCGTTTGAAGCCGCGACACAGCACGAGTTGCGCTAACGTATTCCATCACCATAATTTAGAGCGATTGCCTGGGGTGGTCAACTGCGGGTTCTCCAAAGAGCAAATCCGCACCCGCCGTCCGTGCGCCAACGGCGAACGGCCAATCTCGCTCAGAGCACCGGATCCCGGCCTGAATCCGGTTGGGGCCTTCTTTTAACACTCCGTGACAAAACCGCAGCTTCCACTCGTTGTACAAGACCACTTCAATACTTTCCCGCCGGCCCCATGCCGGTGGGGGCCAATGTTTGTTATCGTAACGCTTTGTGTTCATCAGTGCGCCCAAATTGGCGCGGCCGAACTAGCCTGCGTCTCTCTTGCCCCGCGTCTCTCTTGCCCCGCGGCGGTACAAGGGGCCCATATTGGTCGGACTTTCGGGTTTTGCTAATATCTCCCATTATAGGGGGCAGTGAGCCGAAAGGAGACTGAAACGGGCAGGCTTGAGAACCACCGCCGCCCGCTGAACGTTCGAAACCGCTCGGGCACGTCCGCCAAGCTCGCCCGGCCCGTGAGGGGAAGACAATTCGCCCTTTGTACGGCCTTTTGGTCGAGCCGGGGCGGGGTCTGGTGACTTGAGGGAAGCTGCTAGTGGTAGTGGGACCAGAGAGCCGAGACATTCGAGGACGCTTTATCCTCTTGGGCACCGGAACATCCGTGGGTGTTCCAACGATTGGGTGTGGCTGCTCGGTGTGTCGTGGCGGAAAGCCGCGGAACCAGCGGACGCGAAGCGCGGCCATCGCGGGATTGCCTGGGGGGAATCTCCTCATTGACACGCCCCCCGATTTGCGCACCCAATTGCTCCGCGAGGGGGTCGGGCTGGTTCACGCCGTGTTGTACACCCACGCCCATGCCGACCATCTGTTCGGGCTAGATGACCTCCGCTTATTCCCTCTCTCGCTTGGGTACCCGCTGCCCCTTTACGCCGAACCGGACGTGGAACGAGTGATCCGCGAGTCATTTCGGTACGTCTTTGAGAATCTGACGGTGGAGACGCACGTGGGATCGAGGCCCCAACTGGCGTTGCATTCGATTGGCGAATCGCCGTTCGCGGTGCTCGGCACGCGGATCATACCCATTCGCCTCCAGCATGGCCCCCATTTCAGGGTGTTGGGGTTTCGCATTGGCGACTTGGCCTACTGTACGGACACGAATGGGATTTCGGAATCTGGTTGGGCCCGCTTGCAGGGACTCGATACCTTGGTGCTTGACGCGCTGCGGAATCGGCCCCATGCGACACACTTTGGCCTGGAAGAGGCCATCGCCGTGGCTCAGCAGCTGAAGCCGCGCCGGGTTATCTTCACGCACATGTCCCACGAGTTCGATTACGACACGGTCAATGCTCGGCTGCCTCGCGGCATGGAGTTGGGCTATGACGGCATGCAACTGCCGCTTCCCATGCCAGGGTAGGCACACCGTCGCATTCTCACCGGGACAAGTCCCGCTGGGGCAAGCCGAACGTGCGAGCGAGCACATTGAAACGGCCCTCTCGCTGAACTGGGGCTGCGACAACATTTGGCCGAGTACTACGCCAGTGTCACCGCACGCCTACCCCGTTCCGATGCCATCAACGCCATCCAAAAACGATTGGAACGAAATTGACAGGCACAACTCAGCCGCACAGGCGCTAGATTTGCTTACGCGGAAACTTCTGCCTTCTCCACCTTGAGTATCGCCCGATAGACATCCGCTACGCGTTCGGCCATGCGACAGTCCGAGAAGTGTTCGGCGTGGCGTTGGTGGGCGTTTCGCCGCAGCGTCCCCAAAGTCTTTGGGCATTCAATTGCTGTTCGGACGGCGCGCGCTAGATCCCGAGCATTTCCCGGGTCGGCAAGCAGCCCATCAACGCCGTCACGAATGGCTTCGGGGATGCCCTCCACGCGGGTCGCGACCACCGGAACGCCCGCCGCCATCGCTTCCAACACGACCATCGGCAACCCCTCACCATAGAGACTCGGCAGGACGAACAAGTCCACCCGTTCAAGTTGGCTGTGGACATCGCGCGTAAACCCGACCCAATCGATCAAGTGAGACACGCCGAGCTGTCGAGTCAAACCATCAATGTCCCGTTCATACTCTGGCGTTTCGAACCCACCCACCGCTCTCAAACGAACGGGCATGTCTTGGTGTCGCAATTGAGCCAGGGCGTGCAGCAGTGTTTCCAGCCCTTTGCGAGGACGAAACAAGGCGACTGTACCGATTGTCCAGGGACTTCGCCGTTCTGGCCGTTCGCCGAGTGGCCCGCGGCTCGGCACGCCGTTCGGTATGGTCGTAATTAGGTTTGGCTGGACTCCCTCTGCTTCCATGTGCGCCGCTAGACTGCGCGAAACCGTAATCAAATGGCTAACACCGGCCAAACTGAACCGCTCCGTGGTGTTGTTGATCCAATTGTTCAACGGGCGATTCGAATCGCGCGCGGTCGGACTGTGAACGTGATAGACCACCGGGATGCGTGCCATCATCGCAGCAAGCCGAGCAACGAGCAGGGACCGAGGCGTGTGAGCATGCAACAGAACTGCATTGGTATTTTTCACAATGCGTGCCAACGCCAACGCCGGACGGAGGTCAACTCGAGCCCGCATCGGCAAGTCGTATAATCGGCACTCTCGCGCCTCGCGCATCGCGGCAAACTCGCCCGGCTTGACGCAAGCAAAACTCACCTCGAATCCAAATGTCGGCAACTGCAGCCCGAGCAGATCTTGAACGCGTTCCGCACCCGCATAGTGTTGTCCATTAATCACATGCAACACGCGATGCGGAGTGTCAGCATTGGAGTAAGCCGGGTATCGATTCATCGGTGGGATTCAGTTATGCGGGATTTGTGGCTGGTAGCATGGTCTGTCGCCGGCGAATACCTTGGGCATCAAATGGCTCAATCAGTGTCCCATTTTGAGTGCAACGGACTTCTCGGTGCATGGCCTGGTTCTGCCGACGGACCGGGAAGTCGGCGTCAGTACCGCGGAACAACTCGCATAATGCAGCGCAACCGCTGCACAAAAAGGGGGCCCGGAAGTGGATTTTTATCCGTTTTGGTACAATGCGAGGGTAATTGACGGACCGATGCCTGGGAAAATCTACCTCATGATGTCGATTGGCACCAGGTTATGATTCACCGAAGGTGTGCCTGTTCGGTCTTGTTTGCACGGGCAACGAAACCACACCGCCAGCTCGACAGACAGCCGTGACGATGCATATTGGTGGTGTATGCATCTCAATTCAGGAACGGCGTCCATGGTACGAACGCAGGTATACTTGACGGAGCGTCAACGTGAGGAATTGGCTGCCTTGGCGAAATCCGTCGGCAAGAAACAGAGCGAACTCATTCGAGACGCGATCGAGCGTCTTATCGATCAGACGAGCGAGACTCGCAGGACATCGGTGTTACCTCAGGCTGCTGGGATATGGAAAGATCGCAAGGATCTTCCGGATTTCAGCGCAGTTCGTTCCCGATGGGATAGGGACTGACCATGTCGCGTCCCATCCTTCCGGACACGGATGTTCTTGTCGGTTTTTTCCGGGGACACGACAAAGCAGTGAGCTTCGTCAACACGTACCATGCTCGCATCGTTCTTTCTGCGATCGTGGTCGCTGAATTACATGCAGGCGAACACAACCGAATGAAAGATTAGTTCGTTGAGCTGCTACAGTTGTTAATCACCGCTTTCCGCCTTTCACCCTCAATGGAAAGACAGCGAATCTGGACGGCTTTGCAGCGAAAAACAAATAATTGTCGCATGACCCGGGCTGCGGGTGAGGCCAATGCCCTCGGCTTGTCCGAGGGATTATTACGTTCCTCGCTATACTATACCGGTCGCGGATGAGTTTCTCCGCCGCGAGTCCGACCAACGGGAGGGCGGCTGGCGCCGGGCAGCTTTCCATCCGGAAAAATCCAACCGCCTGA
>JBNJEM010000132.1:0-14004 GCA_051745935.1 Planctomycetota bacterium
GGGCCGTGATCGACGTGTGGGATCGCGGCGATGCGTGTTCGTCGCCCTTCCCGTTGGCCAACGTTCATCGGTGGGTCCGTTCTGCCATCCGTGGGCCGTGATCGACGTGTGGGATCGCGGCGATGCGTGTTCGTCGCCCTTCCCGTTGGCCAACGTTCATCGGTGGGTCCGTTCTGCCATCCGTGGGCCGTCATCGACTTGTGGAAGACGCGTGGCGGTTTCTGGAGATATTTCGACTGGATTGCTTCGCCGATTTGATTGGATCTGTGCCCGTCACCGTCCGTTAAAAACAGCAACGTAACCCAGGACAATTGCCAACCAAGGACAATTGCCAGAGGTTTTGCAGGAGCGGAGATCCAACCTTGGATTCCCAAGAACTCGTGTCGAGAACGGGCATTTTACCGGTGTCCGGATGCGGTTGGAGCATGGTTCTGATATGTTAGGGATAGATAGTGGAGGCGGGATACGCTTCAAGATGATACTGTTCTTGGTACAATTGCCGTGGTGAAAGGGCTCCCTCGGGGCGATCTGATCTTTTTTTTCAAAGAGTCGTTGTGATGAAAGCTATCAAAGTTCCAGGTCTAATAATCGTTGTGTTGGTTATGGCTTCGGGTACGAGTGGACGGGAAACCTGTCCGTATCGAAGCGAGAAGGCTTGGCAGGAAGTCGTGCCCGAAAGATACCAGCGCCGCCCGGAGTATGCCTTCGTCGAAGCGGATCCGAAGTTACCGAATGTGCTGTTGATCGGGGATTCCATTTCGATGTCGTATACGGTGGGGGTGCGTGAGCGGTTGGATAGTTTGGCAAATGTCTATCGTGCTCCGGACAACTGCCGTTCAACACGGCAAACGCTGGCGGAGATCGAGACAGTTCTGGGAAGTGTCGCCTGGGATGTGATTCACTTTAACTGGGGCATTCACGATATGACCCATCTGAACGACGCGGGAGAGGTTGCTCCGCCGCCCACTGGCACCCCGCAAGTTCGCCTCAAGCAGTATGAGGAAAACTTGAAGACGCTCGTGGAGCGATTACAGGAGACTGGCGCCGAACTGATCTGGGCGGCAACAACCCCGGTGGGGCGGAAAACGGAAGTGAAAGGCTATCGGCGGGATCGCGATGTGGCGAGGTACAACGCCGCCGCCGCCAAGCTGATGAGAGCGGAAGGAATCTCAATCAACGATCTGTATGAGGTGACGAAACCTCGCGCCGAGGAACTACTGAGCGATGGCGTGCACTTCAAGCCGAGCGGCCGAAAGGTACTGGCCGAGGCAGTGGCGGACGCGATACGCGCGAAACTAGTATGGTTTCGGGAGGATTTCAAGGAGCTGCCGCCGGAGATTCCGGTTCAGCAGAAACATCTGGCGAATACGAACCTGGTCTTGAAGCGATTTGGTCCCGGTGAATCAAAGATCAAGCGAAGTTATCACGAGAACGTGCCGGGCGACCCGCATTACGTCTGGTCGGGGCTCTGCCCGGGCCGCTGGGCGCTTGTGTTCGCTCACCGGACAAGTTCAGCCGACCTCGCGACCTATGGGATCGTGCGCTGGCGAACGAAACAATTCGGGGATCGTGTCCTATACGTCATCGTCAACACGCCGGACGGCTGGCTCGTTTCCGACCAAGGCACTGCACGATCAAACGAGTGGATCGTGGACACCATCGACCTCACCGAATGCCGGTGGTTCTCGCTGGATATTGACACGGTCACGAAGGGAGCATTGGTGGAGAGCCCCGATTTGAGCAAGGTTCGCGAGGTCGGTTTCACGGACCTGATGGCCGGCGGGAAAAGCAAAGCCTGCTCGCGGCTGGACTGGATTGAGGTGTACGGAAAGCCGAATCAAAAACGTGCGGGCACGCCGTGAATTGTGGGGTCCGGTGTGGGTGCGATTCCGGCAAGGTCGCATGTTCCGTAACTGCTCGCGGATTATCGTTGAAGAAAAACGGACATTCTATGATGCTAGACGAAGAGACAATTCCACCAACAACAAGGTCTGAAGGTCCGAGAGTCGTACAATGAACACACAAAAGCCGAAGCTCCAGTCGCGGCGGTGGTTTCCACGCCGCGGGATTGAACGCGACGAATCATTACAGCCAATTGTGAAAGGGCCGGGGTCCCGGTTGACCCGCCGAAGGTTTTCGAAATCCCTGGCCGGGGCGGCGGTGGGCGTTTTGGGCGCCCCGGCGCTGCTCAAGGGCCGGAACCTGAACGGCAAGCTTGACATCGCCGTCATTGGCGTGGGAGGTCGCGGGGCGGCGAACTTGCGCGCGGTGTCCGGCGAGAATATCGTCGCGCTGTGCGACGTGGACGAGAAACGGGCCGGCGCGGGATTTTCGAAGTTCCCTCAAGCCAAAAAGTACCGTGACTTCCGCACCATGCTCGATCAACTCCAGAAACAAATCGACGCGGTGGTCGTCAGCACGCCGGATCATACCCACGCCCCGGCGGTCTCCATGGCGTTGCGGCTGGACAAACACTGTTATTGCGAGAAGCCATTGACGCATTCGATCCACGAGACTCGGGTGATCAGGGAACTGGCCGCCAAAAAGGATCTGGCGACGCAAGTCGGCACGCAAAAGCACGCGACTGACAACTATCGGCGGGTGGTGGAGTTGGTCACGAGCGGAGCGATCGGATCGGTCGGCGAGGTGCATGTGTGGTGCGGCAAGGATCGAATCGCGACACCACCGTCCGAGCAGCGTCCAGCGGTTCCCGGCCATCT
Source organism: Planctomycetota bacterium (assembly GCA_051745935.1). Classification (GTDB taxonomy): domain Bacteria; phylum Planctomycetota; class Planctomycetia; order Pirellulales; family Pirellulaceae; genus JBNJEM01. The sequence continues at coordinate 2,721 of JBNJEM010000132.1, forward strand.
GGACTGGGATCTTTGGCTTGGCCCCGCGCCGTACCGGCCGTATGACCCGTGTTATGTGCCCGCCAACTGGCGCTGGTGGTGGGATTTCGCCAATGGACAGTTGGGCGACATGGGATGCCACTACATGGATTTGCCGTTCTGGGCGCTCCGGCTACGCTATCCGGAGAAGGTTGAAGCCGATGGGCCGCCAGTCGACGCGGAGACCACGCCGCGGGGGCTGACGGTCCGCTATGAGTTTCCCGGCCGGGAGGACCTCCCGCCGGTGAAGTTGACGTGGTACCACGGCCCCGAACCGCCGGCTGTCTTGACCCGCAAGGACCTACCCATTTGGAAGCGTCGCGGATCCGGGCCCGTCTCCGGCGTGTTGTTCGTGGGGAGCGAGGGGATGTTAATGGCCGATTTCAACAGGCGAGAGTTGTTTCCGGAGTCGAAGTACCACGATTTCCAGCCGCCGCAACCAACCATCCCCGATTCACCAGGCCATCACCAAGAGTGGATTACCGCCTGTAAGACGGGGGCTGCGACCACGTGCAACTTCGACTACTCCGGGGCACTGACCGAGGCGGTCCTGCTGGGCAACGTGGCTTTCCGTGCCGGCGAGAAGCTCCAGTGGGATGCGGAAAACCTGAAAACGCCCAACTGTCCCGAAGCGGACAGGTTCGTCCGCCGCGAGTACCGGAAAGGCTGGTCATTGTCGTGAGTGGATCGCGGCCGGGTGCTCGGCGACGAGCGTCACTTCGAAAACGGTCGTTCAAGGAACCTGTTATTCCGGTGGCGGATGACTTTGTCCGCCGCGAGTCCGGCCAACGGGAGGACGGCTTGCGTGGGGCCACTTTCCATCCGGACAGATCCCACCGCCTGAAGTTTATTCCGGTGGCGGATGACTTTGTCCTCCGCGAGTCCGACCAACGGGAGGACGGCTTGCGTAGGGCCACTTTCCATCCGGACAGATCCCACCGCCTGAAATACATTCCGTTACAGTCTTGCCAGGCAACGGCAACAGATTAGAGAGGTGTTCGCCATGTCAAGTCTTTCACGACGCAAGTTTCTTCAACATGCCGGATGGGCGGCTGGGGCCCTGCCCGCCGCCGCGATGGTTCCTCCACCGGTGGGCGCGGCGTCCAAGCGGAGAATCCGGATCGGCCAGATCGGCACGGGGCATGCCCACGCGGCGGGCAAGCTTCGGACAATCCAAAGTCTCAGCGAGCACTACGAGTTGGTGGGGGTGGTCGAAAACGATCCGGAACGTCGACAACGACTTGGCGACACCTACCACGGCGTCGAATTGATCAGCGAAGAAAAGCTGTTCAACACGCCTGGTTTGCAGGCCGTGGCCGTGGAGACGGAGGTCCGCGAGCTGGTTCCCACAGCCGCTCGCTGCGTCCAAGCTGGACTGCACATTCATCTTGACAAGCCTGCCGGTGAGTCGTTTCAGGCGTACGAATCGTTGCTTGACGAAGCGTCGCGGCGGAAGCTGACGGTGCAAATGGGGTATATCTACCGCTACCATCCGGCTTTCCGATTTTGCATCCGCGCCCTCCGCGATGGATGGCTTGGCGAGGTCTTTGAGGTCGACGGCGTGATCAGCAAGACGGTGGGAGCGGCCTCTCGAAAGCGTTTGGCTGAATATGCCGGCGGGGCGATGTTCGAACTCGGCTGCCATCTGATCGACGTGCTGGTTTGGATACTGGGAGAACCGGATGGTATCACGCCTTTTATCCGCCGGTCGCGTCCGGAGGAAGACAGTCTGGCGGACAACCAGCTGGCGGTCTTTGAATACCCCGAGGCGACGGCCACCATACGAAGCGCGCTGATTGAGGTGGCGGGCGCGCGGCGGCGCCAATTCGTGGTTTGCGGTGATCAGGGCACGTTCGACCTCCGCCCGCTCAGTGGTGGCAGCTTCCGGCTGGCGCTTGACCGCCCGCGCGGCCCGTACCGGAAGGGATATCAGGAGGTCACGCTGCCGGAGCAGCCACGGCGCTACGTCGGAGATTTCCTGGACCTGGCAGCCCTCATTCGCGGCGAGAAGGAAACCGAGTTTTCCGTCGAACACGATTTGGCCGTCCACCGGGCGATCCTTTTGGCGAGCGGATATGACACGTGATGACTCCTCCGGCCGATGGCACGGAGGGTCTTAACTCAAAGTGTACAGTTGTATAATCACGCTCGATTAAAGGAAAAGACAGGGTGAGACAACGCACATCGCTCTGGTTCATGATGTCAGTGGTGACCCTGTCCGCCGGGATGCTTGGCCTGCTTGGTGGTCTTCGTGGTGGCTATACCGGTCGCGGATGACTTTGTCCGCCGCGAGTCCGACCAACGGGCGGACGGCCTGCGTCGGGCAGCTTTCCACCCGGAAGAATCCAACCGCCTGAAAGATAACTTGCTCACGATGAATCTCCTTCGGGATATTCTACTTCAGTTCCAACGTGGGCGCGAACGCCTTTTCCCCTTGCACGCCGGGGCGTGGCAATAGAGTTCTCGGGTCCTCGGCAACGCCAACGGGCCTGGCATTCTTTCGGATTTCCGCTTCGAATTGATCCATGTACCCTTGCAGCCGCTTCACCACTTCAGGATGCCGCGCCGCCACGTTCTTTGATTCGCCGATATCTTCATCCAGGTCGTACAACCGCCCGTTTCGAAACAGTTTCCATCGCCCCGAGCGGACGGCTCGCAGCTTTTCTCCCTGATGATAGAAAAAACACTCGTGCGGCGACGTCGCGTTGGGGGCCCCCAATAGCAACCCCATAATATCCTTGCCGTCGATGACTCGGTCGTCCGGCACACTAGCCCCCGCCAGTTTCGCGAATGTCGGCAGCACGTCCAACGCCGTGGCGACTTCATCGCACGTCGAGCCCGCCGGGATCGTTTGTGGCCACCAAGCCACGGTGGGTTCCCGCACGCCGCCTTCCCAGGCGGATCCTTTCCCGCCCCGCAACGGCTTATTGACACAGCCGCGCGCCCCGCCGTTATCCGATGTAAACAGAACGAATGTCTGCTCGGCGAGCCCCTCGTCTCGCAGCGTTTCAAGTATCCGCCCCACACTCCAATCGACCTCTTCGATCTGTGCCTCGGTGACATTCTTCGCCTGCTCCATGAACCTGGCGCTTGCCGCCCGCGGATGGTGAACAAAAGCGTGCGGCACGTAGACGAAAAACGGCTTGTCGCGGTGATCTTTGATAAAGGTTACGGCTTCCTGCGTGAAGCGGCGACAGAGCGTGCCCTGGTCGTCCATGTTGTCCACCTGATCGACGATCTCCTTGTTCCGCAGAATCGGCAACTCCGGAAACGGCCATCGGGTATGTTCCGGCCACATATCGTTGGAATATGGAATGCCGAAATACGTATCAAAACCTTGTTCCGTGGGAAGGAACCGAGGCTGGTCTCCCAGATGCCACTTGCCGAAGCAACCAGTCGCATACCCCACTTCTTTCAATAATTCAGCAACCGTGATCTCATCGGGATGCAATCCATGTTTATCACCTGGAAAAAGCACGGCATGGCCCGAGCCTCTCGCCAACCCCACGCGTCGGGGATAACACCCGGTCATCAGCCCCGCACGGGATGGAGTACAAACAGGCGCGGCGACGTAGAATGAGGTCAGGGTCATGCCTTCCGTCGCCATTCGATCCAGATGCGGGGTCTCGTTGAGCGTTGATCCAAAGGGTCCGATATCACCGTAGCCCATATCGTCGATGAAAATAACCACGAAATTCGGTCTCTCGGGGATCGGTCCCGCTTCCGCCGCGCCAGTCGACAGGATCGAACTGACAAGTGTCAGGATCATAAAGAATCGTGTGTTCATGGCCTTTGCTCCGCCGTCGGGATCTCAGTCTACTATCGTGTCCTTCGCGCGCCTGGAATGCCCTTCACATCGTACCATCGTGAAACACGTGTCGCAATTGATCGATCCATCGACCTAGCGGTCTCTTCCGGACGAGCTGATGCCTGGCTGCCTACCACATGCCTCGCCCAGAGCGGCATCTCCGTTAATTCTGCGAGCGACTCCGCACTTTTTCCGCGAATCACTCCGTGCTCTCGACCACGGACGATCCTTCCGGATGAAACAATAGGCCCACGAATGAAAAGAAAGGGCTGGAAAACTCACCCGCTTATGCGATCCATTGCTCAGCTACCGTCGTGTCTCATGCACTGCACTTCTACATCCGCGCAGGGCCGGCGTGCTCGACCCCGATTGCCGGAGCCGTTTCGGCAGAGAGGCCCAGCAGCGTTACAGCGGCTGCAAGCGGCCTTTGGAATGCGAACATCGCTGGCAGTCCTTACTCGCTGTCGGCCGGCGATTTCAGCCACGCCAGATTGAAGCGGTAATATTGTTGACTGGTAATCAGGTGGATCAGGTGGTCCGGCGTCTGCGTAGCGGCCAGGTACCCCCGGCGTCCCTGGTCGATTCGCTTTCGCGCCGACCAAGTATCCCCTTCGTCGAATGAAAGCGCGGCAAAGATCCCTCCACGGTCAAACGACACCAGCAGCAGCGGGCCCTCGGCGAGCCGCATCAGCACAAGCCGCTGGCCGCTGCCGATATCAGGAAATAAGCTCTCGCGATACGCCCAGGTGTTTCCGTCGTCGTTGGAGTAGCTCATGGTAATATGCCCATGGATATCCGACCCGCCCTGGTTCCGGGTCATGGCCAAGAGCCGCCCGTCCTCAAGCCGCACCACGTTGATGTGGAACCCGGCGGCCAAGCGGTCTTGCCCGCCTTCCGCGACGTTCGGCCGGTTCTTTCCAGTGATCCTGTCCAGCCAGGTCTCACCTCGGTCGGGACTGATGAATACCCCGGAGCCCGCCTCATTGGCTTTGTGGCCCAGGGGAGCGTGGTCCATACCAAGGACAAGTTTCTTACCATTGTCTTCTACGAAGGCGCTATCCATGGGCGTGTACTTGTGCCGGTGCCGCAGGTCGCTGATGATCCGCGGGCGCGTCCAATGTTCGCCCGAGTCTTCGCTGACGCTCATCACCATGCACTGGTCGCGATGGTGCCCGGAATCGCCGATCGCGTTGAAGAAGTAGACTCGCCCCCGCCCGTCGTGCAGCAGGCAACTTCCCGTCGTGTTGCGGTCGGCCGGCGCGAAGAACAGTCGCTCGGTGTTCCAGCGGTCGGCCCACCGGCCCTCGCGGTAGCGCAGGCGGCTGGAAACGATCACCATCTCCCGCCCAATCTCGCTGATCGTGTTGAACCAGGCCGCCAGCAGGTCGCCGTTGACGCACCAGGTGATCGTCGGGCAATGGTGATGGTGCAACCGCGAGAGCAGGGGATGGTCTTTGTCCGGCTGGACGAACGGTATCGGCTCGTGGAAAACCTCCTGCTCGGTCGGCTCGTTCCATGTGGCTGTTCTCGGATCAACCGAGGGGTCATTCATCATCAGCGGCGCCGCCGGCTGCGGCGCGGTTTGCGGCAGGGGGGCCAGTACCAGGCGAAAACCGATCAGCCAATGCTTGTCGTCCGGCAAGGTGGCGGAGCGGTTGGCCGCGCGCAGGAATTTCAACGCGGCATTGTGGCTGCCGCCGCGGGTCACCTTGAACGTCCCGTCGGCCGGGCCCACCGGATCGGTTCCCTTTTTCGGATAGGGCCCGTACCAGTCCCTTACCCACTCTTCGACATTGCCGTGCATTTCGTGGAGCCCCCAGGAATTCGCCGGCATGGTCCCGACCCCGAGGGACACATTTCCCTTGCCTTTCTTGTCTCGCAGCGCCCGGTCTTTGGCGTTGACCCGTTTGTCGGCTGTTTCGGTCCACTGGTTCCGGTGGTGTGCTTCCGGCAGATTCGCGCCCGTCCAGTACCTCGTGGTCGTTCCGGCGCGGCAGGCGTATTCCCATTCCGCCTCGGTCGGCAGCCGGTAGGGCTTGTTTTCCCTTTTGCTCAGCCACTCACAGAAGGCCGCCGCCTCGTGCCAACTCACGTAGGTCACGGCTTCGTCATCCGCCTTGGACACGTCGCGAAGTCCGCGCCACTTATGGTGATCGGGATCGAACTGCTCATATTGGACGTTGGTGACTTCGGTAGCGGCCATATAGAACGGCTGGGCAATGGCCACCTCATGCAACGGCTGTTCGTCCCACTGATCCGCGGACAGCTTCGTCTCGCCCTCCGGGCTGCCCATGCGGAACGACCCCGGTTCAATCCGAACCATCTTCATGCCGACCGAGTTGACAAAAGTCTGGCCGCCAGCAGCCCGTTCCGCGGCTCGATTTGCAGCGGTCCAGAGAACGACAAGCAGTAATGCGGTGATCGTCCTCATGGGTGCGCATGCCTCACGAGTTGTTGAATCGAGTTTCATCACGTGCCTTCCTCCTATTGCGCGGATTTTCATTTGCCGCTGTTCAGATCACGCTCCTCGATTCGCTGCAATTCTTCGATCCGGTCGGTCGGAAGATCATCCGCGATGGGCGCGCCGGGGTCTAGCGTGGTGTGATGGTGGTCGAGTTGATCGAGCGTTTCTCGACGGCTCGTCTGAATGTGCTCGTAGGCTTGCTGTGTCAGAGGAGGTTCCGATCGCATTTGCTTGCCTCAGGTTCGCAGATGGGAACCGCGTGGAATTCCCGTAGGATACTACAGTGCTTTCCAGGTGTCAATCAAACTGCCGAGACTGGCGTTAGAAACAACGGGTCGAAATTTCCGGCTCCTGCGGCTAATTCGCGCAATAGCCGCGAACCTGCTAAGAGGCGGACAGAAAACCTCGGAAACATTTGCTAAACCGTTCACACTACAAGGGTTTGGGACGACGGCTGTCGGTTTTCTGTCCGCTTGTAAGAAACACTCAGTTTTGATACCCGTCGGATAGTGTAGCCGCGGGCTCCAACAAGAAACGGTCTGGCCGCCCTACTGGCATTCCAGATATCGGTCAGGTGTGCTGATGCTCGATATCAAGCGCGCGAAAAGGGCCTCGATCGCGTCCCGAATTCTGGTCAGGCGTGGCGGAAGCCTTGATATGACCCAGCATTTCTCTCAGAAGGACACTGCACAATATGCCTGCCTCAAACTTGCCCGCGCCCTTACGCGGCATCGTGCCCCCGATGGTCACGCCACTTCGCGACAACGACACGTTGAATGTGGACGGTTTGGAGCGGTTGGTCGAACACACTCTCAGCGGTGGGGTTCACGGACTGTTCCTCCTTGGTAGCAGCGGCGAGGCGCCCAGCCTCAGCTATCGTCCGCGGCGCGAACTGCTGTCGGTCGCCGGACGGTGGCTGGAAACAGATCATCGAGGACTACTTGAAAGAATTCTTTCGTTTCTTCTTTTCCCCAGGTCCATGCGTTAATCGATTTGGAGGCGGGTTACACGTTCCTGGACAAGGAACTGGCCAAATCGATGGTGGATACCGAAACCGGAGACCGTTGAGCGGACAAGCTGATCCAGGTCCAATGGATCGATGGAACCATCGAGTGCATCCTGCCGCACGTCGAGGTGCGGCCGCAACGGGACGCCGATTTCGCCCAGCTGGGTGGCGAAATAGGACGCAGGCATAGTGTACAATTGCGCCCAACAGCCAATGGTTTTTCAACACAGAAAGGTTCAACCATGAAAGAACGAACAACCACATGGGCAACGCTTCTATTGCTTACGGCGGCGTCCGCCGGTGCGTTTGCGGCAGAGGGAAGACTCGCGGATCGATTCGAGGGCGATCTCGAATCGTTCCTGAGCAAGCCGCGGATGGAAAAGCGGCGGATCTTCACCGGCGAGCGGTTTCCGAACGTCGTGGTGGCCACGGACGGTACGGTGATCGCCACGTGGGGCCGCAACAGTGTCCGGGCGCGCCGCAGTGAAAACGGCGGCAAGACGTGGGGGCCACCGATCACCATCGCCGAGCCGGGCTTTCACGGCGGCGGAGTGACAGTGGACGAGACCACCGGCGATATCCTCGCCTTCGTACAGGACAAACACCCGCCCGCCGCGAGATTGCTCTACCGAAGCAAGGACCACGGCAAAACGTGGGAAAAGGAAGAGCTGCTTATCGAGAAGGACGTCAAGGACAATACTCCCCAGATGCACATGGCCGAGCACGGCATCACGCTGCGGCATGGCAAGCACGAGGGGCGGCTGCTGAGGCCGGCCCGCGTGTACGGCAAAAGCAGCGGCTACAATACGGCCATCTACAGCGACGACGGCGGGAAACATTGGCGCACCAGCAGGCCCTTCCCAATGAACGGGACCGGCGAGGGCGCTGTCGCCGAGTTGACCGACGGACATATCTACTATACCTCCCGAAAACATTGGTTCAAGGAAGTCGCCGATTTCACGCCTCGTCGCTCCTTCGCGTGGAGTTACGATGGCGGCGAGACCTGGGTAGACGCCGGCTTTGATGAGGTCCTGCCGGACGGCCCGCGCTATCGCGGCAAGAAAGGGCGGGGCCCAAGCCACCAGGGGCACTTCGGAATGATGTGCGGTTTGACGCGTCTGCCTGTTAAGGGCCGCGATATCCTGCTCTACAGCAACGCCGACACGCCAAGCCATCGGCGAGTGCGCATGACCGTCTGGGCCAGTTTCGACGGCGGCGCGACGTGGCCGGTCAAGCGCCTCGTGTACGAAGGGCCCAGCGCCTACTCGTCGCTGACCGCCGGCCGACCCGGCACGCCCAGCGCCGGCTGGATCTACCTCCAGTTCGAGGGCGGAGAGAAAGACAAGTATGAAGGCGCGTACCTGGCGCGGTTCAATCTGAGCTGGGTGCTCGAAGGCGAGAAAACCGGCCAAGGTGAAGTGCCGAAGTGGGTGGAAAAATGATTCCGGGCCGCCGGTATCCCATTGGATTCTACGCGTGAACAGCGTGCTTCCTATGTCTTCACGGTTGATTTTCTGATTGACCCTGATGATGCTTGGTGGGGGCAAGACGCAGCGGACACGGGCGATTTGGATGCCCCCAAAAGTTTCGACGATGGATTCGTGATGTGGTCGGGGCTATGTCACACAGTTTGTTGATGGAGCCATCTTTGATTGGCATCGGTACGACGGTAACATGCTCCAAACTGCCACCGTCGTCACCCCCGAGCGTGCCTCCGTCGCCATTTGGTCGCTGATTGCTTTGGCCTTTCTGGCGTTTGGCTGCTTCCGCCGCCCTCGCCGAAGTGCGTGCGGAAGACGAGTAACCTGTAGTTGTGTGTTGGCCCCATGCCGCCCGGCGCGGCGTCCGGGAACCAGAAGAACGCGGCCATGAATCGCCGCGCTCCATGTCGGAATCATTGCTCGAACGAATACGCTTTCTTCACGTTCCGAAGTCACCCCGTAGCTCGGGAATTGCTTCAGCGTGCAAACGTCCCTCGGAGCGTCGCCGCACACGGCCAAAGGAGGCTTCCACATGCGTGCTCAGCCTGTTCATCAGGAGCGGATCGAGCGTCTCAATGATCATCCACCGCGAAATCGAAAATACGTATTGTACTGGATGCAGCAATCGCAGCGCGCGGATCTCAATCACGCGTTGGAATACGCGATCGGGCGAGCCAATGAGATCAAGCAACCGCTGCTGGTTGTGTTTGGTTTGATGGATGACTATCCGGAAGCCAACGAACGGCATTATCGGTTCATGCTGGCGGGCCTTCAAGAGACCCAGCGAGAGCTGAAGGAACGAGGCATTCGGATGGCCATTCAGGTCGGCTCTCCCGACGAAGTCGCTTTGCAAGCCGCTCGTGATGCATCGCTGGTTGTCTGCGATCGCGGGTATCTTCGGCATCAGAAAGGCTGGCGGAAGCACGTGGCCATGGCAGTCGATTGCGAAATGGTTCAGGTTGAATCGGACGTGGTCGTACCGGTGGAAACGGTTTCCGACCATGCCGAATTCGCCGCCCGAACCATACGGCCCAAAATTCACCGTTTATGGAACAAATTCCTCGTCCCCCTGAAGCGAGAAGAACTCAAAAAGGATTCGCGTGACATCGCGTACACAAGCGAAACCCTGACCGATATTGATCGGTTAGTCCGTGATCTGCGGCTTGACCGCGGCGTCGCACCGGTGCATCGTTGGTTTCGCGGCGGCAGTGGCGAAGCCAAGAGAACACTGCGATCGTTCTGTCGCGATCTGTACCACGATTACGCGAGGAACCGGAATCAACCGCAAACCGAGAATGTGTCGCACATGAGCAAGTACTTGCATTTTGGGCAGATTTCGCCCATCGAAGTGGCGCTCGCCGCCCGCGACGCGCCAGGGGAAAAGGAGAACGAAGAGGATTTTCTGGAGGAGCTCATTGTACGGCGGGAACTCGCTCAAAACTTCGTGCATTTCACCGCCAACTATGACCGCTTTCAATGCCTGCCGCGTTGGGCAAAGGAGTCTTTACGGGAGCATAAGGCGGACCACCGGAATCCGGTCTATTCACGTGCCGATCTGGAAGCGGCGGAAACCGATGATGCATATTGGAATGCCGCAATGCGAGAAATGACGCGGACGGGGTACATGCACAACTACATGCGAATGTATTGGGGGAAAAAGATCCTGGAGTGGTCCAGGTCGCCGGAATACGCGTTCAAAACCGTGCTCTCCCTTAACAATAAGTATTTCCTGGACGGAAGAGACCCAAACTCCTTTGCCAGCGTGGCTTGGGTCTTTGGTCTCCACGACCGGGCGTTCGCGGAACGACCGATATACGGCAAAGTGCGCTACATGTCAGCGGATGGTTTGAAGCGAAAATGTGATATTGAAGGGTATGTGGACAAGGTGAACAGGCTGGTAAGCTAGATGGCGATCGCGACTGTAAAAGCTCGGCGGTTTGCTTTGCTCCTCGTTTCATGATTGCTGCCGCGATAATCGACCCAAAGGTGATAAAGGATTGGCTGGGTCCGAACGCCCTTAAACATCGCATGATCTGGATGGCGGTAGGGGAACAGAACATGGCGGATGCGTGGAAAAACCATCAGAAACATCGACCGGTCGCGGGTAAAGCAGCCCCTTGGTCAGCCCCTTCAGCTTTAGGAAACCCGCCAGGAGTTTGGGCGAGGGTATCTCTTCCGACGCCGGCCCGGGCGTGAGCGCTACGGTGTTGGCCAGCCAGTTGCCGGGCGCATTTAGCGCCTGCAACTGAACGCGGCCCACGGTGGCGCCGGACGGCAGCGGCTGCTGGAACAGTCGCACGTCGTGGACCGTCTCGCCGTTCAGCATCACGTTGTAGTATGGGGTTTTCGCGGCCAGGTGGCCGACCCTCTCCAACCGATTCACCACCGGCGCCTCGCCGTCCCAAACGCCTTGCTCGCCCGTATCGGCCGTGGTGCGGGCCGTGGACGTGCATCCGGAGCCGTGCGCGGTCCGTACGCCGGCCGAGCTCTGCTGAAAGCCGGCCCAG
>JBNJEM010000133.1:0-13900 GCA_051745935.1 Planctomycetota bacterium
GCCAATCTCGTACAAAAGAACTGTGGTTTGTTTGTTCATCGCGTCCTCGACCGAACAAAGACAGTAGCCGGCTAGTCAGATTGTCTAATCACATTCTACCGCTCGACGATCCCTGCGCAAAGCGACACGACCGGTCGACGGACTGGCCGTCTGATTCCACTTGACACCGGTTATCGGTAACCGTTTCCGGGTAGCGAACGGTTACGGTTCGCGAAGCATCTCACGCAACTTGAACACCCCTGACATCGACGCAGACCCTTCCCGTCCCCTTTTTCGCCACCGACTGTTGCGGTACGCTGGAGGGATGACGAGTCACCACGATTTTCGGGAGTCCACCTAATGCGTAAGTCTGATTGGTCTGATTGGTGCGCGGTTTTGATGCTGCTATTCGTGCCGGTTGCGGTCGCCGACGAGCCGGATTCCATGTCGCCGGTCAATTTCAGCGATGTGACGATCAACAGCGAGTTCTGGTCGCCGCGGCAGGAGACGAACCGCCGCGTGTCGATCCCCCATAACCTCGAGACATGCGAGGAGACGGGGCGAATCGACAATTTCCGTCATGCCTCCGGCGCGGAGCCTCGCGACGAGTTTCGGGGGCACATTTTCCATGATTCCGACGTTTACAAGGTGCTGGAGGGCGTGGCCTACTCGTTGCACACGCATCCGGACCCCGAGTTGAAGGCGAGGCTGGACGAAATCATCGATTTGATCGCGGGCTCGCAGCACGAGGACGGATATCTCAACACCTGGTTCACCGTGGCCAAGCCCGAGGACCGTTGGACGAACCTGGCGCACGATCACGAACTATACTGCGCCGGGCACATGTTCGAGGCGGCCGTGGCGCATTATCGGGCGACGGGTGACCGAGAATTCCTCGACGTCGCATGCCGTTTCGCCGACTACATCGACAGCGTGTTTGGCGAGGGGAAACGCCACGGCATCGCCGGCCATCCGGAGATTGAACTGGCGCTGGTGAAGCTTTGGAGGGCCACTGGTGAGGAGCGATATTTGAATCTGGCCCGGTTCTTCGTTGAAGAGCATGGGAACGACGAGCACCGGAAGCTGTTCGGTAGGTACGCCCAGGATCACTTGCCCGTCCGCGAGCAGACCGAGCCGGTGGGGCACGCCGTGCGTTTCCTCTATTTTTACAGCGGCGTGGCCGACCTGGCCGCCATTGACGGGGAAGAAGGATACATGAAGACGATGGGCCGGCTGTGGGATTACATCGTCAACAAGAAGATGTACATCACCGGCGGCGTTGGCGTGCAGGGACACGGTGAAGGCTTCGCCAATGCCTACTACCTGCCCAACCACCAGGCGTACTGCGAAACGTGCGCGTCGATCGGCATGGTGTTCTGGAACCACCGCCTGGCATTGCTGCACGGCGACGGGAAGTACGCCGACCTGGTCGAACGCCTGCTGTACAACGGAGCCATCTCGGGGGTTTCACTCGATGGGTCCAAGTTCTTTTATGTGAATCCGTTGGCCAGCCGCGGCAATCACCACCGCCAGCCGTGGTATGGATGTGCCTGCTGCCCGACGAACGTGGTACGATTCGTCGCTTCCCTGGGCCAATACCCCTACGCCACACTCGGCCATGGAGAGGGAATCTGCGTGCTGCAATACGTCGAGGGGGAGGTGGACGTGGAGCTCGAGTCGGGCGAGGTACGGTTGTGGCAGAAAACCAATTACCCTTGGGAAGGTAACATTACCATTGGTGTCGAACCCAAACGGCCCGGCGAGTTCACCATTCGTTTGCGCATACCGGCCTGGTGCGAGGACGCGACGATGAGCGTCAACGGTGAACGGGTCGAGGTCGCGCCGGAGCAAGGTTTCGTTTCGATCCGCCGGACGTGGCGGTCGGGAGACTCCATGCACCTGAATCTTCCCATGAAGGTACGGCATATCGCGCCCAACCCAAAAGTCGAGTCGCAGCGGGGACGCATGGCCGTGATGCGAGGGCCAGTCGTATACTGCCTGGAAGACGCGGATAATCCGTGCCCGGTGGGCCAGGTCGCGATCCCGGCGGACGCCCAGTTCGAGACGGAATTTCGCGACGAGTTGCTGGGGGGCGTTTCCGTCCTGAAAACCCGCGGCGCCCGGCACGGCGTGACCGAAACGAAGGCGGGACTCGACGTCGTCGAAGAGGACGTCGAGCTGACCATGATCCCCTACCACGTCTGGGACAATCGCGAGCCGGGCGCCATGGTGGTTTGGGTTCCCACGGAGGTTCCAGAAGTGGTCGATCCGGAAAACGCCACGATCGCGGTGGTCGCGGAAACCTCGGCGTCGCATTGCCACTCGGCGGACACCACCATGGCGGTCAACGACAACGTGGTTCCGGACGACTCCAGCGACCATTCCATCCCCCGCATGACCTGGTGGAGCCACCGTGGCAGCGAGGAATGGGTCAGCCTGGAATTCGACAAACCGCACACGTTCTCCAAAGCAGAGGTGTATTGGTTCGACGATTCGGGGCGAGGCTCGTGCCGCGTGCCCGCGAGTTGGCGGTTGCTTTACAAGGACGGCAACCAGTGGCGGCCCGTCAAGTCGCCTTCCGCATACGGCGTGGCGAAGGACCAATTCAACGCCGTGACGTTTGACCCCGTGACGACCCACGCACTGCGCGTGGAAGCGCAGCTGCAGCCCAAGTTCTCTGGAGGCGTTTTGGAATGGCGGTTACCGGAGTAGCGGTTGCCTGAGTAGCCGACAACACGGCGGTGAGGGGAGATGCCGAAGACGATGAACCGCCGGGCGAGTTCGGATTCAATCAAGCCGCTGACGATCGCCGCGATCTGCCGGCGATTGAACAAGGCCTATGGGCCCGTTCAAGCTCCAGACCAGAGGTCGGTATTGGACCAACTTATCGCGACCATCCTCTCGCAAAACACATCCAGTGGGAATAGCCGCGCTGCCTTTGAGGAGCTGGCGGCTCGTTTTCCGAGTTGGGAAACGGTCCGGCGGGCGTCGACCGCCCGAATTGCGGCCGCGATCCGGCGAGCCGGGCTGTCAAATTCCAAAGCCCCTCGGATCAAGGCCATCTTGGAGGAAATCCACCGACAGCGAGCTGAATTGTCGCTGGAATTCTTGCACGACATGCCGGCCCGGGAGTCGCTGGAATACTTGAACCGGTTCCCCGGCGTGGGGCCCAAAACGGCCGCTTGCGTGGTGCTGTTCGCCTGCGGCAAACCGGTCCTGCCGGTCGATACGCACGTGCGCCGCGTGAGCCAACGACTCGGCCTGATCCATGTCCATACCACGGCCGAACAGGCGCACGAGCAATTGGCTCGGAAAGTTCCGGCCCGGTTGGTGCTGAGCTTTCATTTACAGTTGATCCGACACGGACGACGCGTGTGCCTCGCCCGAAAGCCACGTTGCGCGGCGTGCATTCTCCTGGATCGTTGCCCAGAGGGAGCTCGCCGGCTGGCTGCCCACCAATAGTGCTTGCTTGTCCCGCCAATGCAGGGCGTTCTGGGATTTGTGCGGAACAACGAGGCTAGTGGAGTGGATCAGAAGGAGAGTAGAACAGAGCGGGGCGGGGCGGGATTTCAAAATGCGAGCGTGCGGCCTCTATCCAAACTGGGCCTCCTCGTATTGTTCGATCACGCGGTGGGTTTCCACGGGGTCCTCCGCGTCGCGAAGGTTTTCCAGAAATTCGGGTTCGCCCACGAAACGGCTGAGCCGAGCCAAAGTGCGCAGATGTCCGGCGTCGTCCGTGGAGAGGATGAGAAAGAAAATGTCCGTGAGCCGGCCTTGGGGGTCACCGAAGGGGATTCCCTTGTAGGTCCGGCCGAGGGCGATAAAGGGCTGAGCCAATATGGTCGGCTGTGGCCGGCGGGGGTGGAGTAACGCCACGCCGTTTCCCAACGCCGTGGAGTGTAACGTTTCGCGCACTCGGACGGCTTGAATTATCTTTTCCGGGTCCCAAAGCCAACCCGTGTTGGCTGCGGTTTCGACCATCCGTTCAATAACGCGAACGCGGGTGCGGGCATTTAAGGGAACGGCGATCGCTTCGACCGGCAGAGCGTCGGCGATGGAGACGTCGGCAGTGGCGGAACTGCCGTTTTTGAGGACGTGTTCCATATGCGCGAGCTCCTCGTCGTCGTCGCTGGCACCAATTCTCTCCTCCAGCCAATGGTGGATTTCGGCTTCGGAAAACCGCCACTCACCGCTGATCTTGCGGCCTGGCAAACGCCCACGATCCACCATCCGCCCCACTTGGGCGGGCGTCAAGTGAAGGTAGGTCGCCAGGCTGTGTATATCGAAATCATTAGGAGCCATTGTCGGTGAGTCCCATTGTTAAGCATTGGTCGGAGAATCCGTACCCGAAAGCACCACGGCCGCTCAAGGCCGCCGCCAGCCCCCGCGGATGGCCGCCGAGGGCCGTCGTCGCGTATTTCGGGACGGACTTCCCGACATCGGTCGAACCATGCACGGCCCATCAAAAAACGGAATTCCCGCTCCCAAGACACCCTCGGCGAGGGGGTGCCAACTGTTTTGTCACGCCTTTTTACAGCCCGTCACGAAACCGAGCTCTCGCTTCCCAAACCCCTTGGATTACGGGACATCCGCATGGTTTCGTTATGGCTTCTTAGCGCCGGGCAACACCCTCCCGCTGCCTCCCGTTACGAAATGCGACAGTCATTCACGGGCCGGTGCCAAGAGCCGGACGGAAAACCTCCGGGATCCGGCGCAATCCCCCGAAAATGCAAGGGTTTGGCAGCTCCTCTCGCAGTTTTCCGTCCGCTTCCAAAGCAGTTTGCAAGGCACAGGGCGAGCATAAACTCTTGCTGAATGTAACAAACTGCATGGAGCAATAACAGGGAGCACTGAGGAAAGGCGAGGGGGGCAAGCCGCGCCGCACCCTTGACGCGAGGTATCTTTCAGGCGGTCGCATTCGTGGGGGTGGAACGCTGCCCCACGCAAGCCGTCCTCCCGTTGGTCGGACTCGCGGCGGAGAAAGTCATTCGCGACCGGTGGTCTTTCAGGCGGTCGCATTCGTGGGGGTGGAACGCTGCCCCACGCAAGCCGTCCTCCCGTTGGTCGGACTCGCGGCGGAGAAAGTCATTCGCGACCGGCATGTGTTCGGCAAGTCGCGACGCCTGTTCGCGAGAAGTGCACGGCGAATTCCCGGGGGCGTGATAACGGGAAAAGATCACTTGACACTATTGCGAAAATGATCACAATCCGGCCCTATCAAACACAAAACAACATGCTCGCACTTGCGCATTCAATCGGGGCTCGAATGCCCGGTTTTTAGCAGGAAGCGTTGCCAAGTCGAGTATTCGACACCCTCATTTCGAGTACCGCAATCCGAGGCAGGGAGGCCAAGGAGATGCAGCAGCTTAGAGGTCGCGCGGACGGCATTTCCCTGCGCCGCGTATTCCCGCATGGCCGGTTTTTGGGAACCGACGACGGAGACATCCAGGTCAACCGTTGCCAAAGCGACTACCGTCTGGTTCGTCCTGGAGATCTTTTCGTCGCCGTCGTGAATGCGGATTGGGATGGGCACAACCACGTGGAACAGGCCATTGAGCGTGGCGCCACGGCCGTCGTTGCCGAACGACTGCTCCCCGTTTCCGTTCCCTGCTGTGTTGTCGCGGATACGCGTGAAGCCAATGGCATCATTTGTCAACATCTGGCCGGATTCCCTCACCGCGATCTAGAGCTCATCGGTATCACTGGCACGTTTGGCAAGACAGTCACAACGATGTTGATGGCGTCGGTGCTTCGCGCCGCCGACCGCCAAACCGGCGTGACCTGTTCGATGGGGGGAAGCGATGGTCAGGTCACCGGCGAATTGAGCGGCCAGTCGCCACAACCGCCAGAGTTGGCTCACTGGCTCTCACGAATGGTGATTACGGGGTGTACGAGTGGCGTGATCGAAGCCTCGAGCGAGGGGTTGGCGTCAAGGCACTTTGCGGGCATGGAGTTTGACGCCGCCATATTGACCAATTTGCGGCGAGACCATTTGGAGTTTCACGGCAACGTGCGGAATTACAGACGCGCGAAACAACGGCTGTTCGAACGTCTGAAGCCGGGTGGCTTTGCCATCGTTAACGTGGACGACTCAGCCAGTCGTTTATTGATGGAGCAAATCGACGCGCCGCTCATCACGGTAGGGATGCGAGAAACCGCGCAGTTAAGAGCACAATTGCTTGAACGCTGCCCCAGCGAACAGACATTTCTCTTGATGGCTGGCCAGGAGTCAGCCCCCGTACGCGTTCGCGGCGTCGGAAACCAATTCATCCATAGTTGCCTTTCGGCAGCGGCTGTCGGATTGGTCATGGGGTTGGATCTGACGACCATTGTTCGCGGGTTGGAGCAGGCGCAGCAGGTGCCTGGCCGGTTGGAACGTATCGAATGCGGTCAGGATTTCAACGTGTTTGTCGATCAGGCCCAATCGCCCGCCACATTGGCAGCCAGCCTGCACGCACTCAAGCAAGTGACCCAAGGACGATTGATTTGCGTCTACGGGGCGACGGCTTCGCAAAACGGGGAAACGCGAGCCACTGTGGGACGCCTCGCCGAACGGTACGCCGATCTGGGCATTATCACAACCAACAACCCGGGCCATGAGCCCCCCCTGCAGATCGCACATGACATCCTGGATGGATTTGAACATCCTGGACAAGCGCACATTATTCCCAATCGGGGCAAAGCCATTGAATGGGCGCTCGAACAAGCGAATCCTGGGGACACCGTCATCGTGGCGGGCAAAGGCGACTTGGCCTACCAGATTGTCGGCGAACGCGAGATTCCATTCGATGATAGACGTATTGTTCGGAGTTGGCTCCGGGGGGCGCGCCCCGAATTGCAGCAGACTAAAAGCTCCAGCCTGTTGCCGTTCCGCGCTCCTTGCCACTGGAACTGAGACCCCCTAACAAAACCACGCACGGTTCGCTTAATCCAAGGCGTTTTGGAGGCGAGCACCAGGTTTTGTCGCGGGCGGTAAAAAACGAAGAAGGAAAGAACCAGCAGAAGTCCTGTCGTCAGCATCGGCTTTGCGGGAAGCGGATGCGACCCTCCCTCCTGGGTGGAAGCAAACAGCTCGCTGAAGTTGGCGGTTTCTGGGTCGGTCGCCACGGCGAGCGCTTCACGACGGGACTCCAGACTGCGCACCGGAGCGACATCCAGTCGCTCCGGTGCCAGGGAACACGCAAGCGGGGTTGGCAAATCGCCAACCCCGCTTCCATACCGGTCGCGGATGACGTTCTCCGTCGCGAGTCCGACCAACGGGAGGACGGCTTGCGTCGGGCAGCTTTCCACCCGGAAAAATCCAACCGCCTGAAATATACCGGTCGCGGATGACTTTCTCCGCCGCGAGTCCGACCAACGGGAGGACGGCTTGCGTCGGGCAGCTTTCCATCCGGAAAAAATCAACCGCCTGAAATATACCGGTCGCGGATGACGTTCTCCGTCGCGAGTCCGACCAACGGGAGGACGGCTTGCGTCGCGCAGCTTTCCATCCGGAAAAAATCAACCGCCTGAAATATATTTCCATATGACCTGGCGCGATAAGAATTCGACGATTGGCGTGGAAGCTTTTTACTGCCCGTAACAAAACCGAGCTCTCGCATCCAAACACACCAGGGGAGAAAACCCACTCGCCGCCCGTCACCAGTTATCGGCTCATTCGTGACCCGCCGTGGAATCTCAATCACGTCATGACGGTCATTGAATAAGACACTGCTAACGGCCCGCTCAAGAATAACTTCGCAATTCAACGTGTCTCCGAATCGTCCGGCACACTGGCTCCGCTCGCGATCCCCGTTTTTTGGAGAGGGAACGCCTCTTGCCGCTCGCTCAGCCAGTGCCACCCTCCGTGTCTCCGAATCGTCCGGCACACTGGCTCCGCTCGCGATCCCCGTTTTTTGGAGAGGGAACGCCTCTTGCCGCTCGCTCAGCCAGTGCCACCCTCCGAAAAATGCCGCAGTTATTCCTGAGCCGTTCCTAAACCAGGAAAGCCCCCTGTTGCCGTCTAAGGCGGGGTGGTCAAGGGGGGATAGGGCAATAGCGATGCCAGCAACAGCGTGGTTCCCAAACCGGCCAAGCCCAGCACGATCAAGGCTAATGTCCACGATTTCAAGGCTTCGGTTTCCGTCAAGCCGCTCATCTTGGCGAAGATCCAAAACCCGCTGTCGTTCATCCACGAGCCCATGAGGGACCCCGTGCCAATGGCGGTCGCCAAGTAGACCGGATGAAAATTCAGTGTCCCGGAAGTCGCCACCCCGGCGAGCATGGCCGACCCGGTAATCATCGCCACCGTGCTGGACCCCTGGGCGATTTTCAAAACGGCGGAGACAGTGAACGCGAGCAACAAGAGGACCAGACCGGAGCCTCCCGCGTTCGAAAACAATTGTTCTATCGCCGGTCCAACCCGAGCTGTTTTCAGCATTTCACCAAACGCGCCGCCGCTAGAGGTGATCAAAATGATCACTCCACCGCTCATTAACGCCGTTTCGATGGCTTGCGAAAGCTGCTCGCGACTCAGCCCGCGTTGCCAGAATAGCGTCAGAATCGCGACCACGGCGGCCAACAGGAGGGCCAGGTTGGGGTTCCCAACCACGGCCGCCAAACCTCGAACCGTGTACAACCAGGACGGACTCGTTTCCGTGAGCGGAAACATGTTGAATACGGAATTACTGAGAATCAGCAGTACGGGTAGCAATACGGGGGCGGCGGATAGAAGCAGCGGCGGCAGCTCGATGTCGTCCAATGGCTTCGATTCCTCGGCCATGCCAATGCTACGCATCGGAACCGGCATCAGACGGTCAACCAGCATGGCAAAGCCCAGTCCCGCCAAAGCTGCCGGCAAAGCCACGATGATACCGGTCAGCATCATTACCCCCCAGTCGAACTCCAGCTGAGTGGCCATGATTAGGGGTCCGGGAGTCGGTGGCACCAGGGTGTGGGTAATGGCCCCGCCAACGGCGATGGCAAGCACATATAACAAGTAATGAACGCCTGTCTTGCGATGAAGTGAACGAGCTAACGGAACCAACAAGTAAAACACCGTATCGAAAAAGACGGGAATCGCGAGGAAAAATCCACTCCCCATCAACGCCACCGGCGCGCGGTTTTGGCCAAATAGGCGAAGAAACCCTTGCACGATACGATCCGCCGCGCCACTGTCTAGCATGCACTTCCCAATCACGGCCGCAAGGGCAATGACAATGCCGATCTCGCCCGCCGATTCACCAAAGGCAACGGCGACGCGAGCGATCTTGTCCGCTAACACGCCTTCCGCCAGGAGGCTGACCACCATGGCGGCCGTGATGAGGGCCAGGAAGGCGTTCACCTTCATGCCGATGATCAGTCCCAACACAACAATGACTCCCACAGCCAGGACGAACAGCGGCCAGGCCACCTCGGCCTCCGTGACGCCATCCGAAGGGGCGGAATCCGCTGCCGGAGATCCTGGAACAGCCCGCGTGGCGCCCCCGTTTTGATCGCCTTCCGTTCCCCGTTGCTCCCGCACCGGCTGATTTGCAAACGCCGCGGTACCTTGAATGGTTTGGGCGACGATGATGCAAAGACAAACGGAAACTCCAATCAGCAACAAACTCCACTTGGCCGTACGCCTGTGCACGTGTCTATCCTCCGAAAAGCAAGTTTGCGTCGCGAATGTCCGGTGCGCCGTGAAAGTGCGCCACGGCTGACAGTGCCGCACCGGCTTGTTGTGCCGACTTGTCGTGCCGACTGCTGGGGAACCGGTCCCCAGCCCAGCCGCAGGCCCGCCTTCCCCCCCTCGGAGCGTTGGTATCGAGGCCACACGTGATATGGGTTCAAATACGGTACGCCCGTCGAACTCCGCTCCGCATGGTCCGCGTTCTCTGCTCAAAGCCCGTCGGGCTTGGCCATGGGACCGGTCTCCAGTGCATTGTCACGGCTTGGGGTTGGCCAGTACCGGCTCCGCTGTTTCAACTTTGCCAGCTAGGCGAAAGAAGACCGGCAAAGTCTGATTCTTACAGCCGGTACCCAAACCTGGCGCTCGCTTCCAAAACGCCTTGGATGACACCCAAACGCGCATGGGGTTGTCGCGGGGGTTTCGCCGGGACAAAACACGAGCGTGGTCATCGGCCAGCGGCGGCCCAAAACTTTGCGTGTCGGCAGACACAGTCTACCAAAAAAAGGCGGTTGGTGGGCAATGTTTCCCGTCAGATCGTTCCACGGAAACCCTGCAGTTGCATAACGATTGAAGTAGGACGGGTCTCCAGGCCCGTCTGTTGGCGTGCGAAACCGACTTTGATTCACTGTCTGCAAAGTTCACGAAACGTGAAGTCTAAAAACATCCGCAAGATGACCATTTTCCACTGTGCTAGACGGGCCTGGAGACCCGTCCTACGCATTCCTTTTTGCAACGTTGGGGGAAATGCAACACCCGGCCGACTGCCCTCACAAGCCAAACACTCACATGCCCCCAATGTTGGGCATTGAAAAGATAAGTCTTGGAGCGAATCTGGATCGCGGCTATCATGTCGGCGGCGCCGCGAGTTGTTGCAACCATAGAGAGGATTTGGGAATGGCGGATTTTCGCACCGAATGTGACGCCATGGGGGAAATCCAGGTCCCGGCCGCCGCGTATTACGGGGCCCAGACGCAGCGAGCCGTGGAGAACTTCCCGATCTCCGGGTGGAGGGTGTCCGGGGCCATGATCCGGGCTCTGGGGACGGTGAAGTATGCCTGCGCGGTCGCCAACCGAGATCTGGGGAAATTGACGGGCACTGGGAAAAACCCTTTAAGTGAACAATACGTGGCGGGATTATTGCAGGCTTGCCGTGAGGTAGCCGAAGGAAGATTTGACGGCGAATTCCCAGTTGATGTGTTTCAGACCGGCTCGGGCACCTCGAGCAACATGAACTGTAATGAAGTCATCGCGAATCGGGCCATCGAGCTGGTGGGGGAGGACCGCTTTGCCGCGAAGAAACCGATTCATCCCAACGACCACGTCAATATGGGGCAAAGTACGAATGACACCTTCCCCACGGCAATTCACGTGGCAGTCGCGCGACAAATCAAGTCCGAGCTGCTGCCCGCGCTTCGTTATCTTGCCCAGACACTCGGCCAGAAGGCCGAGGCGTGGGATCGGGTGATCAAGATTGGCCGCACCCATCTCATGGATGCGACACCCTTGCGATTGGGGCAGGAAATTGGAGCCTTCGCGCGTCAGATCGAGCTATCCTGTCAGCGAGCCGAGCAGGCCATGCAAGCGATTCTGGAATTGCCCGTGGGCGGGACGGCGGTGGGTTCGGGGATGAATACCCATCCGGAGTTTGGGGGCCGGGTCGCCAAAGTGCTAGCCGACCAGAGCGGAATCCCATTCGTCGAAGCGAAAAACCATTTCGAGGCGAATGCCCAACGCGATGGTTTGGTGGTGTGCCACGGGCAGCTGCGGGCGATCGCCACCACCTTATTCAACGTGTCCAACAATATCCGCTGGCTGGGCTCGGGACCACGCTGTGGATTCGGTGAGGTCCAATTGCCGTCCCGGCAACCAGGTAGTTCGATCATGCCGGGCAAAGTGAATCCGGTCATGTGCGAGAGCGTCATGCAAGTCGCGGCCCGCGTTGTCGGTAACGATCAGACCGTTGCGTTCAGTGGAGCAGCGGGAGGACAGTTTCAATTGAATATCATGATGCCGCTGATGGGCCATGCAACCTTGGAAAGCGTCGCGTTGATGACCTCGGCCACGCGAGCATTTGTCGATTTTTGCGTCGCGGAAATGAAAGCGAACGAGGCCGCTTGCATGGCCAGCGTTGAAAAAAGCCTGTCCCTGGTCACCAGCCTGACCCCACTGATCGGCTACGAACAAGCCTCCCGCTTGGCCAAGGAAGCGTTCAACTCGGGAAAAACAATTCGCCAGTTGTGCCGGGAACAGAACATTCTGCCGGAGGAGACATTACAGCAGGTCTTGGATCCGTTGAGGATGACCGAACCAGACCAGTGATTGATCATTGGTCGTTCGTCATTCGTCACGGGGGGTTGGTTCAACACGGACGGCGTTCAAGGCACGAGAACATGGGGTGGACTGACGTCGAGTTTCTCCGCCCCCCACGAGTCATCCGGCCACGCGGCTCGCCTCGGTTAATCGCGAAGCCGGGACCGGTTGGATCCCTGCAAACAAGCATGTTTTTACAGCCCGTAATATATTTCAGGCGGTCGGATTTGTCCGGGTGGAAAGCTGCCCGGCGCAAGCCGTCCTCCCGTTGGTCGGACTCGCGGCGGAGAAAATCAGCCGCGATCGGTGTATTTCAGGCGGTCGGATTTGTCCGGATGGAAAGCTGCCCGGCGCAAGCCGTCCTCCCGTTGGTCGGACTCGCGGCGGAGAAAATCAGCCGCGATCGGTGTATTTCAGGCGGTCGGATTTGTCCGGGTGGAAAGCTGCCCGGCGCAAGCCGTCCTCCCGTTGGTCGGACTCGCGGCGGAGAAAATCAGCCGCGACCGGTATATTTCAGGCGTCCGCTTCCGGGATTCCCTGGATGATAGGCCCGAATGGTTTGGTTATGACCTCTTAAGCTTTCGCACGACGGATTCATTTTATGGAGACTCTGACATGGTGGTTAAGTTCTCTCGCTCACGTTGTATTTTTCACGCCCGTGCTCTCTGGGCAGCCGTTCTCATGGCGATGGCGGTAAACTTAGGTCCCCCTGTTGCTTCGTTGCGGGCGGACGAGAACATACCGGGCAGAATCCAAGAACTCTACGCGGAAGCCGAATCGTCCTCGACGATTGAAGACCAGAATCGAGTGCTGGAAAAGATTGAGCGATTACGGGAGGGCAAGCTCAACACGGACTTGGATGCGTACCTCACCAAATTGGAAGCCTGGCTTTTGCACCAGCGAGGTGAAGCCTATGCCAAACGCGCTGCGGAAGTGAACCAGAGTGGAGATCTCAAGGCCGGGCGGGAATTAGATGCCAAGGCGATGGAAGACTTTGACGCCGCAGTCAAACTGGCGCCTAAACGCTGGAAGTCTTACCATCATCGAGGGGTATGCCACGCCTTGATGGGCGAATACAAGAAGGCCCTTAGCGACTTTTCACAAACCATTAACCTCCGGCCCACCTATGCCAACGCTTGGTTCAACCGGGGTGAAATCCAATACCAGATGGGGCAGTTTTCCAAGGCCATTTCCGACTACACGGAAGCCATCGAGCGGGAGCCTCGAGACGCCGGCTATTACACCAGCCGCGGGCACACCTATTTTCAATTGCGGCAATTCAAGAAAGCCTTGCAGGATTACAATCAGGCGGTGTCACTCGAACCCAAAAACAGTGAATATCTTGCCAATCGCGGTGAAGCCTTTCGCGGCTTGGAGCAATGGGACAAGGCCGCGGACGACTTTCGCCGGGCGATCAGCTTGGACAGCTCATTTGGGCGAGCCTATCAAGGGGCCGCTTGGCTGATGGCGACGTGTCCCGACCCCCAGTTTCGTAATTCGGATTTGGCCATCCGGGCCGCTGAAAAAGCCATCAAACTGGATGGGGATTCGGATTATATCTACCTCGATACCTTGGCCGCCGCCCTGGCCAACGGCGGGCAGTTTAAGAGGGCTCAAACGGTTCTGCGGCGAACCATTGAATCCGCCCCCAAGGAACATCTTGCCCCGTTGAAACAACGTTTGCGCCGATATCAAGCTCGGCAGCCGTATCGCCAGTCCGTCGACTCGATCGCTCGCGGCTCGGACGAACCCACCATGCGGTGATATCTTTCACGCGGTCGGATTCGTCCGGATGGAACGCTGCTCGACGCAAGCCGTCCTCCCGTTGGTCGGACTCACGGCGGACGACGCCAGCCGCGACCTGGGCTGATGAAAAACCCGAAAATCGGACAAAATAGAACAAGTGGGTTGTCCCGAGTTTGTCGCGCGTGCTTGATTGAAGAGTGGAAGATTTCGCGA
>JBNJEM010000134.1:0-13895 GCA_051745935.1 Planctomycetota bacterium
CCCCCACTGGCCACAAATCCGTGCTAGAATAGGTATATTTCAGGCGGTCGAAGCCGTCCGGGTGGAAGGCGGCCCGGCGCAAGCCGTCCTCCCGTTGGTCGGACTCGCGGCGGACCAAGTCATCCGCGACCGATGTATGACGGTTTAGCCGATCGGCGTAGCTCAGCCTTTCCAGGCTGCCGCCGGTGCACGGAGCGTTTTGCCGTGTCTCGCCAAATTCACACTGGTCGGGCTAGAACGCCTGACGTACGCTGAGTGTCCGCGGCTCTGGCGGTCGGTGAGATTCAAAACACCAAGGCATGAGTGACTCCCGTCACCCGCGAGCCACGTCCCAGCAAAACTTCATTCCCAAGCCCAAGAGGTGCAATCCATGTCCGTGGACTTCCCACAATCCAAAACCAGCGAGCATTGCCGGACAATTCCCCATGAAACCGGCCGAAACGGGACCGATGGCGCCGATTCGCCGCGCAAAATGCCCGGGAGCGTCACGCGCCGCGAGTTCGTCGCGCTCAGCGCCGCCGCCGGTTCGATCTCGTTGCTGCCTCGAATGCTCAGCGGCGCTGTCAACAGTCCGAAATCCCAAATGAACCTGGGATTGGTCACGTATCAGTGGGGCCGCGACTGGGACCTGCCGACGTTGATCGACCACTGCGAGCAAGCCGAAGTCCACGGCGTCGAGCTGCGCACGCAACACGAACATGGCGTGGAGCCCTCGCTGTCCAAATCGCGGCGGCGGCAGGTGCGGCAGCGATTCGCCGACAGCCCCGTTGAACTGGTCGGGTATGGCTCCAATGCCCAATTCCACGAACCCGATCCCAAAAAGGTCCAGCAAAACATCGAGCTGACCAAAGCGTACATCAAGCTCATGCATGACTGCGGCGGGAGCGGCGTGAAGGTTAAGCCAAATGGCCTGCCCAAGAATGTGCCCCCCGAAAAGACATTGCGGCAAATCGGACGTGCACTCAACGTCGTTGCCGCGTTCGGTGCCGATTACGGCCAAGAAATTCGGCTGGAAGTACACGGGCGAGGTACCTCGGAGCTGCCCAACATCAAGAGAATCATGGACGTGGCGGACCATCCCAACGTGGGCGTCTGCTGGAACTGCAACGGCACCGACCTGGAAGGCGATGGGTTGGAATCCAATTTCAAGTTGGTCCAGAACCGCTTGGCCGATACCGTACACGTTCGCGAGCTGAATGTCGGCAACTACCCGTACGCCAAACTCATGACCCTGTTGGCCAAGATGCACTATGCCGGGTGGATCTTGCTGGAGTGCCGGACCAACCCTTCCGACCGGATCGCCGGGCTCAAGGAGCAAAAAGCGGTGTTTGAGAAGTTAGTGGCCGAGGCGGGCTAAGCGGTGGAGCCGGCAAGCTCCGTTGCCAGACGAGAAACAGGGCATTCGGAAAGGTTGAGCCCGCTACGGGGACTGCTTCTGTTCCAGTTGTTCAACGCGTCGTTGCAGCGCTTCCAACTGCTTGTGCATTTCCACCATCTGGGCCCGCAATGCTTCAACTGCTTCGAGTTGTTCGGCATTGGGTTCCGCGGGATCGGATTGTTCGGAATCCGGGCCTTCCTGGACCTGTGCAGCCGCCGGCGGATTGATATCCACGGCCGGCTGGTCACCGCCGGGCTGCTTTGGAGGCGGGGGCGGCACCGGTGTTTCCGCGTTTCCGCCGGGCGAGCCTGCCTCATCTTTCTGGGAGGGGGGAGGTGGAGGTAGTCGGTCCACGCCCCGAGACTGGTTATCGTTCTCCGTGGAGGGGAGAACATCGTCCAGCATGCCCCGAAGCGCGTTGAGCAGCGGACGATCGGGTCCGCGCCGCGATGGAGTTCCAGCGGCGCCCGCTGCCGCAGGCCCGACATGCAATTTCTTGCGGCCGAGGCGACCACCGTCCGAGTAGGTGATTTCAATTTCCCGTCCTGGCCGAAAGCTCTTTACCAGTTCCACAAGGTCTTCGGCCGTGCCGATTCGTTGGTTGTCGATCGAAACAATCACACCGCCAAGCGGAAGGCCCGCTCGCGCGGCCGGGGCCCCTTCCGTCAGCCCGACAATGACCGCTCCCGAGCGAACGGAAACGTTAAACTTCCGCCTGGTCGCTTCATCCAACTTATCGGCATCGATCACGCGCACGCCCAAGTGCGGACGAGCCTGCTGAAGCTCGGCCGCGCGTCCTTCGTCGGTGCGGGGGGTGTCGCCCGCCTCGTCCTGGGTGAGCTTTTTCTCTGCCGGCTCGGGAGCGGGTAACTCGCCCACCGTCGAATTGGAAGGCGGTGGTGGCGTTTCGGACCGCCCAGCGACAGGGACCTTGACCTGCCGAACCGTTTCGTCACGGCGAACCGTGAACGTCAATCTCGTGCCGGGGGCCTGCTGGATGGCCCGGTCCAAATCCTGTAGATCCTCTATTTCCCGACCATTCACCTCGACAATGTCGTCGTTCGCCTTCAAGCCACTCTTGGCAGCCGGCCCCCCATCGACGACCGAAAGGATGTAGACTGACTTATCCTCTGATGATCGGACGCTCGGCGTAAACCCCAAGTACCCGCTCGTTTGCTGGCCAGTTGCCCCGGGCGAGGCCACAACCGTGCCGCTCTCGAGGGTTTCATTTGGATTTTCCGATGGATTTTCCGACGTATCTTGTGCGCCGGTATTTGAAACAGCCACCAGGACCACGTAAAACATGCTCAACGCGAACAAATGCAAGCATCTCATGCTACAGGTTTCCTTTCAAGGTCGCGGCCGCGCGATCATTGGCCTGCAATCCCAGAATTATACCGCTCGCGGATGACTTTCTCCGCCGCGAGTCCGACAGGCGGGAGGACGGCTTGCGTCGGGTTGGCTTTCCACTCGGAAGAATCCAACCGCCTGAAATATGAGCCGTGACAAACCACCAACCATTCTTTTTTAGAACACCACCTCCATGCACGTCAATCGGGATGTGCGGGGCGAGGGCGTAAAAGTCGAGAGTTTTGGAACAGAGGGTCGTGATGCGATTCGCCCCGCGCCAAGCGAGCCCATGGCATCCTCGCGGGCTCCTGGGATCAGGCCGCGTAGCGGCATCCGTGAACCGCTACCCATTATTCTTCTGTCCTCGAATCGTCCTGTCGTTCCCTACCGGTGCAACGTGTAAGCTGATGGAGGGCGATATGGGCGGAGTGGAGTTGGTGGAGTGGGCTGGCGGCAATCCGTTTCTGGAAATCCTGGACGTTTTGAGCGCTCGGTTCGACAGGAAAATTCTGCGACAGGAAAATGGTGTTTTACAGCCCGTAACAAGACCTGGTTGCCGTTTCCAAGATTCCTTGGAGCGTTGGAAATGCGAACGGTTTTGTGATGGCTTCCGAAAGTCATGTCCGAACAAT
Source organism: Planctomycetota bacterium (assembly GCA_051745935.1). Lineage (GTDB taxonomy): Bacteria > Planctomycetota > Planctomycetia > Pirellulales > Pirellulaceae > JBNJEM01. The sequence goes on from JBNJEM010000134.1 coordinate 3,361, forward strand.
CCATGGTTGTGAAGATTGAACCCACACCGCTCAGACTGAGGGAGCCAGCCCTTCGGTTGATGCGGCTGGGGCGTGCGCGCACGCGGCGGTTGCTGGAGGCCGCCTGGGCGGGAGCCATTGATATGGAGGGCCTCTTTCATGCCCAACGGCAGGAGACCACGGTCGGGGCGGTCTGGGGACAACGCGTGCCTGGCAGCTTGGCGTTTTGCTGGCCCGCCGCGCTCGCGGCGGGTGAACCGGAACACACGGCAGAACTGCTCCACGCCGCGGTAAACCGATATTTGGATGAGGCGGGAATTCGGATGGCTCAGGCGATGCTTCCCGTGCAAGATGTCCTCAGTGCCATGAGACTGGTGCGCGCGGGGTACGAACACCTCCTCGATCTGGACTGCCTGGCCAGCTCGAGTGAAACATTCCCGAAAGAACCTCCACGGCGTCCATTCACTGTGTTGGCGGGCTGGCGAGGCCGGGAAACACGACTAAAGGCGCTCATCGAACGGACCTACGAGAACACGCTGGACTGTACGTCGCTCGGTAGCGTCCGATCGATGGACGACGTCTTGGACGGCTATCGGCACACTGGCGTTTTCCGCTCCGATTGGTGGGTTATTGCGCGGCACAAAGGGGCGGACATTGGTTGCGTGCTCTTGGCCGATCATCCCGAGCATAATCAGTGTGAGCTGATGTACTTGGGGGTGGTTCCCGAGCAGCGGGGGAAAGGGTGGGGCATGCAGCTCACGAGATTAGCGCAGTGGATTGCTTTGCAAGCTCATCGCCAACAGATCGTCTTGGCGGTGGATGACGGCAATCGGCCAGCCCGGAGGCTTTATGAACGAGCGGGATTTGACGCGTGGGATCGTCGCAGCGTGTACGTGCGCGCCATGCGAGCTCAGCGTGAAGGGAAGATCCGGGGGCCCTCGAGCACCGCCCGGGCCAGGCCTGATGAAGAACCCTAAGAGGCTGTTGCTCAAATGCCAACGAGGCGTAATTTGGGGGGATTGCACAGTGTACGGGCGAGTTCAACGGCCCTGGTAAGGCCGATTTCGGCCCCGCAATCATGGTTCCGGACTGCCCTGTTCGGCACTGCTAGCGTGTATCTGTATGCAATTCAAAAACACCCTCTAACATAACCAGTCAGGTTTCCTTTCGCTGCGGGGAGTTTGGGAGCGGGAACGACGCTTTGTTACCGGCGGCAAAATGGTCACGACTTTACGTCCGCGGAGGTCTCCGGCTTACCCGAGCATATATTTCAGGCGGTTGGATTCTTTCGGGTGGAAAGCGGCCCGACGCAAGCCGTCCTCCCGTTGGTCGGACTCGGGGGCGGAGAAAGTCATCCGTGACCGGTATATTTCAGGCGGTTGGATTTTTCCGGTTGGAAAGCGGCCCGACGCAAGCCGTCCTCCCGTTGGTCGGACTCGGGGGCGGAGAAAGTCATCCGTGACCGGTATAAACTGGCGTCCCGCTCGCCGGCGGCCAGCGGGCTATCGCGGCCCCCCTCGGTTTGCCTTCCATGCCTGTGAACTTTCCGGTTGTCGACGTGGAGAAGCCAGGGTCCAACATGTTTTCCACCAAGTGTTCGCTCGCGGTGACGGCGTTTTCTTGTTGGAGTTGGGGCGAAATCTCCCTGGTTTTCGCAGCGGATGGAGAGCGGGGCGGAAAAGTTCGTCGTGGCTTCTTTACAGAAGTGCTAGCACGCTTAAAATCAGCGGCCACAGATGGTCATTGGAAATGAGCGCCAGCAGTCATAATTGCTTTAATCGCAAGACCTTACCATTTGCATGGGGCTATGGACAGGTGCTGCAAACGCTTGCAGTCAACGTCTTTCGTCAAGTTTGGCAAGCGGGGGGTTCCCCCAGCGGAAGTGGCGTGGAATTGGCGTTTGGTGTTTGTGCAAAGGATGCGTCAGGACGTGACAGAACACGATAAGGACATCGACTCGGCCGTGCGAAATGCGTTGGCTGGTGAAGTCGGTCAGGAACGATTCGATTTGTGGTTTGGCGAAGGCGTGGTCGTGCGCCTCGTCAACGGCTCGCTTATCGTCTCCGCCGCTGACCAGTTCACGCTCGACCGCCTGCGACACCAGTTTCGGGGGGAGTTGATCGCGGCGGGGGAGTCGGTTGCCGCCGGCCCTGTTACAGTTGAGTTTTGTCTGGAGCCCGCGCTGGCGACCAGCGAGGGGGCCCAAGACGCGGGCCCACCGAAGCGTCCGAAGAAGGGGGACGCTCCGGGCACGTCCCAGGGCCGCGAAGCCAAGGGGCGGCTCGCCGAGCCGGGACGGCGTCGCTTTGCCCAGCTTGGTCAGTTCGTCGTTGGCGATGGGAACCGTGTCGCTCATACCGCGGCGCGGATGGTTGTGGAGCGTCCCGGCGCGGTGTCTCCCGTGTTCCTCTTTGGCCCGACAGGGGCCGGCAAGACGCACTTGTTGGAGGGAATCTGGTCGGCCGCGAGGAATGACCGGAGCAATCGGCGCGTCTTGTATCTGACGGCGGAGCAATTCACATCCATGTTCCTGGAGGCGCTACAAGGACGGGGTTTGCCGAGTTTTCGGCATAAGTACCGGCACGTGGACCTGCTGCTGCTGGACGACGTACAGTTCTTTCTGGGCAAACGCGCCACGTTGGTTGAGTTGCAGAATACGATCGATTCGTTGCTTCGCGAGCAACGCCAGCTGGTGTTGGCGGCGGACCGTTCGCCGGCCGAGCTGTCGAAGTTTGGTCCCGAATTAACGGCCCGCTTCGCCGGGGGGCTGGTGTGTGGTTTGGAAGGAGCCGATGTGGAGACGCGTCTACGGATTTTGCAGCAATTCTCCTCTCGCCTGGAAGCTCATGTCCCCGCCGATGTTCTGGATATGATGGCCAAACGCCTGGACGGGGACGCACGCAAGCTGATCGGGGCCCTCAACCAACTGGAAGCGACCAGTCGCGCCTACGGACGTGAGATCGACCTGGCCTTGGCCGAGATGGCCCTGGAGGGCGTATTCCGGGCCGTTCGGCACGTGGTGCAACTCAATGATATTGACCGGGCCGTCTGCGACGTGTTCGGATTGGAGCCCCAGAGTTTGCAATCTCCGCGCAAAGCGCGCACGTATAGCCAGCCCCGGGCGCTGGCCATGTGGCTGGCCCGCAAGTACACGCGGGCGGCCTATTCGGAGATCGGGGAGTACTTCGGACATCGAAGCCACAGCACCGTGATTTCGGCCCAGAAGCAAGTGGGACGCTGGATGGATGGCGACCAGCCCGTGCGGTTGGCGCATGGGAGCTGCAAGGTGCACGAGATCATCCGCCGCGTGGAGTCGCAAATCCGAGCCGGGTAGGGATTCGCCCAGCTCAGTTACTCGGTTGCCGGTTCGCTTGGCTCCAACTCCAGAGTGGCGCCCTTGATCAATTTCAGCAATTCGCTATCGGTGGTGAGAATGAGCCGGGTCTTGCCGACCAATGCCTGTTTGAACACTTCCAGGCGCCGGAGGAGCGAGTAGAACTCGGGCGATTTGTTGTATGCCTCGGCGGTCATGGCAATCACTTTGGCGTCTGCTTCACCGTGAATTCGCGCCGACTTTTCTTCCATTTCCCCTTCGATGGCATCCAGTTCCTTCTGCGTTGTCCCGAGGATTCGGTTTTGCTCTTCCTTCGCTTCCGACTCGAACAGCATCGCGATCCGGTTCCGTTCGCTCCGCATCCGTTCGTACACGGAGTTTTTGACCGATGAAATGTAATTGACGCGTTTCACTTTCACCGTAACCAATTCCATCCCATAGTTATTGGCTTTCAAATCGGCCACGACCTTTTCCAAAATCGTGTCTTCCATTTTGCCGCGGCCCATGGTCACGACCTCCCGCTCGTCCTTCTCCTCGCTGGCGATCTCCGTCATGGTTTCGCTGGCGTACTTCAGTTCCTTGTCGCTCGAACGCACCACATCAATCAGATCGTTGTTTGCCACGACATTTCGCACGGCGGAATCGACCAGATCATCGAGAATCTTTTGGCCTTGCGTTTCGGTGCGTACCGCGCGAAAGAACTCATCCACGTTCGAGATATGCCACCGGGCCCAAATATCGATGAAGATTCGTTTCTTGTCAGCCGTTTGCATGCTTTCCGCGGCGCCGTCCCAGGGCAGCAGGCGCTTCTCCAACAGATGGACGTCTTGAACGAAGGGCATCTTCACGTGCAGGCCCGCTTGGGAGACGGATCGAACCGGCCGACCAAACTGCGTAACGACCGCTTGTTTTCCTTCCTGGAGCTGGAAAACAGTCGAATACAACACCACGACCGCTACCACCAGTATAACCACGACGATTATCGAGAACGTATTTTTCATCGCACACCTCCGCGAGTATTTCCAGCCGCGGAACGACCACTTTGGGTATTTCCGGCATCTAAATTCAACAGTGGAAGCAGACCTTCAACGGATTCGTCCAGGATGATCTTGTCGTCCACTTGCATCAGCACTTCCTCCATTGCTTCAAGATAGAGTCGCGTGCGAGTAACTTCGGGCGATTTTTCGTATTCCGTCAACTGGGCTTCGAACGCGGCTACTTCCCCTGTGGTTTCCAATGCGATGCGTTCGGCGTAACCTTCCGCCTCGGAAATCATCTGATCTCGTTTTCCCCGAGCGGCTGGAATCTTGCTGTTCCGCTCCCCTTTCGCTTCGTTGACCAGCCGTTCCTTGTTCTGCCTGGCGCGGTTCACTTCTTGAAACGCCTCCTTGACCTGCTCGGGAGGCGAAGTGCTCTGCAGCTTCACCGTGACAATCTCCACCCCCGCTTCGAAGTCGTCCAGCTTGTTCTGGATTTCCCGTTTGGCGTCCACGGCGATCGCCTCCCGTTCCAGCGTCAGCACCGAATCGACGCTGACATCGCCCACCAGCCTTCGGAGCACGGATTCAGCGACATTGCTAATCGTGTCGGGCACGGCCGGATTCGGATCGTACTCCACCCCCACCGGCAGCGACGCTCGGGGGACGCCGTTAGCTGTTCCCATATTGAACAGATAAGCCGCCGGATCGCTTACCCGATATTGAACAATCCACTCCACATTCGCCAGATTCAAATCCCCCGTCAACATCTCGGCCACGTCCATCTCTTGCTCGGTTTCCGGAGAGTAGTCGGTTACCCGCCCCGGACTTTCCGTCCTAAAGCCAAACTCCAGGACCTGCACGCGGCGCACCGGTACCTCATACACCGTTTCAATCGGCCAAGGCCACTTCATGTGCAGGCCCGGCTCGGTCGTCCGCTGATGCTGTCCGAAGCGTAGCACCACGCCCTGATCGCTGGCATCCACGCGATAGAACAACGTCGACGAGCCGAGTAGCACAATGAGCAGCGCAAGGCCCGCAAGGATTAACGGCGTGCCCCTCCGAAGCCACCTCATGACCTCCTCGACCCGCTCGTCCTCGAACGGCCCGTGTCCTGTTGCCATGGTTTTCTCCCCCCTGAAAGAATCGAGTCGTTAAATCCAAGTAATCGTTCACCGGTGCCGCTCCACGGACTCACGCCCCTTGCCCCCTCGGCGGCTAAACAGTCGCGGAGCCCACGAATACCCTATGACTATACCCCATGATTAAGCTCGCCCGGCAGCGAAAACAGGAATAGTCGCGCGCCACGATGACCAGCACGACACGCCCCCGTCGCGGCGATTCGACCAAAATCATGCCCTGTCGGCCGTGGCCAATGGCCCTGCCTGGCCCGAGCCTCCTATTGCATGAACTCCCCCTCAGGCCGAACTTCCAATCCATTTCCGCCAGCGCCAGCCCGACGCACCGGTCCAAAAAGCCACGACAAAACCAGGTGGGGCCCCCACATCCAACGAGTGTCGAGAGGGAAAACGCGGTTTTGTTAGCGGCGGAAAGACTCGTAACACTGGAGCTCACGAAGCGGAGATGGCGCCCCCCTGCCCTTTGGTCTAGTCCGCCCGGGTTTTTCAATACGCTTTATTGTAACGGCTATGTCGATCTTGTCGCGAGGCGGGAGACAAAGGCTGTTGAGGGTGTTGGAAGGGAGGAAGCAGATATGTCGCGTTGTTCCCCTGCTTATCCGTTCCCCGCTTTAATTCCCTCCGTTGGCCGGACACCCCCCTCCCTTGGTCCTTGCCGTCCCTTTCGTCCTTCGTTCAACGCACCCAGCGGGGCGCAAGTCGCGACAAAACAGAGTGCACTGACTTGGCGTTTCCCCTCCCCTCAGCACTTGGATGATTGGTAACTTTTTACCGAACTGAAGTCAGGCTCTTCCAGGCAATGAGGGTTGGAAAACGGCCCTGCGGAGCGCGCAGGCCGCCGGCCGCCGTCATGATCCTTGCCGACCCAACCCGCGGGCGAGCGGACTCTGGCCTTGCGGTTAAACGGGGTACGTCATAAGGGATTTGTGATCACGAAGCCAGGATTCTACTTCAGACGGCTGTAGCCGTTCACGGGTGCCGCTAGACGGCCTGGATACGGTAGTTCGCATGGATGCCATACGGTAGTTCGCATGGATGCCATACGGTAGTTCGTATGGATGCCATACGGTAGTTCGCATGGATGCCACGGGCTTGTCCCGTGGTGGTTCACGCTCGCCGCTACAAACCGGCCAGACACACCACTGCTGGCCGTCGGTAGCGTGGAACGTAACGGACCACGGGACAAGCCCGTGGCATTTGCACCTCGAAAAGCCTTTCCTCAATATGTGAAAACATGTGCAACGGACGTGCGAACGTCCGGGGATATCAGTCTTTTGCCCGTGAACGGTTACAGACGGCTAAAGTGTTACGATGATTTGATCTCGGCGGAAGTTGGATCGGGACCCGTTTTTCAGCCCGTAACGGCCGACTTTTTCGAGTGCCCAGACGGTTTGCGCCACAAGTGGATCACGGCGCCACGCCGCAATGCGCCCTTATTGGCGACAGTCCTCGCACGCACCCCCCTTCGGCCCGTTTTTTTTCGATGAACTGACGCGATCCGCACGACCGATATATTTCAGGCGGTTGGATTTTTCGGGGTGGAAAGCGGCCCGGCGCAAGCCGTCCTCCCGTTGGTCGGACTCGCGGCGCGGAAAGTTATCCGCGACCGGTATGAAAGGACGGAACGGGGGGCGATCACCTCGGCCCCAATTTGGAGATCTCCCTTCCTACATCCCAGCCCAATAGGAAGTTTCTGGGGCGAGTTCCACCCGCGCAATGACGGATCGCGCCACGCGATGTCCAAGTGGAAAACTCGATCAGCCGCTAAGAAAACCTGGTAACGGTTCACGGGCAAAAGACTGATATCCGCAGGCGTTCGCGCGTCCGTTGCACATATTGAGGAAAGACTTTGCTAGGTGCAAATGCCACGGGCTTGTCCCGTGGCATCCATGCGGGCTTTGCGTGTCCAGGCCGTGTAGCGGTACCCGTGAACGGCTAAGAAAACCTGATTGCCGGCGCCAACGTCCCCGCAGTGGGGAAAAGCCTGAACGGGCTGTTATGGGCGTTTGGCTTCGTACAGCCCGTGACAAAACGTACCGCTCGCTTCCAGAACGCGCTGGATTACGGGAAATGAGCATCGTCTTGTTCTGAATCCTGAGTTTGAGTAATCCAGTGCTCGACGGTAAGCGGTTGAACGGCGGTTCACTGTGGCGACAATCGCGTTTTGGCTTGCGCGGAAGGGCTTTTGGCTCCTTAGCCCCCCAAACGCTTTCATCGACCGAGTCGATGGGAAAAGGAATACACCTGTGAGACAACGGCCGATCTTAACCGTAGCGGTATCGATCCCATTGCTTGTCAGCACGATCGCCATCGCACGCCCGCTAGCTGTCCCGGGAGACGTTGATTCGCCGCGAGCGGGGGCGGCGCATGGAGCGAGGCTCCCTGAACTTAACGGTCCGGTTGCGCCTCCCGCCGTTCAACCCAGCGCCACGGATATTCAAAAGTCTTCCACCGAACGGCTTAATGGTGCCGAGAGGTCGAACAAGCGGCCGAGCACAAAGTCGGCGGCTGAATCGGGAGTCGAAGACGAGCCCGCTCGGCCCGAACGAACGACCGCTTCATCCACGGCGGCGTCCGGACGCCACGCCAATCGTCGCCAGCCCACGTGGCGACCCACGCAGGCGGATGCCAAGGCTCCCGAGCCTCCTTTGCTTTTGGCGCGTCCGGTGGCCACCGCCGAGACCCCCACTGAGAAAGCCGAGACGGCGTCGCCGGTTGACCCTCTTGAGCCGACCGAACCGAAGGAGGGCGAACCTGGGCTACTCCCAATTCAAAAGGACGCGGTTCGTGAATTAAAAACGAGTCAGGACGTGCGGGCGTTTTTGTCCAACCCGGAAAGCGACGGCGAAACGCCCCGGCTGGCAAAGCCCAACAAGGCGCGACAGGACGCGAACCAAAACGATCACCAACAGCGGACAAGCCAAGCGATCGAGGCCCCGGAAGCGGATGGCGGGGTTGCGGAGTTTTTGGAACGGAAGTCTTCCGCGGCCGAGAGCGATTCTGATGCCCAACACCTAGCCGGGAAGCCAAACGCGGAGCATCGCCAGAGCCCCTCCAGTGGCCGCCGCCCGCCGTCGGGACAGCCTTTGCCAGGGAAAAAGGTTGGTTCCCCCCCTTCCCCGAACACCTCCCCCGTCCCGGAGGGTGCGGTCGCCGACGAGTCGCCGGGCGACATGACACCGTCAGCGAGCACGGGGATTGAATTAGCGCAACCACGCTCGGACACGCCTCCGGGGTTTAACCGCGACCAGGACGCAATCGAGCTGTCGCGGGACAATGGGGACGTGGGTGCGTTGTTACGGCGGAGTCCCCAAGAAAACGCTGCCGAAGAGTCAGGGAATTCGAGACCGGAGCGGCTCCCACAACCGGGCACTCGCGAAACGGATAACAAGAGCCAGTTGGCGGGCCCACCCGCGGAGGGCGACGTCGCGGACGGCCAGGCGCTCGGAGACGGGGAGGCCGCGGCGGAGCTGGAATTGGCAGCTGAATCCCCGGACGATCCACAACCCGCGAAACAGGAGCAAGCCGGCGCGGAAAAAGCAAAGGGGGAAATCCCCGAGGCGGAAGAAGCCGACGGGGAAGAAGCCGACGCGGAAGAAGGCGACGCGGAAGACGGCGAGGGGGAAGAGGCGGCGGGGACAACCAATCGCCAGCCGGAGGGGGCAGCCCCCACGAATGGGGATGAAAAGAGCGTGCCGGACAAACCGGAACAATTCAGCCCTCGGCTGCTGCGGCTACGCGATGGAGTCCGCGAGTGTCTGACCGATTACTACCAGCGTCCGGAGAATGTTCATCAGCGCAGTCCATGGGGGATCATGCATGACGTGATGGCCTACGGGGTGGACACGGAGCTACAGGCGGGGCGGGATCGCGTGAACGCCATCGGGTGGCTCTGCTACAATCGTCCGTGCCGCCAGTTGAAATTGTTTCAGTTCGATGGTCGATATCCCGTGCCGCGCAATGGTCCTGGCTATCAAGGGCACAAGGGACAGTTCCTGTCGATGTTGGCCTTGTCGCGGGTGAAGTCAACGTACCCGATGCGTGTCGACGGTCGGGACCTGACGGTTCAAGACCTGATTGAATACGAAAAAGCGACCTGCCGTTCAAATATGGAACTGACGTTCAAGCTGATCGGACTCGCCCACTACCTGCCCTCCGAGGCCACGTGGCGCGGCAAACGGGGACGCACGTGGAGCATTTCCCGGTTGCTGCAAGAAGAGCTGGCGCAGCCCATCAACGGTGCGGCTTGTGGTGGTACCCACCGGTTGATTGGCTACAGTGTGGCGGTCAGGAAGCGGCTCAAGGGAGGCGAGCCGTTGGAGGGCCAGTGGTTGCGGGCTCACAAGTACGTGGACGCATACCATAAACACGCGGTCAAGCTGCAAAATCGCGACGGTAGTTTCAGTACCAATTGGTTCAAGGGGCGGGGGGCGAAACGGGATGTGGATCGGCGAGTTCAAACCACGGGACACATTTTGGAATGGCTTGTTTTTTCGCTGCCTAAGGATGAATTGACCGACCCCCGGATCGTACGGGCCGTCACCTATCTGAATACGATGATGCTGAAGTACCGCCGCAGGGACTGGGAGAGTGGTCATCGCGGCCATGCGCTGCGAGCGTTGGCGCTGTACAACGAACGGGTTTTCGGCGATGAACCAGGGGAGCGGCGGGATTTACTGGCCCAGGGACCCGTGAAATAAATTTCAGGCGGTTGGATTGTCCCGGATGGAAAGTTGCCCGACGCAAGCCGTCCTCCCGTTGGTCGGACTGGCGGCGGCGAAAGTCATCCGTGACCGGTATATTTCAGGCGGTTGGATTGTCCCGGGTGGACAGCGGCCCGACGCAAGCCGTCCTCCCGTTGGTCGGACTCGTGGCGGAGAAAGTCATCCGTGAGCGGTACAAGTGGTTGCGGTCCATTCCGGACGCTGGTGCTTCGGGTTACCGGAACCGGCGTGGCTTTGTCGAAGGCGGATCTGAAGGGGTCGCTGAAACCGTCCCCCCGCCTTGCTCAAATGCCATCGGGTCGTCGCCGTTGGGCATGCCAAGCGGGAGCTGCTCCTCGCTTGTGGCAACCAGCGCACGCCGCTCCCAGGGCAAGCCTCTGCA
>JBNJEM010000135.1:0-13873 GCA_051745935.1 Planctomycetota bacterium
CTGACGGCCCGTCATGAAACCGCGTTCCCGCCGGCCGAGTCTGCCGCGCAATTGGCGTCGAGCCCATCCACGAAGCCGGCCAGGCTCCGGGAACGGTAAGGCTGCTGCAGCTTGCGGACCGCTTTGGATTCGATCTGCCGAACCCGTTCACGGGTCACGGAGAAGATCTTACCCACTTCTTCCAACGTGTAGCTGTAACCATCCGCCAATCCGTAACGAAGTCGCAGGATCTCGCGCTCGCGATAGTTCAGTCCTTCCATGGCCTCGTCAATGCGGCTTTTCAATGCTTCCTGATTGGTCTCGTACAACGGATCGTCGTCCCGATGGTCTTCCAGGAAATCCCCGAAATAGTTGTCTTCATGGTCGCCGACCGGCTGATCGAGTGATAACGGCTGCCGGGCCATTTTCATGATGCAACGGGCATCTTCCAATGACAATCCGGTTCGATGGGCCGTTTCTTCCGGAGTGGGATCCCGTCCCAATTCCTGGACGAGATCCCGCGTGACCGTCCGCACCTTGCTCATCGTGTCAATCACATGAACCGGAACGCGAATGGTACGGCTTTGGTCCGCGATCGCCCGCGTGATGGCCTGGCGAATCCACCACGTGGCATACGTGGAGAACTTATACCCACGCGCATGCTCGAACTTGTCAACAGCTCGCATCAAGCCCGTGTTTCCTTCCTGAATCAGATCGAGAAAGCTCAGCCCCCGGTTGCGGTATTTCTTGGCAATCGACACCACCAGCCGCAGATTCCCGGCCGATAGCGTCCGCTTGGCCGCATCGTAGGCGTTCCGCCGTTGAGCCGTCTGTTCGATCCGACGCTCCAAGGTCGCTGGACTTTCAAACGACATTCGCATGTACCCATGCAACTCTTCCCGCAATTCGTCGACACTTCGCCGGTCGACGTAGCCATCCGATCCCGCTTCGTCAATTTGCACTTTAAGCCAATGCATGCGCTGCGAGATTTCATGCAGTTTTTCAAATAGCGGCTGCAAACGATTGGTCCGCAGATTCATCTCCTCCACCAGACGAACGGCCTTGTTGCGTCGCCGCACCAGCCGCCTCCAGGCTGCCTTCCGCCGACGCCACGTGTGCCGTTTGCTGATCGCCATCCGAAAATCCCGCTCGTTGCTCGTCAGCAAATGCTTCAAGGTGCTTACGTTGGGGCCGAGACGTCGCATGGTGTCACGCTTGCCCACCGTGTTGGTCACCGAGACCTCAATCGTGCGATCCAAACGCAGCTGACCGTCACGAACTCGTTCCAACACTTGCAGCGCGCCTCGAAGAATGAAGTCATTGGCCAACATCGAATGGCGATACCGAGTTCGCGTCCGCTCGATCCGCTTCGCCGCGTCAACCTCCTCAACGCGTTTGAGTAAAGGAATTTCACCCATCTGCATCAGATACATACGGACCGGATCGTCCGTCGTGTCCAACTCGTGTCCCCCACTCTCCGCGTCCGCCGACTCCTCCGCGCACAAAACCTCGTCCACGGGATCGTCGTCGTGCAAGTCTCGCGCCCCCGATGGCAATGCGCCATGGCGAGTGTCATGATGGGTACCGCGAGCAGGATCCGGACCGGTTGGCCGGTGAGGCCACTCCTTCGTTTGACTCAAACGTTTGGCTTCGACAGCGTCTTGATGAGCGATGTTGGTCAAGGTGCAGCTCCTCGGCAAGCGGGTGGTGGCCGGTTGGCCAAATCGTGATTTGCGTCCCTCCGTCGCTGGCTTCCTTCCATGCACGCGCGGTGCCGATCGCAAAACACGGCTGCAAAAAATGACCTAAATCACTCCCTGACAAAAACTTAGAAAAAATGCGCCATCCGCGGTTCCATGGCCTAAGTGCTGCCGAAAAACAACATGTGGCAATCCGAGGTTGCGTTTCGTCCCCAAAACGCCCTCCACGCTCATCAAAACCTTGCCACCACCCGACCATTGAACGATCGAGTGTGATTTGGCGAAACCCCGGGAGAATGACCAATGAGCAATACCGCGTGCCCGGCCGTGTCATTCGCCGCGGTGAGCTCCGCCGGGCCTGGCTTCGGACTTCCGAAGCCGCTGAGCTTTCTCCCCCGGAACAATGCTTTTGGGGTCATACGCCGAGTCCGGAATGGCAGCTTCGGATCGCGCCAGATCATTCGCCGTGAGATAGAAGACGCGGCGGATGTACCCGTTCGTCTTCGGATACCGTGGCGCGTCGCGCGTCAGCCGGGCATATCCGACGACCCGCGCCGCATTGCCAAACGAAATCGGCCCTCGTCGGCTTCGAGCGGCCCGGACTATTTTCACACGCACGAATGGAAATGACTCCACGTCTTCCAGCCACACGATGCTTTTCTCAAACATCAGAGGATCATCATACGAAAACCCCTCGAGATCCTCCGGGGCCAAAAGTCGAATGACTTCTCGAGCCCCCTTGTCCAAAAAGCGGATCCGCATCTTCATCACGTTCACCTCATCCGACCTGGGCCATTTCGTGTCGCCCGCAACCACCGCCATGGGCTCTGTTTTGTTGGCACGCACTCGGGGATAGCTCGCTATTGCCGCGACGCCAAGCGGAATCGCCCCCCCAATTTAACGCCTCTCAGCACCTCTATTCTACCCTCCAATGTCGGGTTGCGGAAAAAAACGTCCCGAAAACAGTGGACAGGTGTTTAGTGTTTTGTCGCATCCCCATCGTTGTTCTCCGGGTAGCGGGGAGGCAGGAACGTATTGGTACCTTCAGTACTGCAAAAAAGTGTGACGCCACACGGATGCCGGCGGCTTGAAAAGCTGGCCTTGACATGAGGTTATGAAAATGGTGTAGATCAGCGTTTTTCTGCCAGGTTAGATACCCGAAATCGGAAGAAAGCCGTCATGTCCCAGGTTTTGTCGATCAAGGAAGCAGAAAAAGTCGATTGGTTTTGGCACGCCTTTCGAACCGAAAACAAGTGACGAAAAAACCGGAAGACCCATAACTCCCGAAACCCCAAGTTTTCAACTTGCCAGCCAGAGCCCACGCATCGCCGGCCCCCCACGAGATGAACTCGTGGGGGGGCTGGCGGGTTGGACACCGCAAGCTTAGCTCACGAGCCTGATTCACCCACGAGATGAACTCGTGGGGGCTTCCCGGTTGGGCGCCGCGATGGAAATCCCGGAAAATACACAGTACAAGAATCTTCCCGTCTCCAAATCTTCCCGTCTTCAAATCTTCCCGTCTTCAAATCTTCCTGTCTTCAAATCTTCCCGTCTTCAAATCTTCCCGTCTTCAAATCTTCCTGTGTGTTCCTTACCGTGCGAAGTGTAAGCTGATGGACAGCGATATGGGCCCAGTGGAGATGGCGGAATGGACTGGCGGCAATCGGTTTCTGGAAATCTGGGATGTTTTCGACGGTCGGTTCGACAGGACAATTCTTCGACAGGAAAATCGTGTTTGAGAGCCCGTGACAAAACGTGGTTGCCGCTCCCGGAAGTCCCTGGATGAAAGGAAATCTAAGTGGTTTTGTTATGGGGTCTTAAGGAAAGACCAGCTTCGGACGGCCACAGAGGTACAAACATTCAAGAGAAGTCCGCGGTCATGGAGTATAGGGTGGAACAACGGGACTGTTGTGCTTGGCTGGATCACCAAAGGGGAGCCCGTCAATCTCAGTAGGGCCCCGCCTGGCAGAGCCCCTGAAAAGAGCTCGAGCGGGCGTGGCGTTTGATGTTGCAGATTTCTCCAAATCCTCCATACTCGGAGTGGTGAGTCCTCGCGTGCACGAGGATCGCGACGTGATGGGAATTCGCATACCGCTATGAAAAGGCTCAGTTAGATGGAAAACACCGTACGCGTTAAAGTACACAAGCCCAGCGGCACGATCGTTTTGGATCGTCCCGACAAGCGTAATGCGTTATCGAGGCTGATGTTGCTGCAATTGCAGGGGGCACTTGAGGACCTGCATCAAGAACGAAACGTGCGGGCCGTGGTATTGACCGGTGCCGGAGACGCCTTTTCCGCCGGCGCTGATATCGCGGAGATGCAAGCCACCTATGGGACGGATGACGCGTTGGAGCAATGGGCTCGGGATTCCATGCAGTACCGCAAACTGCTCGAGTACATGTTGCGGTTCCCCAAGCCGATCATCGCGGCGGTCAACGGGCCGGCGGTCGGGACCGGCGCGGGGTTGGTGCTCGCCTCGGACATCGTATTGGCCACGTCAGAGGCTCGGTTCGGTTTTCCCGAACCGCGGCGCGGGGTTGTCGCCGGGCTCTCCGCTCCATTGCTCGCTTTTCGTATTGGCGGCGGACAAGCGGCCAATCTTCTGTTGACCAGTCGGTTAATCGCAGCCGATGAAGCCTTGGACGTCGGCGTCTACCATCGGATTGTTCCCCAGGATTTGATCTGGGCGTCGGCCCACGCTGAAGCGGAACAGTGTGCTCAGTCGTCAGCCGAAGCATTGCAGCTGACGAAAAAGATGCTGAACGAAACGATCGGTGAACAGCTCAGCACGCACCTCTCGACGGGAGCGGCCGTCAGCGCCACGTCCCGGACTACGGAAGCGGCCGAAGAAGGGGTCAAAGCCTTCATGCAAAAACGCGAACCGAATTGGCCCTAGTTTCACGGCCCCCGACGAAGCACTACCACCAATCGTCGTTCACGGCCCGGTCTTCATAAAGCGGCATGTGGCGATAGTAGACTTCCAGAATCATGACGCACATGGCCGTCGTGTAAAGCCGTCCACCTTTGGACCCGTGTTCGTCCGTGAAAAACCAACTGCCCCGTTCGTGCCCTTTCGTGGCTTGGGTCTCGAGCAGATGCTCACGCATCGATTCGTTCCATTTAAGCCAGTGAGATCCGCCGTAGTGATGCAAGACCTGGGCGGCGTAATAGTCGAAATAGACATCGTGCGGAGAGGGGCCGAGGGCGGCCAGATAATCCACGCCCTCTATCAATCGCGGGTCGTTCCGGTCCCATCCCGTGTACATGCGGATCAGCAAGCCGATGGCGGTGGGACCTGGATCCTTGTCGGGCCGCACATATCCGTAATAGACGCCGTTGTCGAGTTGGACGGTGTCCAGGAACTCTTCGCCGCGGGTGACGCTCCGGGCGGGAACATCCAAGCCGCCCAGGGCGGCACTTTTGAGTGCCATCATCTGCCAGCCGAAGACGGTCGTATCCCCCGGCTGACCCGGATAGTAACGCCACCCCCCTTCGGAATGCTGCGCGGAGCAGATGAAATCGATCGCCTGCTGGGCCGACTCGCCCAGCGTCACATCCTGGGTCATGGCGTGGGCCTCGCACAAGGCAATGGTGGCAATGCCTTGCGCGTACATCGTGCCCTCCTGCAAGTCCGCCCCGCGGGGCGTTTGCACAATGCGGCTCGTCAAGTATTCCAACCCGTTTCGCACCACGTCGCGA
This sequence comes from Planctomycetota bacterium, assembly GCA_051745935.1. Classification (GTDB taxonomy): domain Bacteria; phylum Planctomycetota; class Planctomycetia; order Pirellulales; family Pirellulaceae; genus JBNJEM01. The sequence continues at coordinate 5,380 of JBNJEM010000135.1, forward strand.
TATTCGCCCGACTGATGGGTATGTCCCGCGCCGAGAAATGGCAGCAGGGCCAGCCCCGTCGCGCCGGTCGAGGTGGCGACGGTCCCGGAATGGCCGCATCGTCCGCCGCAAGGGCCGTCCGATAAATCGAAACGCCATCCGCCGTCCTGCCATTGGTGAGCCGCCAACCAGGCCAGCCCCTGTTGAACCGCCCGTTCAGTCTCGGGCGTCCCGCCTCCCGCCGCCAGCATCCGAGCTTTCAAAGCACCTCGCCGCGCCTCAAAGCCGCCGCCCCTCGCACGCATCGAGCCCCGGCGCAAGGCATCCGCCGGGGACATTTCCATCGATTGGGACGCCTGGCGACGTGGCGGTCCGTGCCCCCGAAGCAATTCCTCCAACGGCAATCGCAGATTCGAAGTGCCCTCCAGCGGCATATCCGCGGACGACGATTCGTTGGTTGCCGCCTCGGGGACCACAACCGGTGACGCGTCCAACTCCCGTGCCGAAGCCTCGTCGGCAAACTCACTGGTGACCACCAGCGAGCGCCGGTTCTCGCGGGGGACGAACGCCACCAGCATCGACAACACGAGGATCATGGTCAGATGAAACCCGAAACTGATCAACACGCTGGTCCAGCCCTGCAATGAGAACAAGCCGCGCCAACGGTCCGTCTCGTTCAATGCGTCCCCGCCGTCCGCGATTTTTCCTTCAAATGGTGAAGGACCCTCGCGCGTTGGCCAGTGCGAACGGCGAACCTTTGGAGAGCGCGCCGACTCAGCCCGTTTGGGCTTCGCGGTGTTGGGCACGGTAGGCTTGCCGGACATGCAAATATCGGTATCCCAAAAGGAGTTGCCGCTCTAATTACCGACCACCGGGAGCACGGATCGCACCACGCGCGGCTTTACAACCGAAACCATTGATACATCACGCAATGACAAACCGCACTCATGTGACTTTGGAACGCGTGGCGTATGGAAAACTCTTGCACTTCCCCATCCGAAGTCAAAGCAACTCACAGCGGGAACTCTTCTTCCGCCGCCTGTTTTCCGTAAATTGGCATGTGGCGATAGTAGACTTCGAGGATCATGGTGGCCATCGACGTGCAGTAGAGCCGGCCTCCTTTGTCGTTATGCCGCCCGCCTGGGATGAACCAGCTTCCCGTGGCGTGCCCTTTTTTGTCCTGGCGATCGACCAGCCAGTCGCGCATTTCCGAGTTCCAGTCTTCCCAGTATTGGCCGCCGTAGTGCCGCATGACTTGGGTCGCATAGTAGTTGTAGTACATGTCCTTCGTCGGCCCTCTGTTGTGCAGGTATTTGACCCCCGCTTCCAAGGCCCGCTTTTGCTGGTTCCAACCGAGGTACATGCGACACAACAACCCCACCGCCGTGGTGCCCGAGCCATCCCCCGGCGCCGTGTAGCCGTACTTGGCCCCGTTGTCGGCCTGAACGGAATCGAGAAACCTGGAGGCCCCCACAATCGTTTTTTTGGGAACTTGTAGATAGGCCATGTGCCCGCTCTTGAGCGCCATGAGTTGCCAGCCCAAAATCGACGTGTCACCCCCCTCGGGTGGGTTCGGCTCGTATCGCCACCCGCCACCGACCGGATCTTGGGCATAGACGATGAAATTGAGTGACATTTGAGCGGGCTGGAGCAGCCGCTGGTCGTTGGTCATCGCATAGGCTTCGCATAACGTGATCGCCGCCATGCCATGCGAATACATTCTCCCCCCCCCATCCCACAAGCTGCCCATGTCGTTGCCCGGCTTCATCGCCCGAATCAGATAAGAGAGCCCCCGTTCCACGGTTTCCTGGTACTTCCCTTGCTGGTGCGTCTGGCCCGCCCCGAGAAACGGCAGCAAGGCCATGGCCGTGGCGCCGTTTCGCGCGGGCTTGATCTTGCCAGGATGCGAGCAGCGTCCTCGGCACGCTCCTTTCGTGTGATCGAAAGACCAACCTCCATCTTGCATTTGGTGCATGGCCAGCCACTTCAACGCGGCGGCCACGGCAGCCTCACTCCCCTCGCTCCCGCCATACTTTTTCACCATGGCACGGCGCCCGCTGGCACTGCGAATCTTCCCCAACCCGCTGCCCGTGCCGCCGCCGACGCGATCCATCAAAGCCTCACTCAGATCCGACATTTCACCAAAATCCTCCAACGTGATTTCCTCCGGCGCGGCGCTGACGTCGTCCAAGGAGGGGACGTCCAAATCATCCGTCGTGGTCCGGACATCCGTCAATTCCGCCGGCGCTTGGCCCTCGAATACCTCCACGTTCAACGGGTCAATCTCTTCCTGATCGAGTTTTTCAATTTCTTCCAGCTCGCTCGGATTGGACACCGCCACAATCCGCTGCTCCGGCCGACGTTGGGGCATCGTGACGACCGCCAGGATCATAATGAGTACCGCGTGCACCAGCATGCTGACCATCCAGCTGGGCACGGCATTGAATAATACGAACCGATTGTGCGATAGCTTGGACAACAGGGCGGTTCCCCACCCTGCTCCGGACTCCTTCTCCCCGGCAACACCTCCCTGCTCGCCTTGCGCCACCGCCTCATCGGCTTCAACCGTCTCGCGCTCTGCCACACCGTCCCCATCCCCATCAGGAGCGGAATGTCCCGCTGGAGGCCGGACGGCTTCGCCTTCGGGAGCCGGGACTCGGGAGTCGCTTGCCATGGTTAACTGCTCCAAATTAGAAAAAACGTGACACTTTAGCCGTCTGAAGTAGAATCCTAGCTTCGTGATCACAAAGCCCTTATGACGTACCCCGTTTAACCGCAAGGCCAGAGTCCGCTCGTCCATGCGTTGGAATCGGCAGGGATCATGACGGCGGACGGCGGCCTGCACGCTCCAAAGGGCCGTTGTCCAACCCTCATTGCCCGGAAGAGCCTTACTTCAGTTCGCTAAAAAGTTACGGGATTTCCGAATCTCGCACTTCGGAATGTAAGCAACGCTATCACCTGCCTACTCCGCATTGCCGACCCAGTTGCTGGTGCCCCCAGAAACTCCACGAAACACTTGTATTGGAGGTTAAAATACCCCGGTGCCAAATCGTTTGGTTCACGGCGTAGAGTAGCACCCCACACTCAGCCGTAACCAAGCACCAACCACCTTACTCTCATTCTGTATTAACTTATGCTTCCTGGCAACATTTCATAACCGTTTCGCGTGCTCTGCCACTCAGGTATTCAGCTCTCTGACGCCCAGGCGCGAAGTCAAGGGGGGGATCCCGCCACGCCCGAGCCCCCCTCACCGCTTCCCGAGGCACCCCCCTATACTGAGGCAGGGAAAAACTCCATGTCCTTGTAGCCCGTTGTTGTTGCGCCTTGCATCCTTGCCCGCGTCGGATCAAGGGCCTGAGGGACCGAAACAACCAAAGGGAACACGGCGGAGGGGGCTCGCGCATGCAAAAAAGCCGCGCGGCTTCTTCCCTTTCTTCATCCGTGGGTCCGCCCTGCCATCCGGGGGGGGCATCATGGCGCCCGGAGCACCGCTGATGATCGTCACGGCGTGGGTGGGGAGGTGCCCAGTGTTTGAAGCGAGGCCCGCGAATGCGGGGGGAAGTCTACGCAGGCGTCCAGTACGCTGCCTAAGTCCGAACAAGCACATTCGTGGTCGGCTTCATTCGCGCGGTGCGAAGATGGCCGATTTTCGGGCCCGCGCGAATTCAGTTGACCGCGAATAGGGCCTCGGCTCTGCCCGTGTTCTCGCGCCCACTTGCCAAGGTTGCGATAATGGAGCCCGTACGGCCCAACGCGAAGATCAAGGCGTGCCAAAGCACTAACGATGCCCGTGAGTGTTCGGATCGACAGTGCGAGGGTGAACGGTTCCCTCACAGCGCCCCCTTCCAGGCAGCTGGGTTCGTTTGGATAATATACTTCACGCGGACGGATTGGTCCGGGTGGAAAGCTGCTCGACGCAAGCCGTCCTCCCGTTGGTCGGACTCGCGGCGGGAAACGATGTTGTTGCCGCGGCGGTACGGGGGGGTAAGTCCGCGTGGCGTCATGTGAAGGTGAACCGGAGCTGACCAGGCATCCGTCGGAACCGCCGGTGAAGGCAGGGTCGCTGGGACGTGGCGGCTTACCGGGTTCGGGCACGGATAAGAGCATTTAACAGCCCGTAACAAAACCGAGCTCTTGCTTCCAAAATCCCTTGGATATGGGAAATGTGCGTGGTTTTGTTATGGGTTCCAAGAGCGTCTGAGAGCATCATTGAAATCAATGCGAGGACTGTTGAGATGGCAAAAAGTGGAGCGAGCAAGAAAAAGGCCGAGACCGTGTTCTTGGTGTGTCAGGAGACTGGCGATTACAACTACAGCCTCCGTCGCAAGTCGGGTGGAGAAAAACTGAAGCTGAAGAAGTACTGCCCGCGGCTTCGCAAGCATACGATCCACACCCAGAAGAAAAAGTAAGGCGGGCGGTGCGCGATGGCCCCGTGCTGGAAAATCTGAATGGTTTCGTTTCGGCTTTTTCCGGCCCATGGCAAAACGGCGTTCCCGCTCCAAAACACTCTCGGTGATGGGAAACCGGACTGGTTGGGTTATGGCTTTTTAGGAACGGCTCAAAATGAACTTCCGCAGTTTCTTTCGGAGGGTGGCACTGAGCGAGCGGCAAGACGCGTTGCTTCCACGGAAAACGCGGATCGCGAGCGGAGCCAGTGTGCCGGATGACTTGGAGGCGCGTTGAATTGCGGAAGTTGTTTGGGAGTGATTCCTTAGGATTCTCAAGTAGGTCAGGGACGGCATGCGCAAGCGATGGCGGTTCCACAATCACGATCCGGTACGGATAGCGGCCCTTGAGTCACGGGCGCGAATCCCACCGATTGTCGCCCAGCTGCTGCTGGCGCGCGGCGTCACGGAGCCGGACGACGTGGAGATCTTTCTCAACAACAAGATGACGGGTTTGCGGGACCCCGGTTTATTGCCCGGCGCCGGCGAGGCGGCTGATCGGATTCACGCGGCGATCCAAGCGAAACGGCGCATTGTCATTTACGGTGATTACGACGCGGACGGCATGACCTCGACCGCGTTGCTCTACAGCTGTTTGCGGCTGCTGCACGCGAATGTCAGCTATTATGTCCCCAATCGCTTTGAGGAAGGGTACGGACTCCACGAGGACGCCCTCCGGAAGTTGGCGCGGCGCGACACATCGATGGTGATCTCGGTTGATTGTGGCATTGCCAGCGTCCGGGAGGCCCGGATCGCGTCTGAATTGGGGTTGGAGCTGATCATTACCGACCACCACGAGTTGAGTGACGCGGTGCCGTCGGCGGCCGCCGTGGTCCACCCTCGCCTGCCCGGCCATTTCTATCCGTTTGGCGGACTCTGTGGCGTGGGGGTGGCGTTCAAGCTGGCATGGGCCATCTGCCAACGGGCCAGCGACTCGCGGCGGGTGAGTTCCCACATGCGTGATTTTCTGATGGAAGCCATGGGATATGCCGCGATCGGAACCGTGGCCGACGTGGTGCCGCTGATCGACGAGAACCGGATCCTGGTGCACCATGGCCTCAACAGCCTCTACCGGCAGCCGCGGCCGGGGATCGCCGCGCTGTTGGACGTCACTCAGCTGAACCAGAAACCGCGACTGACCAGCGAGGACATCGGGTTCACGCTGGCGCCTCGTTTGAATGCCGCGGGCCGGCTGGGACAGGCGCAGCTGGGCGTGGAGCTGTTGATTACGGAGGATCCCGGCCGGGCCAAAGCGTTGGCCGACTACCTTCACCAGCTCAACAGCAGCCGTGAGAGCTTGGAACGTAGTGTACTATTGGCGGCGACCAAGCAAATCAAGGAACGGTTCGATCCGAAAAACGAGCCGGCGTTGGTGCTGGCGGGCCGAGGGTGGCATCCGGGGGTGATTGGAATTGTCGCGGGCCGGTTGGCGGAGAAGCATCACTGTCCCGTGGTGTTGGTCGCTCTCGACCAGGCCGATGCGAAACCGGGTACGGGCTCGGCGCGCACCGCCATCGGCTTGGACCTGCACGAAACGCTTTCCGCCTGCGGTGACCGCTTGATCAGTTTCGGGGGGCACGCGGCGGCGGCGGGGCTGCGGATCGCTGAAAATGAGTTGGAGGCGTTTCGCGCCGAATTCTGCGAGCACGCGGCTCGCGAGATCGCGCAAGCGGATCGCGTCGCCGAGGTTCGAATCGACGCGGAGGCGCCGTTAAGCCAATTGACGCTCCAAACGCTCACCCAGATCGAACAATTGGCGCCATTTGGGTCGGGCAATCCACGGCCGGTGTTGTCGGCCAGTAGCGTGGTGTTGGGTGAGGAGCCGCGGCGGATTGGCGGCGGTGAGCGGCACATGTCGGCCAAGATCAGCCAGCATGGCATCACGCTGCGGAGCGTGGCGTTCGGCCAGGGCGATTGGGCCGAGGAACTGGCTCAGCTGCCCGGGCCCATCGACATCGCGTACCGGCCGGTCATCAATGAATTCCGGGGACGCCGGAATGTTGAACTCCATTTGGTCGATTGGCGCCTCAGCAGCGCGGACGGGTGACGGGACTCAAGGACGCGTGCTGCCAGGCCGCTCAAATGACGGCCCCCTCCCCTGCCGGGTGCGTTGAACCAAGGACCCAAGGAACCGATAGGGCCAAGGGGACCAGGTGGGTGACCGGAACGGGCGTGATTGAAGGGGGGCACGGCTAAGCAGCGGAAGAACGCGGAATATCCGCTTGCCTCTTTCTTCATCCGCGAGCGGTATAAGATTCCACCGGCAAACCCGGGAATGCCCCACCCTGAATTTGGGCTCTGACAAAGCACTAGTAGACCGGTAGAACAGGGGGGATTTCGGGCGGTCGGCGGCAACCAGTTTGGTGTTCTGTTTCAGGGGGCTAGAGAGATACAGACAGAGATACTGACTTTTTTTACATCGGCCCCTGACAAGGCCGATTCCACGCGTAATTCCCGGATCGTCGTCCCGAAGGGCAAATTGCCGGTTCTGGATGTGGCAAAAACCGTGCCCAAGCCGAGTTGCCCTGTGGTCGGAAAGCGTGTAGCATAAAGCATGGTTGGGGAGTCGTTGCCCGACCGCTCATGGTGGATGCGCTGCGGGCCACCCTTCAGAGGCTCTCTCGCGGCGGCGTCGTTCGACTTTACTTCGGGGTGTGGCTCAGGCTGGTAGAGCGCTGCGTTCGGGACGCAGAGGTCGCTGGTTCAAATCCAGTCGCCCCGACTTTCGACAGCCGTTGTCAACAGATGACAGCGGCTGTTTTTCTTTGACAGGGATTGAACTTACGTCGATTTCTTCGGCCTGCTCTCGTGCCCCCTGTTTGGTTGCTGTCTTGCCCCGATGTGACTGCGATTGACAGGGCGGGCCAGTTTTCCGTGCAAGCATTTGTGCAAACGATTGAGGGTCGAAATCCTCAGTCCCCGTGGCGCTTGGAACCCAGAACAAAACCGTGCCGATGTCGCGTGATCCAAGGGGTTTTGGAAGCGAGAGGTCGGTTTTGTTACGGGCTGTAAAAGGTCGATTTTTCGTCGGTCGAGCCGGAATCAACGGCCAGTTTCGGCAGTGCCCCCAAGGCCTGTGTGATTTTGCAGCCGTCATTCGCGTTGTAGTTGACGCGAGAACCAACCAAGGAAGTATCATCAAAAAGTAGAACCCCGCCAAGCAGTCTTGGTGCTTCCATAATGTCCCTGAATTTGTCGCGGTAGAAATCCACGGTCATCTTGCCCCTCTTGATTAACTCTTCCGCGGTAAAGCCAATCCAAGCGTCCAGAAAAATATCGGTCATCCCGTCGGGCGCAACCGTATGGATGCAAAGTGACTACAAGCCCATCCCCGCCCCGTTGATCCGCAACCACTCTTTTCGGTCCTGGTAGTCGGGGAGGATCTTATCGACCATGTTCCAGAACTCGCGGGTGTGGTTGAGGTGGCGGAGGTGGGCGAGCTCGTGGACGACGATGTAGTCGATCACGGTCGCGGGGGCCATCATGCAGCGCCAGTGGAAATTGAGGTTGCCTCCTCGCGAGCAGGAGCCCCAACGGTTCTTGAGTTCCAGGATGCGAACCGACTTTGGCTCGACACCCATCCGCGTTCGGTAGTAAGCCACTCGATCAGGGATTCGCTGCCTGCCCTTCCGCCGATAAAACTCCTTGAACGCTTCGTCTGCAGCTTCGACGCGGCGGCCATCGGTGCGCAGGCAGAAGTAGCCGTGTTTGAGCTTCAGCGGGACATCCTGCCGCTCAACCAACTTCAGACGGTACGTGCGGCCCAGGTACAGGAAACCCTCGCCGTTCACGTATTCACGCTCGACCCGGGTGGCGTTTAGATCTCGCCACTCCGCCACATGGCGATAGATCCAGCATCGCTTGCTCTCGATCAACTGCTCGATCTGCGGCATGGTCAGCTCGCCGGGAACATGGACCGAGATCCCGCCATCCCGCTCCACGTAGACGCTGGCTGTCTTCCGCCGGCTCCGCTAATTGGCGCGCGGCGACGCCGCGCGGCTAAGACATCAGGAAAAAAGTTTTCGTGGAAAAATGCTTGCATTCGTGATTTGACGTGCTAGATTGGGTGG
>JBNJEM010000136.1:0-13855 GCA_051745935.1 Planctomycetota bacterium
CGGTCGCGGATGACTTTCTCCGCCGCGAGTCCGACCAACGGGAGGACGGCTTGCGTCGGGCAGCTTTCCACCCCGAAAAATCCAACCGCCTGAAATATACCACTTCCCCGGCAAGGACGACCTCGCCCTGGCGGTTCTCGAACGCGCGAAGACGAGATTTCTGGGGTCGCTCGACGTGGCGCTCGCGGCCGCGTCGCCAACCGAGAGCCTTCGGAGATTCTTCGAATACGCACTCGATAAGCATCGCCGCAAACGTTTTGTGGGCGGGTGCTTGTTCGGCAATACGGCCCTCGAGATGAGCGATGCCGACAGTCGCTATGCCGATTGCGTGACTGAAGTGTTCCGGCAGTGGACCGAGAAGATCGAGGCGGTCATCCAAGCCGGGCAGAAGACTGGAGAGTTTCGGGCGGACATTCCGGCGGACCAGTTGGCGCAAATGATCGTCTCGACGGTCGAGGGCGGCATTATGATGTCCAGGCTTCGGAAGCAAGAAGAACCGCTCAACGCTTGCGTTGAGTCGATGAAGACATTGGTCGGAGCGACCATTGCGCAAGAACGCCACACTCTATCCCCGTAAGGAGCCTGCCCCATGCGCGGAAAACGACTCGTATTTATCGCCGCATCGATTCTGCTGGCCGCCTTCGTGGCCACGATCCTGGCCAGAGAGGCGGAAACCGCCTCCGACGCATCCCCGGCCATCTCGCGACTGGCGGTGGTTTGGACCAGTAGCGATCCCGAGGTGGCGCATCGCGTATGCCTGATGTACACGCACGCCGCCAAGAAGAATGATTGGTTCGACGAGGTACGACTGGTTGTTTGGGGCCCCTCGGCTCGACTTCTAGCGGCTGATAAAGACCTGCAGGCGAAGGTGAAGGCGATGATGGCGGACGGCGTGAATGTCCAGGCCTGCGTTGTCTGTGCCGATTCGTACGGCGTGACGGAGTCGCTTCGCGGGCTGGGTATCGAAGTCAAGCCGATGGGACCTCCATTGACGGAATTCCTGCAAAGTGACCATGACGTGTTGACGTTTTGAATGATTCGTTCCGTTCGTGGAAAGGAACGGACGGGCCGTGAAAGTGCTCGGTATCAGTGAGGGTCCGCGCGAAGGATCGAGCCGGAGCTGACCGGACGGGAGTCGGGCTCAATTCGGGCGAACCTCACAGCAGCTTTGCCACTCGCCGGAAGTGATGCCCGATGATCGCGAGCTCGATGGCCACGGGGAACAGCCGAGGCCGTCTGAGCAGTGCGGTGATGCAGAATCGCCAATAGGCGAGACGGCCGCGGTGCCAGAACCCGAGGAGCCATAGGGATTTCAGGAACGCTTGGACTTCGGTCCACGAAATCGCGAGCCGCGGGCCTTGCGGCTTGTGGGTTTCCAAGAACGTGCGAATCCGCCGGTAGTAGTTCCGCGGCTGATACAGCTCTTTCATGAGTTCGCGGTACCCGTTGACCAGAAAGTCCCGGTCTAATCGAGGACGGAAATTGAAGGCGGCTTCGGTGTTGTTTCCGGTGCTGTCCGTCTCGATTCGTCCTTCTTCGGTCAACCGGCGGTAAAGCCGCGTTTCCGGCAGGGCAGTCAAAAGCCCTACCATGGCCGTGGCGACGCCGGAACGTTGAATGAACTCGAACTGGCGCTGGAAAATGTCCATCGGGTCACTGTCGAATCCCACGATGAACCCGCCCATGACCTGCAGGCCCGCGCGCTGCAGCGTCTTCACCGTTTCCACGAGGTCTTGGCTGCAATTCTGCATTTTCCGGCATTCCTTCAGGCTCTCGAGCGACGGGGTCTCGAATCCGACGAAAACCTTCTTGAAGCCGGCCCGCACCATGAGGTCGCAGAGTTCGGCGTCGTGCGCCAAGTTGGCCGAGGCCTCCGTCATGAATCCCATCTTGGCCCCGGTCCGCGTTCGCCATTGAATGAGGTCTCGGAGCATCGCTTTGGCTTTCCGTTTGTTGCCGATGAAATTGTCGTCGACAACGAAAACCGTGCCCTTCCACCCGCGTAGGCGGAGTTCCTCTAGTTCGGCGATCAATTGGGCGGGCGGTTTGGTGCGCGGAACGCGGCCGTTCATGACGATAATGTCGCAGAACTCGCAGTCGAACGGGCAACCCCGCGAGAATTGGACCGACATCGTGACATACTTGCGCATGTCGATCAGGTCCCAGCGGGGTGACGGAACGTGCGAGATGTCCGGCCGGCTGGACGCTTTGTACATGTGGCGGACCGTTCCCCGGCGCATGTCCTCGACGACCTCCGGCATGAGTTCTTCCGCTTCGCCCAGCACGAAATGGTCGATGTCGGGAAAGGCCGAATGACCGGTCGTGAAAAGCGGCCCTCCGGCAATGATCGGCGTCCCCAGACGGTGGCAGCGATCGACGATTTTCAACACCGATGTTTTGTGCACGATCATGCCGCTCACCATGACGTAGTCCGCCCAACGCAGGTCATCGTCGGTGAGCCGGTTCACGTTTTCATCCACCAGCTTGAGTTCCCACTCCGCCGGCAACATCGCGGCGATTGTCAAAAGGCCCAGTGGTGGGAAGGCGGCGCGTTTGGAGACAAATCGCAGCACATAGTTAAAGCTCCAGAATGTTTCCGGCGTGGCCGGATAAACGAGCAGGATTTTCATCGCATGGCACTCCCGAGGAGCAATCTTTACCGCCAAAAGCGCGGCTGATGCCCCCAATCAGTAGTAAGTAGTTCACGGTCTCGATAGCCGCGCATGCTAGGAAACACCGTGCATAATGGCTTGGCCGATTCGCGTTGTTTCGCGATCGCACGCGCATGCGCGAAATTCACTTTTCGTGGGTGACTCGTCCAACGCCGCCCGGATCCAATCGCTGGAGGGCACGTTCGCTGGAGGGCACGTTGTCGGCCGGCGCACGTCATTTCGTTTTGGGCACAAAAAAAACCGACGTGGAAAAAAACCCAGCTGTTTTTCCACGTCGGCTTACTCGTCAACGAGCCCCCCGCACCCAAGCCGGGTTGCCCTTTATCTAGTCATCCGACCACCACTTCCAGCCAATCCGAGAGCACAGCTGGCCTTGGCCCCCCGTTCACTCTCACGTTTATCATAGGACTCGAGGCCAGAAAAGCAAGGGGGATTGGCGCCTTGGTCCCCCGTTGGTAGCTTACTGCCCGAAACACCAGGAGGTGGACGATTCGTGCCCGGCGCTGAAGTTGGGGCTTTCGTCCCCGCCTTTCCACACGGGCCGCATGGCTGGAGTTGCTATGAAGACACAGGGAGAACTCGAAGCCGCCATTTCCGAGGGCATTCGTCGCTTTGAGCAGGACTACATGGGCCGGGGGCCCAAGGATATCCATGCCTACCTGGTCGGCGATCTACTCGTGGTTCGTCTGCAGGGTGTTCTGACCGCCGCGGAACAGCATCTCGTCACCTCGCTGCCGGCCGAGAAAGGGCGCGACCTGCTCAAGCAGGTGCGCACCCATCTGCTCGAAACGGCACGGGGGGCCATGGAGGCAATGGTTGAGGAGGTTACTGGCAGCAAGGTGTTGAGCCTTCATCATGACATCAGCACCGTCACCGGCGAGGAAGTTGTTCTCTTCACGTTGGACAACCCCCCGGCTTTCCGCGAGGCCAAGAGGAAAGAGCGGTCCTGACTCCAGGGCGTATCGTTCAGGTCGTCTCGTTCAACTCACGGGAATTCTCTCTGCCGCCAAGCACCGTGGGCGATCGACAAGAACCGGGATTAGAGCGCGGAGAAGCTCGCGCTGGTCTCCCTTCTTCTCATGTTGCGGTTTGAATTTGAATCGTCACACGAGTCGCGAGAGGGCGAAGGTGGCGAAGCTGAGGACCAAGAAGAAGCCGGTCATGTCGGTGACGGTCGTCAGCAACGGGCCCGACGCCAGCGCGGGATCCACGTTGAACCGCTTCAAGATCAGCGGCATCGCACCACCGACGATCGTGGCGATAACGGTATTGAGCATCATCGCCCCGCCGACGACCAGGCCCAGGTAGACGTTCCGCTGCCAAATCCAACCGGCCAGTCCGACGAGAATCCCCAAAACGAGCCCGTTGACCAGCCCGACGGAAGCCTCCTTCAATGCGACCCACATCAATTCGTACGGCTTCAATAACCCCAGGCTCAGTTCGCGGATGCTGACGGCGATCGCCTGCACGCCGGCATTGCCGCCCATGTCGGAGATCAAGGGGAGGAAAACCGCCAAGGCGATGACGGCTTCCAAGGTGGCCTCGTAGAACGCAATCACGCTGACCGCAATCAGGTTCAGCACGATGTTCGCCGATAGCCACGTCAGCCGATGACCGGCTCGAACCGAAAGCGGCATCGTGCGGAGTTCTTCGCCGACAATGCCCTGCAGTTTGAGAATGTCGTCGTCGGCTCGGCCCGCTAGTGCTTCTTCAACATCGTGGCGGCAGACGACGCCGACCAGTCGGTTCTCGGCATCAATCACGGGAACGCCGAAGAAATGATGCCGATCGAAGAAATGCATCAGTTCGTCCAGCTCGGCGCCGACGCGGACGGCCAACGGGTCGCGGATCATTATCTCGGAGATGGGGCGATGACTGGGAGAGAGCAGCAGATCGCGCAGGCGAAGCACCCCCGTCAACACGCCGGGGGAATCCTCGGTCCGTTGTCCCGCGCCCACGACATATGCATATTGGACGTAGTAGCCGGTATACTGCTCGGCATTGGCCCGCAAGTCGTCAAGCACGTCCCGGACCGTTTGGTCGTCGGTGTAGCAGAGATACTCGGTGATCATCAACCCACCGGCCGTCTCCGCTTCATAACGGACCAGGTGGCGGACGTCGGCGGCTTCAGCCGGGTCCATCTCCGCCAGGATCGCTTCAGCCTCTTTGTCGCCCAACTCGGCCAGCAGGTCGGCCCGCTCGTCACTTTCCATCTGGTCGACGATGGCGGCGGCGTCGGCGGGAGGCAGCAACTGGATGAGTTCGGCGGCCTGGGCTTCGGAGACCCCTTGGATCAGCTCGACTGCTTGATCGGCCGGATGGCGGGTCAACAGCCGCGTTTGCTCTTCTTCGCTGAGCCGGCTGACCGCCCGTGCCGTTTCCCCCGCCGGCAGCGATTCCAAAAACTGGTCAACCTCGTCGACGGTCCCCGACTCGACGAGCTCTCCCAACTGCTCCCAGGGGTGCTTCTCCAATTCTTGCTCCCGCGGCTCAACGAATTGTTCGGCTGGTGTATTATCTCGCACTGTGAGCGTGACCTTTCTCGGAAAATATATTTCAGGTGAAAACGGTGTCAGGAACCGTTTTCTAGAATCCCTTGCGTCTGTTGAGCCGCTTATTGTTCCCCAATACCCCCCCGCTTCCCGTGTTCCCTTTCGTCCTTTGGTGCGAATACCGAGGGAGGCCTACGCAGGCGTCCAGTAAGCTGCCTAAGTCCGAACAAGCACAGTCGTGGTCTGCTTCATTCGCGCGGTGCGAAGATGGCCGATTTTGGAACCCGCGCGAATTCAGTTGACCGCGAATACGGCCTGGGTCGCAAGGTCGTCGGATGCTAGCAGTGTCGGCATGACTTGATCTTGGACAAGTCCAGGTTTGGGGCTTCAAATGGGGTAAAATGGTGGCCCCTTCTCAGGAGCCCATATAGTGAACCAATACTCTTCCTCTGGTCTCGCGCGGACCAAGTTATGACCAAGGCCTTCCTGACACCTTTTACCGCATCCGCGAACCAGCCCTTCTGCTGGCTCAGCCTCGAGCCCAGCCGCGCGAGAAGTGCCCGTGCCGCGGATTGTCCACTGGCCCGCCCCCTGCGGACCAAGCCCGCCTCGCTGGCCCACCAACGGGGGCCCCGTCATGGACATCACGCCCACCGTATCATGCCGACCGTGCTTCAGGCGGCCGATGTGCCGTGGCCCGCCAGCTACCCAGAACATTCGCTCAGTCCCATGGACGGTCGCGGTCTACTTCCGATTGTCGCCGCCAATGCACAACTCGGGTTTATCCATTCTCCCGTCCATTTTTTGTTCCCCGTCGTTTTGAAGCTCGTGACAACAATCGACCTTTCCTTTATCTTGTTGATTTCGCCTGGCCCCCGATCTACACGAAGGGCGGCTCCCTTTTACCTTTGAAACAGCGGGGCATCCACTGCATGAGGTTCGTTCACCTCCTCCATGCCGTCATCGCACACTCCGACGCAGTTCCAATCCGCTGATCCACGGCTCGCCCACACGGGGAACGAATTCAATATTCAGATTCTGGTCGGCGGTAACACGAAACTCCTTAAAGACCGCCCGCCGCGTTCCTCCGGCTTCCCGCGCGATGTCGAAATCCTCCACCGCGGTACGCCCCTGAATCTTGATGTCGAACACACGTTCCCCCGGTCCGATATCGTCCAGTTCCGCGAAATGCAATCGCAGGGTATACGGCACGGGCTCAACCGTGGTCCCTTCGCTGTGTATGCGCACGGAGCGCGACCTGAAGCGGTTTTGGAGTTCATCCAGCTTGAAGGAGGTATTGCCTTGCGTGCTAAAGTGTGCCAATAAGCGATTCAGGGACAGGTCCATCGCCGCGAGAAGCCGCAGTGGAATGGCTGCCTCGACGCGGAACGTCCTTGGTTCCACATGAACGGCGCTGTTCCATTGTGTTTCGGGAATGTCGCGCCGCGTCGCGTTGAAGGTCCACAGCTTGCCATACCATTCGTTCTTGATGCTTTCCGTCGTCACCTTCCGGCTCGGCGCGTCGGCGGCGCTCGCCACCAGAGTGAGCAGACTGCCGCTGCTCAATAAATCCCTACGCGCCCCGGAACCCATGCTAATGTTGTGGTCCCCATGTTCGGGATCAAACGCGGAAAGCTGGAAACCCATGGAAGGATTGTCCCTGTCTTCCAGTTTCAGGGGGGCCAGCGGAACGAGAGTCTCAACCAGCATGTGGCCATCGCTCTTTCTCACGGCGACCTCCGTGTCGATGTCTTCGAATTCACGCAGCCGGTTCAGGTCGCGCTGCCGCGGCGTGGTTCCCAGGTCGTCGAACACCGTGGGTTCAACGTCACCAACCATGCCGCGAATGACTTCGGCGGTCCCCGCTTCCCTATCGACCACCAGCTCCACAATTCGTTCCTGATCCAGGTTGACAAACTGCGCCCGAAGACCATGGCCAAAATCTCTTTCCGGCTCGACGGGAACCTGCATCAGCACGGCCAACCCCTTGTCGGTCCATCCCAGCCGCATCGCGCCGTGAGCTTTCCCCATGGCAATCTCCGCCCCCCGGTCACGCCAGTCGGTGGGCATGGCATCAACGGTGACGTTTGTCATCAATGGCACGGGCACCAAGTTGCTGGCCGCCTGACTCGACATGCCGCCGTCCATCATGACCCGAAACCGGGCATAGGCGGAACGCTCGGTGTCCTTGAAGAATACGTTGAAGCACGTGTCCGGATCCCAGGCTCGGGGAACTCCACGGCGCCCTTTGGCGGTGCCAGGTTCCACCTGGGCTTGACGGGAGAAGGAGAGATACATGTTCTCGCGGTCGCATCTGACCCGCACCCGTCCATTGTCCGTGATGCCCCCTGGATCATCCCCGGTAACAGGAATTCCGGGCTCCCCCGTCCA
The DNA here is from genome assembly GCA_051745935.1 of Planctomycetota bacterium. Lineage (GTDB taxonomy): Bacteria > Planctomycetota > Planctomycetia > Pirellulales > Pirellulaceae > JBNJEM01. Next base: position 7,556 of record JBNJEM010000136.1, read on the forward strand.
TGCGTCATCATCCAACTGTCCGTCAATGCGCGGCGGCGTGGCGACGGGCGACGCCAGGGTGGTGGTGAGCGGATCATGATGCACCAGGCTTAGGGCGAGCTTTCGTATCCCCTCGATGCCGGAAGCCGCAATCCAGGGCCGCTTGGTATTCTCCATGGTCACGCGGTCCGCATTAACGCGGTACGGTCCGCCGCTCGCGGCCACGTCCAAGTCAAGCGGCAAGGCAATGGTTTGCGGGAACTCGCCCCTCGCGCCGCCCGTGGAGAACATGGTCCGGTCTTTCGGATACCCCAGCCAAAGGAACCCCTGCTCGTCGCGGCGGTCCCCGGGCGCGCCGAAGTTCAGTCCAAGTTGGCACGTTCTATCCACCCGCTCCTGGTCCATGAAGACCGCCCAGTCCTCGTTGCTCCGCTGGCGCGCCGGCGCCATGGCCAGACTCGTGGGCAAGTTGTACGGACAGAAACAATCGCCGGTTCCCTGGAGGGAAACCAGCATCCCCAGCGAGGGAGATAACGTGATCCGGCACCCAGGACGGGTGCCGGGCAAGTTGCGCATCCCGCTGTCATCCGCAAGGTCATACAAGCCCACCGTGCCGGACCGCATCAGGTTCATCGTGGACGACGCCACCGTTCCGCCGCACCCGTAGCCACGGAGGAAAAACAGGTCGCCCTCGTCACCGGTAATCGGATCCGTGCGCGTGGCCAGCTCTTCGCGTCCCTCGGGAATGAGCGGCAGCCGCGGTATGTTGCCATCATGCCGTTTGAATTGCGGGACTCGCCCCCACTGACGAGCATGGCCAGGCAGGTCGTCTTTATCGCTTCGGGCCACCTGGGACATGGGCGCCATTTCGGGCCGCGCTTCTCCGCTCAACACAAAAGTCGCCGTGCCGGCGCGCCACGGGTCACGTCGCCGGGTGATCGGGGCACCGTAATACCGGCGGTGCTGATAGCCCTCCCGCTCGTGAAGCGCTATCTCCGCCGACATATCGAACGTGTCGGGAACGCGCCCCGTCAGTTTCTTGATTTCGGCATGGGGAATGCGCAACACGTAACCCTCCGCCGCGCGCTGAAGGTCCACGGCGGGAATTGACGTGTTCTCGAAGCCGTCAAAGCGGCGCATGCGTCCCCGCTTGAGATCCACAATGAGGGGAAACCTGCCCGTCCCGGACGGAAGCAACCGCTTTTCCGGGGACCGAAAATCAAACCACATCACCCAGCCGTCCCGATCAGCCCGCGCTGGGGTTTTCGAACCGAGCCTGATTTCCACGGCGGCATCGGTTTTCGCGACAGCAATCGTACCTCCGTATTGTTTGTCCTCCGATTCCGACCGGAATTCTTGAATCCGATCCAGCGAAAACACCCGTGGTTCCGGATTGCCGTATATCTTGTCCAGCCTACCCGTTTGCGCATCCACCTGCATGACATGATCGCCCATGCTGATATAGGCGTAGTTGTCATCGGCGGCAACGTATCCGTAGCCCGGCGCGTAATAACTCCAGAGTTGCTTGCCGGTGTAGGCATCCACCGCCATGACATAGCCGTCGCCCGGATTGAAAACACGCCCGGATGCCGGGACCGGAGGGGGAAGATGCGTCCTGTGCCGGGACAGGATGCGCTGGCGGCCGACACCGCCGAACCAGTGCAATTCGAGCGGCCAGGAGACCCGCTCGTCCACGCCCGTCTCGGAATCCCAATCGAACGCGCCATCAAGCCGCCCGCGATTGACCACATGGCCCTGACGTTCCTCTTCGGGAATCCCGGCGCGTCGCGCGAATTCATCGATTTGCCGCTCGTTCATGTCCACGAACCGCATCCGTCCCGTGATGGGACGCACGACGCGATACATCTCCGAGGGCCGGATGTTTTCGGCACCGCCGACCACCAGCACCTCGCTCGCGAAATAGTCGCCATAGGGGAGCGTTCCGTCCTCCGGCGCCTGGTGCACGACGACGTCGTGGCCATAACAGTATTCCTCGTGGCGGAGCAGCAGTCTTTCGCGAGCTTCTTGCACGGATGGATCATCGGGGAGCAGGACGAGCACGTGCAGGTTCCGTTCGGCGGCCAGACGTTCCGCCGCCGTCGTATCCATGCTTCCAACCACCAGGGCGAAACCTTCGGGATCTCGCGGCTTCGTCGCGGTACGCCGCCTCGCTGGAGCCAATTCATGTCCCGGCGCGAAGGCATACAGCGTTCCCTGTTCCGTGGAAACATACAACGTATCCCCGGCAATGGCCAACCCGCGCGCCTGCCCATCCACGCCGCCGCGCCAGATCTCTTCGCCGTTTTCGGTCTTCATCGCCGATACAAAGCCGTCCGAACCGGCAATCAGGACATCATCCGCCAACGCCAGGCTGTAAATGCGCTCGTGCTCGATCTTCCACAATCGTTTCAGATCGTCGCCTGAACAGTCCACCGCGTCCAGCTCGCCCATGCCGGAAGCATAAAAGCGGTCGCCGGTATACACGACGCGGTTACGGCCACCGATGGGAGCGATTTGTCCACGCTGGCGGCGCGTGCCCTCGCGTGGACTATCGGGCAGATCATCGTAGCGGTTCCACTTCCCGTAATCGCCGCGACCCCCTTCCAGGCTGTAAAAATCCAGGCCATCGGGCTGGATCAACTCCATCTCTCCCAGGCGGGTCGGCAAATCCGGCTGCCAGGCCCGAGCGGGCGTGGCCACGAACCCATCGATCAGCGTCGCCCAGGTTGAACCGGCCCCACGGGCGTCCCAATGGACCAGGTCGCCGGTTTCCGCGCTGAACATGGCGGGTGAGCTCTCGCCGGTGGGCATGGCCAGCGTCTTGCTATCGGTCAGCAGGTAGCCCTGGGAGGTGGGCCCGCCAAGGGAAAGCCCATCGTGCGGATAAGCCAGGTACAGCGCGTTGATCGTATCGTTGCGCCATTGCACCTCACCGGTGTGTGCATCCAATGCATAGGGAACCACGCCTTCGCTGGGCCACATGCCGCCGACCACGTAGACGGTGTTCCCGTCCACGAGCACCCCGCTGCGAGAGGGCCACCGCGAAATGACGCGATCGTTGCCGATCAACATGCGATTGTCGCGGGCCGCCCGAAACGTCCAGATCACCTCGCCCGTCTTCGCGTCCAGACTGTATACCCAGCCGTCGTCGCTGGAAAAATAGCATCGCCCATGGGCGATGTGGGGCGCGAAGCGTACCGGCGCGCCGGTGGTATACACCCAGCGCACGGAACCGTCGCTGGCATCCATGGCATACACCGAATCGTCGGCGGAGCTGGACAAATAGACGAAGCCATCGGCCACCACCGGCATGAAGGCGTAGTCGAACTCAAAAACGGAAAACGCGCGCCCCGCTTCGGGCCAGGCTGGTCGTGGCGCCCGCGGCATGTGCCGCACCCACGCCGTCCCCAGCGGAAAATCCAGCCGCGCATTGGTGATCCCGGAGCGGGCACCGTCCTTGCGGTAGGTAGGCCAGTCTTCGGCTCTCGCGGTGGTTGCCGCCACGGACACCGAAACAACGAACAGGGCTCTTAACGGACAACGCAACATGTTTTTCATTCTTTTTCTCGTACTGGATGGAACGAAGGAGCCATAAGAAGACCATTCGGATTTCCCGCCATCCAAGGTTTTGTGTTGTGGATCGTGGAAGCAAAAGCCGAATTTTGGTAGGGCCTGTACGAATTGCCGTCGGTGAAAAAGGCGCCCTTCATCCACAACGCGGATTGCGTGGCCACGAACGCCGCGCGAAGGAAAGCAGGCCCAAATGCCTCTCGCACGCGTACCCTACCTTATCCTGGTCGTTCGCGTCTTTGCAAGTGGATTGTCGCTGCCACGTTGAACAGATAGTGGTGCCCCCTCGACTCGGAACGATTCGAACTGTAGATTTACCGAAAATGAGTCCGGCTAAGCATTTAGGGCTGTCTGGAGGTCTTGCCCTCTACTTGAAAACCCTAGTTATCCGATGAATACTTGAATTGACGACACGAGCAAAAAGCACTAGACACAGTAGCCGGGATATGTTCTCCAACAAGTATAGAGCTCACGGAAACACCGAATGCCCTTGAATTTACAGTCACGCAATGTTGTTATTGTTGGTGCGTTCAACCCACGCATAATCTTACCTGATTGGCTCCAGAAGGTCGGGATTGTGGAACCTATGGACACGAAGACTGAAGTGGAATTCGAGGTCGGAGGTAAAGACCGGCCTGGTTTTCGTTTTTCGACCGGCGCTTTTCGGTGGCATGTTACAGATTCTCGTCTAAAGATTGACAGTCAACATGAAAACCCAGCAACGCTCGCTGCTAGGGTTTTAGAACATTTGCCCCATACGCCGTTGTCGGCTGTAGGCCACAATTTAGAGTATCGATCGGAGTCTATTGACGGATTGCGATTGCCTCAAATTGGTGAATTGAATTCTGCTGCCTTGAAAAAGGAGTACAACAAAACAGTACGAGAGACCGGTTGGTCGTGCCGGCTGGAACTAGCCGAAGGTGTACTTCTAAACATACGGGCGATGCAGCGATTAGGGACTATTGAAGTCTCAACAAACTTACACAGGGAAGTACCGGACGTGGACAAGGTTAGGATGATCGCGAGAGGGTTCGAAGAGGATGTCAGTTTGAGTAACAACATTGTTTCGTCGATGATTGGAGAAATTGATGAGCATAGCCACTAAGAGACGCCACCCCGCCCCATTCGAAGCGAACACCACGGATTCTTTTGGCGCATTTAGCTGTAGTCCTTCCGAATCTAGGTCTCCGACTGGCAGTCCAGAATTCCATCTGTGCGAAGGGTCGGAACAGCCTAGTAAATCTTCGGAGAGTAATGAAGAATTCGTGTTTGATGACCTGGTTAAGCGCATGCTGAGTGCATGGGGGCGGGAGAAACAGCGAATCGCAAATGAAGTCATTAACCGAATTGCCAGTAGCGAAGATAAATCGTCGCAGGCAGCTTGGGCCGGGTACCTAATCTTACAGAACGGAAGTGCCAATTGTATCTACGATTTTGTTGGGATTCTTTCACGCCTCGGTCCGAGCGTTATTAGAGATTGTGTTGTCCAGGCTTTACAGGCGAACGGTGGAACACAATATACGACCGACGATTATTGGTTTGCGCTTGTTCGTGCGTTAGGGTATCTGTGCCGACAAGGGCATACGGATGAGTTCTTGCCGTTAATTATGATGATGTCCCGCAATCCAAAGAGTATTTCGATTCGTGAGGCGGCCGTTTATGCGCTGGCTGACATTGGAGATGAATCCGCGAACATTCGGCTAAAGCAGATGGCTGAAAAGGATCTGTCGCCAATTATCAGGGAGGTGGCCCAGGAGTCGTTGGAAGAAGTTGAAGCTGAATAGATGAAACCCTGCGCGCAAAATGTCGCATGCCACCGCCCACAAGATCTTTGATGATGTCGAGCCGCCTGTCTTTGTGCGCAGCGTGTGCCGGAGAAGTGATTGGGAGACTAAGCAACAAATCCTCAAGGACGTATTTGAAGCTGACTCCGCAGACGCGATTAGTGTTTGGCGGATCGAAAACGATTCAGATTTAATGAGAATCGCGGTGGCAATAAATGCAAATCGTGTTGCGGGAAATCCGGACCATGGGAGTATACGCGGCGAACTTTTTCTAGTGGCAATCCAACCTCATGAGGTTGGTGCAATCAAGTTAGAGCAAAACGAGGGGCGGACTGATTGTGTTTTTGCCAAGCATCGCCACTATGACGCGGTAATTGAGGATGAATCGCAACGCACACAATTAGTTGATTTGCTTTTGGATGCTGAACGTAGTCCGAAAAAGGTCACAAAAGGCCAGATACGGGAAGCAGTTGAAAAGGCTGAAAAAGATTCCTGCTACGCCGTGGCAGAAAGTTCAACTGGCTGTGAATGCGAAAAAGGGTGTGTAACCGTTCACGAGTAGCATGACCGGGCGACCGCAATACCAGCGGATCACCACTTTCTTCTGGGATCAAGTTGTGAACCATCGCACCCATTGTACCGCCGGAACCAGCGAAGGCGAGCATTGGTTTTCCGAGCCGCACGTCCTGGGTTGGCATGTCACGGGCAACATGACGAGGGGTAAGAATTCATTGGCCAATGTGAACCAGGAGACCTGCTGCACCTACGACCAGCTGAAGCTTGCTCGCCATTTGTTCGCATGGGACCCGCGGAACGAATACGCCGAGTATGACGACCGGGCCCTCATTAACCACATCCTTGCTTCGCGGGATCCGAAGACCGGCATGATGATATAATTTCTTCCGCTGGGCGAGGGACGCTGGAAATATAGCGCTCGCGGATGACTTTCTCCGCAGCGAGTCCGACC
>JBNJEM010000137.1:0-13849 GCA_051745935.1 Planctomycetota bacterium
CTGCCGCGGCCAACGTATCGGGGCTTGTCATCACGTTCCGTTCGGAGAGCTCGCGCGCGAGGTGACTCACGTGCTGACGAAGTTCGTCAGCCAAAGACGCCAACTGATCATTTGCCGGAGGCAAGGGGCCTCCGTGGCTTTTTCCGGGCATTCGGATCATGTTCCACCAGGCCATGAAGATGACTCCCGCGAAGATTACCGTGAGGATCAGCCCCATTTTCGCACGGTGATGCAACGGGATTGCGCGGGGGCACTTCACGGTCCAACTCCTCTCCCAACACTTTTTCAGCAGGTCTGTCGTGACACCGAAATCCGTCGCCCAAGCTTCCCATCATTGTCGCCGCAGTGCAAGTGAAACAGCGCCAAGTGCTCGCAAATATACCGGTCTCGGATGACTTTTTCCGCCGCGAGTCCGACCAACGGGAGGACGGCTTGCGTCGGACAGCTTTCCATCCGGAAAAGTCCAACCGCCTGAAATATAGCTTCGATTCGTTCTATTTGGCGGCGGGCGGCCAACGTGAGCCACGCCGTACAACACGGACAGCCGATTCTTCTTCCGCCACATCGATCGATCAGCAATTTCGTGATTCGTCACAGCTCAGCCGTCCAAAGTAGGCACGGTCCGTGAAACAACAGCGCATATCCAAGACGCACAAGGCACCGAAGGATATGCCCTGATAATATACCCTGAAATACGCCGCGCCAACTCGCACCATTGCCCCCCCGCGCCAACCAAGCACAAAGAACCAAGCACCAAGCACCAAGAACAAAGAACAAAGAACAAAGAACAAAGAACAAAGAACAAAGAACCAAGCACAAAGAACAAAGAACCAAGCACAAAGAACCAAGCACAAAGAACCAAGCACAAAGAACCAAGCCCCCGCGGCCGCGTCGCGCGATCGCCCTCGCGGGTTCAGCAGCGTTCCACGACCACGCGACAATCGGGGAGTGATTCCAAAAAGACGCGTCCGTACGGTTTCGTGCGGACCCGCGGATCAAGAATGACAACCATGCCACGGTCGCCCCTGGAACGGATCAGTCGCCCAAATCCTTGCCGGAGTTTGATCACGGCTTCCGGAACTTGATACTCGAGGAAAGGATTTCGGCCCGCTTCCCGAATCGCTTCCAAACGGGCCTGAATCAAGGGCTGGTCCGGGACGCTGAACGGGAGTTTCGTGATGATTACATTCTGCAACGCTTCGCCGGGCACGTCGACCCCTTGCCAGAAGCTATTGGTTCCAAAAAGGACCGCCCGCGGATTATCCTTGAATTGTTGTAGCATTTGAGTGCGCGGAGTGCCTTCCGATTGGCTATACAGGGCCAGATTCTGCTGTGCCAGCCAGGTGGTGAGCTGAGAGGCCATCTGCCTCATCAATGCGTAGCTTGTGAAGAGAACGAATGCACGTCCCTCAGTCTGCTCCACGTAGCGACAGATCATCTTGGCGCACTGCCGCTCATATTCCACTCGTTGAGTATTTGGATCCGGCATGCCATCCAGGATGACCAACCGCGCCTGTTTCCGATATTCGAAGGGGCTTCCCAATTTCAGTTCGCTGGCTTGGGTCAAGCCGACCCGCGATCGGAAGAACGTGAACGAAGGGGGGCGACTGACGGCCAACGTGGCGCTGGTCATCACCACGGTGGGGACGCGTTCAAACAACTGATCCCGCAAAACCGGGCCGATATCGAGTGGAGCGGCTGACAGCATGACCCGGGGCTTGCGATGGCGACGGGTGGACACTTCGGTCCAATAAACAGCCTCTGGGATCGATTGCTTCGTCCATTGTTTCAACTCGGCAGCCAACGCCAGCAGCCGATCGTGGGTGGCTGTCAAGTCCTGGTGGTCGGATGGATCTTCAATATCCTCGGCCACGCTTCGGAGGGTTTTGGCCAGATCGGCCAAAGCCGGGCTCAGCTGCTCATCAAACGTATTGGGAGTCCGCACGCGGCCGTTTGTTTTCGGGTACCGCTCATGCCACTGGCACACCTGGTCGAACAGTTCATCCGAGCGATGGTGACACGCCAGCACTTGCTCTTGCGCTTCCGGCAATCCGTAGTGCACCAACAGTCCTTTATTGGTTTTGTCGTTGTAGAGTTTGTTCAAGGCAAACTCGACCTGCCCCGAGGTGACACCAATACCCAAATGGCCAGCGGCCACGGACTCCAGAGTGTGCGCTTCGTCAAAGACGACAGCCTGGTAATTGGGCAGGATACTGGCGCCTTCGCTTCGCAAGGCAAGATCACTGAAGAACAGAGCGTGATTGACGACCAAGATCTGTGCGTTATGGACCCGGCTTCGCGCGCGGTAGTAAAAACACGTGTCCCGGTGCTGGCAACCACGGCCCAGGCAATTACTGCTATCGCTGGCCACTTCGTCCCAGACCGTGCCCGCGGGGCGAAACCCCAAATCGCTCAAGGAACCGTCACCCGACCCATGGGCCCACTGCGTGATCCGCCGCAGCTGCTGAACCTCCTCGTCGCGAGCGAACAGGCTATTCGTCCGCTTGTTAGCCTGATCCAACCGGCGCAGGCTGATGTAGTTGCCACGCCCTTTCACCAGCACCGCCGCGAATTCTCGCGGAATCACCGCGTTGAGCAACGGCAAATCCTTGGTGATCAATTGTTCTTGCAGGCTGATGGTATGCGTTGAAACCACCACGCGCAGCGGCGGCGCGTCCTCATCACGTGGCTCCGTCGCGGCTAGAATCGCGGGCACCAGGTACGCAAAACTCTTGCCGACGCCCGTGCCTGCTTCCACCACCAGATGATGGCGGTTTTCGAAAGCGTCCGCCACGGCGGCCGCCATCCGCATTTGCTCATCCCGTGTCTCGTAACGGTCCACGCGTTTGGCAATACGGCCATTCGGGCCCAAAATATCCGCTGGAGTAACCATTGCTGGGACAGTGACCCGATGACGATTTCGCTCTAGCCACCGGTAGGCATCCGATAGCTGGCCTTGGTGAATGCGTCGGACGTTAGTTTCAAATGAACGACATTCCTTCCATGCGAATATCGTTTCCGAGGGGATGACTTCACGCTCGTCCTGGTTTTCGGACCGTCATTGCCCGCGAATTTGCAGGTTGCGAGCTCTTTGTTTGAAGATCGGCAACATCTTCATTTGCTGTACGTTCCCCCGGCTCGCCAAACCCTGGCTCCAGGGAACCGCATAGCCGGCGATATTGCCAGTGTTGCCATCGGCCACGTAGACAACACAGTCCGAGGGACGCACGCCACTCCCACCTCCCCGCAGGCCCGCCAGGCCAGTGACCATGAGGTACTCGGGATTCTTGCCCTCTTTCCCCATCAAATCCTGGCTCACGTTGTACGTGAAATAGGCCCCGATGTTGTTTGTGCGATTGTTGAGCACCCAACACTGAAGCTCCCCGGTCAAAAAATCCAAACAGAAAATCCCCTCCACCCCATCCGCGATGGATCCCGTGGCAATGGAGAAGTTCTTGCCCGTGTCGGTAGCCATCGCATGCAACGCTGTTTCGGACAACGGGCTTTTCGGTTGGTCAAAGGACATGGTCGCCCACGCCCCGATTAACATCCCCACGCCCACCAGTAAACCGAGCGCAAACCCCATGCCCAGAACAACGCGTGGATGCTTCGCGGACGATCTCGCCAAAGTCGTACCCAACATGCCCTAACTCCTTTGGAATGTTCACTGCTGGCGGACGCGAGTGACCCGAGCCGCGAGCGAACGCAACCCGTCACATGCCGGCCGCTTATACCCGAAATATCGCACCAATTCGTGTCGTTCGTCACCGTGTCAAGTCGAGGCAACCCCCTCCCTTACACCGGTCGCGGATGACTTGGTCCGCCGCGAGTCCGACCAACGGGAGGACGGCTTGCGTCGGGCAGCTTTCCACCTGGACCAATCCAACCGCCTGAAATATATACTCATTTTAGGGCGGAACGGCACTTGCCGCAACATTGGCGGCACCTCCCCTGTTTCCACGCAGCGGCGTCATTAGAGCCTGCCACCGGGGCGACTCAGCAGCCAGGCCACCCGTTGGACCAGTGTAAAAACGCTCTGTAACGTCGCGCCCACGTAGGTAAATGCCATGGCAAACAGCGCTAAACGAACTCGTGGCAGCTTCTCTTGGTCAACCATCCCTAAGCCGACGAGTCGTCGTTGAGCCACATAGCTCGCATGCAGTTCAATCGGCAAATTCAACAACTGCAAATAGACCGTGACGCTGAACAGTACCACGCCCCAAGCCAACAACGGCTGTGCACGGGTCACCAGTCCCACCACCGCCACCAGGATTCCGGCCCCACTGCCAAAGCTGGCCGCGGGAACGGCGAGATCCCGAATCACGAGCCACCGGTTACGACCGGCGTTCTGCAAGGCATGGCAGGCTTCGTGGGCCGCCACCGCCATGGTGGCAATGTTGCGTCCATGGTATATCTCATGGCTCAGCTGCAACAGATTGCGGTGTGTCTCGAAGTGCTCGCTAAACGGGCCAGGAACCTGTTCCACTTGCACCTCGTATTGTCCCGCTCCATCCAGCACGTGCCGAGCCACCGCATAGCCGCTAATTCGCGTGTCAACTGTTTCGGCTCGCACCAGAACGAATTGGACGAAGAGTTGCGCCAATAGCGACATGACCAGGGCCGGCACGAAGATGTAGGGCAACCAAGCTTCCAGCCAATCCATTGATACGGCACTCCTCGGTGGACATGTTCCTTCAACATTATGATACCATAAAGTACGGGACGCCATAACGAAACCATGCAGATGTCGGATCCTCCAAAGGGTTTTGGAAGCGAAAGCTCGGTTTTGTTTCCGGCTGTACGTAAACAACCGAAATGGCATGGGGTGGGCGTCCTAAAAAAATGGGATCGCTTGAGCGCTCGGAAGCACTACGCCGAACGGGTTGCCGCCCAGCGGCGATAATGCCGCCGGTTTAACCGCGAGCCCCGAGTCCGCTCGGCCACGCGATGGAATCGGCATGGGGCTTTCCTGCGGACGGCGGCCCGCGCCGAGCCGGCATGAATGTTGCATGTGTTGCATGTACCGTCTTCTGACGTCAGATGCTAAAGTATCACCCAAAACGACCGTCCGCCCCGAGATCACCGATTACCCGATTTTTTGGAGCCGTGTCATGAAACAGGCATTGAGAGTACGAGAATTCCTGGCGTGGGGCAGCGGTTGTCTGCTTGCGTGGATCCTGCTGGGTACGGCGGTGCCCGCCGCCGAGCTGGAGGAGTGGCCTCAGTTCAAATACGATGCTCGCAACAGCGGCAACGTGCCGGACCGGCGAGTGGTGACCCCGCTGGGCCTGGTCGGCGCCATACCGCTTACCGACGGCGTCTTCTCATCGCCCGTGGTCGATCGCAAACATGTCTATGTTGTCGACGGATCGGGGACCGTGCACTGCATTGATCGTGATTCATTGGAGATTGTCTGGCGGAAAAAGACACGGGGAGGAGCGGGCAACTGCAACAATGTGAGTTCGCCAGCCCTGGTGGGTCCCTACCTGCATGTGGGAACAACAGCCGGTTACTACTACGTGTTGGACCGCGCCACCGGTCGTACCGTCCAGCGGATCGACTGCGAGGACCCCATTTTCAGTGCCCCCGTTGTCGCCGGAGATCGGGTGTATGTTTCCACGCTCGGCTCGCGGGTCTACGCCCTCGAACCCCGTGGCGAAGTGGTCTGGACATGGGATTTCGTGAAAGAAGTCATCGGTTTCGAGGGGGACCGCTGGAGCGGAGAACAATGGCATCAGTTTCGTGAGGGCAGGGTGACCTGGCGGGATCATTTTTGCTGCTCTCGCAACTTGGCTGCCTTTGGAAACACGGTTGTCATTCCGAGTGGTGGTCGCACGGTGTTTCTACAAGACGGCGGCACGGCGCCGCGGGTGCGTGCCATCGCGAAGATCCCAGGATATGTGGGGAATGAATACCCGGCCACGTTTGGTCAAAGCATCGGCGATGGTGGAGAGGTCTACGTTCAATGGCACCGGCGCGACAACGCGGGGCGGGTGGAGGTGTTAAGCATCAACCAGGAGGATGAAGTATCCGCCTCGTTCGTGCCGGGAACGGAAACCGCCATCAACCTGCATGGATTGTTGAGCTTTGCCTCGGTTAGCGTGCGGGGGAAGGATGTCTACCGCGTGCGCCCCGAAGAGGGGGCGGGGTTGTGCCGCCATGACGTTGATGACGCCGATACCGTGTCGCTGCCGGCCTCTCCCTCAATCTGCCCGCCGATCCTGGTGGGGGACCAGGTCGTTCACGGGGGACTGGATGGGAAGCTGTACGTCCTGCCGCTTTCCGGCGATGGTGAGCCATGGACCTTTGAAACGGCATTCGGCAGTCCCATCACCGCCCCGCCCGCCCTGTGCAACGGTCACATCTATCTACCATGCGAAGATGGATACCTCTATGTTTTGGGCCCCGATGGCACCGCCCCGCTGCCAACTCGGGAGTTGGAGCTGTGGAAAATACGAAGCCCGCTGACCGGCCCGTACGCTGACGCGGAATACGATTGGTATACCAACTACGGCGACATGGGATGCACGAATGCCAACGATCAGGGAATTGAGCCGCCGGTTAAGATCAAGTGGCTGCGACGAGTGGAAGGAACGGTCAAGCATTTGCCGGTCTGTGGTGGCGGTCGAATGTACACGCACACGGCGGAGGGGCAAATCATCGCGGTCGAACAGGACACGGGCCGGATTCTGTGGCGCCGTTATTGGCCCGGCGTCTATCTCTCCTTCACTTCACCGCTTTACTACCAAGAGAAGCTGCTGGTTCCCCAAGCGGGCTTGACCAAATCGCGCGTGCGGTGCCTGGACGCCGCCACTGGAGAGCTACTCTGGGAACAGCCCTTTACTGGGTCGCCAAGCTGGAGTCGGCAGTTTCCGCCGGTCGTCCATGACAACCTGGCCATCTATGCGTCCGGATCGGGCCGTTACGCGGCCCAAGGATCCGAAAAGGCCTACATCTTCCGCGGAAAACCGCGTGAAGCCCCCAACGGCGCCGAAGTCATGAGCTTCCAATACACGCATGACAATCCGTACTATCCCAAAGATAATCGGCCCTATATCTGGGCTTGGGATCTGGAGACCGGAAAACTGGTTTGGAAAAAGGATTTCTCGGAGTATGGATCGGGAGGCAATGACTGTGGCATTGCCGTTATGGACGGCAAACTCTATTATTCAACGTTCTTCGGTTACGAAGCGGAACGTCGGCGGCGGCGGGGCGTGCCGCGGGGGATTAATGGACTGACGGCCCGCCTCGATCCCCGCCGCGGGACCGTGGAATGGCTCACCACCGACCATTACGTCACCGCCGGCTGCACGCTTTCCGCGAAGGATGGACGCCTGTACCTCGGTGGATACAACCCCGCGCGCGGGGGTACGACTGATCGCCATATCCTCTGCTTGAACGCCGATGACGGCACTCGCATCTGGCGTTCGGATCCGGTCAAATCAGCGGTGAATGTCGTGACGGTGGGCAAGGATTTCCTGTTTTCGAACGCCATCCGCGCCCAATGCCATATCTTGGATAAGGCAACGGGGAAGATCGTCTACGATTTCGATTTGGACTATGCCTGCACCCGTTTCACGCTCTCCGGTCCATATCTCTTGGGCGCGAACATGGATATGTTGGATTTGAGCGACGGCCACGAATTGGTGACCACGGGACCAGCCATCGATTCACGCGAGTGCCTGGGATCCATCGTCTCCAACGGTCGTCTGTTCTATACGTCTCAAGCCAGCGGGCTGCAAGCCGGCGCCCTGACCGGTTCCGCCGCCCGCGCGTGCCACGCGCCTTGGGACAGAACCTCCAAGTGACCCAGCGTCACGAAAATGGAAAGCTGCCCCGTCGAGGCGATTTCGATTGAACACTAGGAAGTTGTCCGCTCTCCGGCGGCAGGCTGGATGTCATGCCGCCGGAGTCCATTCGTGAAAGGTACAGGAGCTCTAATGGACGGTAATGACGCAAAAAGCCGCAAAGTGGTGGTGGTAGGGGCTGGGGCCGTTGGCGCGACCTTCGCCTACGCACTGGCACAGGATGGAACGGCGAGCGAAATTGTTCTGATTGACGTTGACCGCGATACGGCCGAAGGCCAAGTGCTTGACCTGGCCCACGGGGTTCCCTTTTTTGAACCGGTCCACATACGTGTCGGAGACAAGTCCGATTACACTGATGCTTCAGTGATTGTGATCACCGCCGGGGCGGCTCAAAAGCCTGGAGAGTCACGCCTCGACCTGCTGCGGAAGAACGCGAAGATCATGGAAAACGTGGTGGATGATATCACCTCGGAACCCACCAGCGCGGTCATGGTGGTTGTCAGTAATCCAGTTGACGTTCTAACCTACGTGGCCCTCAAACAGTGCGGGTGGCCAAAATCCAAGGTGATCGGTTCCGGAACCGTTCTGGACACCGCCCGGTTCAAGTATATTTTGAGCAATCACTGTGGCGTGGACGCTCGCAATGTGCATGCGTATATCCTGGGTGAGCACGGCGACAGCGAAATCCCGGCCTGGTCAATGTCCCACATCGCTGGTTTGTCGTTGAGCAAGTATTGCGCGATATGCGGAAAGTGCGAGAATTGGCGGCAAAAGCAGCAGGAAATGGTCACGCAGGTTCGCCACTCCGCCTATCATATCATCGATTATAAGGGGGCCACGAATTTCGCGATTGGCATGGCCCTGGTCAGAATCGTGGGGGCCATGTTGAGAAACGAGCATAGCGTGTTGACCGTTTCCAGTTACCTCGACGGTGAGTACGGCTTGCACGACATTTGTCTAAGCGTGCCGTGCCTGTTGAGCAATGCGGGCATCGAAAGGGTATTGGAAGGGGATCTCACGGAAGCGGAACGCGAGGGCCTCCACAACTCCGCCCGAGTGCTCCGCGAATCCGTTGACAGCCTGAAACATACCGGTCGCGGATGACTTCGTCCGCCGCGAGTCCGACCAACGGGAGGACGGCTTGCGTCGAGCAGCTTTCCACCCGGACAACTCCTTGATTTCGGGGACGGAGGGCGTGGCGATGCCCCACGATAGTGGGCTGCTTGTCGGCTATGACCTTTTCGTCGGGCATCGTCGTGAGGCGGTTCACTATCAATATCACCTCCCGTATCTGTACCGGCTGTATGTTCCTCCGTATCCGTATGGGTTGTAATACCGTGAATGGCCATAGCTGTATGTTCTGGCTTGGGAAGGCAACCCGCGGTAGTAGAGGTTGTAGGACGTGCCGCTTCGCCCGTACCGGCTATGGGAGGGGGAGACAGACAGACCGCTCGACCCGTATCCATACGAACGTTGTCCGTAGCTGGTGTATCCCTGTTGTCGGGAGGTATAGGGGCCCCTGCCGTATGCGTTGTAGGAGTAGGGTGTGGTGCTGCGCGAGCCGAAGCCGAAGCTGAAGCTCTGGGCGGCGGCATCGTTTGTCATCATGGGCGCCAGACAGAGCGTCGTGGCGGCCAGAACTGCTAACATGGTTGGGCGCAAATGGAATCTCATAACGTGTCCCTTTCGGGTCGATGTGGTTCAAGTCGAAAGTAAACCCGCCGTGACGTCCGGAACGGCCCACAGGCGGTTCCGGATCGTGGCGGGCGGGAACTGGTTGTCGCGTCTCTACTTGCTCGTGGCGGACGATCCGGCGTGGGCCTGGACATTCCGTTCGGCCGGGATCGTCGACCGCTCCCCGGACCGGGTCAGATGGGCCGTCCAATCGAGCAGGCGCACGTATGAATCGAATGATATCGGTAGAATCCCCATGTCGGACGCGCGCTGGCCTGTGCGGGAGGTGGAGGCGAGTGTCTCGGTTGCTTGGCTCTCCGGGCGCAGCGTCAACTCGGCCATCCAGCCGTCCGCCCGATGCCGCGCATCGAGCCGTTGCGTTTGGGCCTCGATCCGCTGATAGGCCGATGTAAAACACGCCGTGTGGGGGCTGTCCGCCTCGCCCGCCTTGATCGGATTCAAATCGACATAGATGCCACAGAGCAACACCGCGCTCGGATCGGCGCATTCACGGCACTTAAATCGAGTCTCCCAGAAGCGGCCGCGGCAACCATCCTCGAGATTGGCTCGACGGGCCACCGTCCTTTACAGCCCGTCACGAAACCTGGTCCGCGCTCCCAAAAGTTTCTTCACACTCAAAAAAGGAGTCCTGCCTCGCTTTTTTCGGGCCCTTTCCCCCGCCGGTATTCCGCTTATATACCGGTCCCGGATGACGTTCTCCGCCGCGAGTCCGACCAACGGGAGGACGGCTTGCGTCGGGCAGCTTTCCACCCGGAAAAATCCAACCGCCTGAAATATATTAGCGTTGATCAGCGTTCATTAGCGGTTCCGTTGCTCCGTGGCCGTGAACGGTTACGGGAAATGAAACAGTCGAACCAATCACTCTTGACTCGCTTAGCGGGGGGCGATATTCTCTTTCCGCTCCCCAGAGACAGGCACGCGGGGGGGAACAGGTCGAGCTCAGCTGAGTAACCACGTCCAGCACCAGTCCGGAAGTATGGAAACGGGAGGCACTGCCATGAAGGATTCAAGCGCAACCCACTCAAATCACTCCATGCCCGTCCCGCTGCTGGACGTGGTCGGAGGCAACGCGCCGGTCAAAGGGGAAATCATGAACGCGATTTCCAACGTGATCGATTCAGGCCGGTTTCTGCACGGGCCGGACTGCCAGGCGCTGGAGGCGGAAATTGCTCGCCGCTGCCAGGTATCGCGCGCGGTCAGCTGCGCATCCGGCAGTGACGCATTGCTGTTGGCCATGATGGCGCTGGAAATCGGGGCGGGCGATGAAGTCATCCTGCCCAGTTTCACGTTTTTTGCCACGGCCAGTTGCGTGTGGCGGGTGGGAGCTCGACCTGTATTCGTGGATATTGATCCGTCCACCTTCAATCTCGATCCCGGGGAGCTCGAAGCGGCGACAACACGCGCCACCAAAGCGATCATCCCCGTGCATCTCTTCGGTCAGTGTGCGGACATGCGCCAGATCAATGAATGGGCCGAGCAACATGACCTTTACGTGATTGAAGACGCGGCTCAATCGATCGGGGCCCGCTACCATGGCCGTCCCGCCGGTAGCTTGGGACATATCGGTTGCTTCAGCTTCTATCCGACCAAAAACCTGGGCGGCATGGGAGACGGGGGAATGCTCACCACCAACGACCATGAAATCGCCGATCGCCTTCAACTCTGCGCGTCCCATGGCATGAAACCTCGCTACTACCACCAACTCGTCGGAGTCAATAGTCGGCTCGATTCGTTTCAAGCGGCCGTGTTGAATGTGAAGATCAAATGGCTCGATCAATGGAATGAGCAACGACAAAAAAACGCGGCTCGATACCACCAGGTATTCGCCGACAAGGACCTATCCAACCAGATTCAGCTCCCCTTGGCGGCAGAGGGACAGCATCATGTCTGGAACCAGTACACGATTCGCGTTCTGGATGGTGAACGGGATGAACTGCGAGCTGCCTTGTCCGAAGCCAGAATTGGCACGGAAACCTACTATCCCGTCCCCTTGCACCTGCAAGCCTGTTTCCAATCCCTCGGATACGGACCGGGCAGCTTGCCCGAAACGGAACGCGCGGCCTCCCAGGTGCTCAGCCTCCCAATCTTCCCGGAGTTAACGGAGTCGCAGCAAGAGCGAGTTGTCAATCAAATCGCTCACTTCCATGCCAGCGGCATCCAAAAAGCGGCGTAAACATCATGTCCGACCCGGGACCATATACGGCTTCCCGGCATCCGCCTCGCCGTTCGGTCATTGACTAGCGGGCTCTTTTGCGCAAGCTCTTCCGCATGCTTGGAATCAGCACGGCCAGCAATCCGAGCAGAATGGCCAGAAACACCAAGGCGTAGCCCAGAAACCAGCTCTTTGCAAGCAACACCGGGACGGCTCCCGCCGCCACCGGACCGGCGTCCGCGCTCGTGGGCATGCACCATGACACGCCAGCGGCTGTAATCACCGCGCCGAGACAAAACATACCGGTCGCGGATGACTTTCTCCGCCACGAGTCCGACCAACGGGAGGACGGCTTGCGTCGGGCAACTTTCCATCCCAAAAAATCCAACCGCCTGAAATATAACCGAGGAGATCGCATGTTGGACTCACACTGGCAAAATCAAAGTACTGGGCTTCTAAGGCGGCAGGGCCGCCAACCAAAGAGGGACACCGCACAGGGATGGGGCGATCCCGTTGGTCGCTCACGTCAAGGATGCGCCCACCGTGCGCGCAGGTTACGCCCTAAGACTGTAAGACGCCATGACGGGATACGCGTATTGTAATCAGCCGCCGCCCACCTGCCAAATGGGGCATCTCCTCTCCGCGCTCACTAGCAGCCCGGTCATGGTCAAGGACTTCTCATGTAAACGGCGGCAGCGCTATGGGGTTCGAGCGTTTACAGCTTGTGTCTCGTTGGCCTGACACCAGCACAAGAAAAGGAGAAGACTGCAGCTGAACTCGGCATACCGGCTCGGTCTGCAGCCTTCCATATCTCAAAACTCCGGTCGATTGCGACGAGTGGAGTCGCTGCGAGAATGGCGGGGATCTGGCGTGCTCTTGCACAAGCCGTTTGTTGATCCCGGCCAACGCCAAATAATGGTCCCTCGGTCCAATGGCGACCGGAAAGTTCTGAGTTCTATCCTATTTTACCATACGCCTGCCTCAACAGTACCAGGCGCTTGCAATAGATCGGCAAATTCGCGTGTCGGCTTCCGGCAAAAGCCGGGACAAAACACATGCCAAACGGCATGATTCCGTGAAAAATCGCTGGTGCTATCGCCACCCGATACCACAGTCGGGCCGCCGTGGCTTCGCCTCACCCGACAAACTAGCGCCCCTTTGAATAAAACGGGCCTGCAACTCCATCGCACCCCCCCCGTCAAACCTTGAACGATGTTTGCCCGTATTGATGTTTACCCGTATTGGAGTGGGACGTCATTTCGTGAACTCGACCCGTCACTCCAAGCAACCAATCCCATGTTCCGCAAATGCCGCGCGAGCAACATCAATTGCTGGGTATCCGCCAGCGAAGAGCATCGAGCCCATTGGACAACCGTACAGGGTTGGTAGTCCGCGAGTTCATTAATCAACACCTGGCACTCCAGATTCATGCGGGCGCCTCGAATGTCGTGCCCGAGGCGGAAAAACAAAATGTCTTTCGATAACTCACCGCAGGGTCCCGCGATTGACTTCCCTTGCAGCCGCACCCACTGGCTCGCGGGATTCAAGTACAAATAAGAATCGGCTTGACTAAAGCTTCGTTGACTCTGCTCCATTGCCGCACTGACGCACAGGAAATGCTGATATCGTCTCCAACGCACCTGCAACACCCGTTCGATTTGTAGTCGAGCACGCTCAGTCAGAACACCCCGCTGCTGCGTGGGTAGCAAGCGAAAACACTGCTCCAGGCCATCGAGCGTTCTTTCCACCAACCTCCCCGCTCGACCATTAACCGCCCCCGCGACGGGAAAGGCACGCGTCACTAGTTTGTCGGCTAGTCGCGCCACCCGGACCGTCCAAGCCACAACGGCGGAGCGTTTCAGCTCAACGACATTCGGCGGCTCCACGGCAATGCAAGCCGTCCCGCTCCCCGCCGGGGCTCGCTGCGTGGGAATCACCGGCAAAGAACGTTCCAGCTCCGCCGTGGCCAGGCTTATCGTTGGTGTGTGAGAACTCACGGCACTAGTCTCCCGTCAATCCATTTCTTGGTAACACTTTAGCGTGCCGCGTGGCGGCGTGGGTACAGTACACAAAATCGATCTCACAGCTCAAGCTCTATATTTCAGGCGGTTGGATTTTTCCGGGTGCAAAGCTGCCCGACGCAAGCCGTCCTCCCGTTGGTCGGACTCGCGGCGGAGAAAGTCATCCGCGACCG
>JBNJEM010000138.1:0-13845 GCA_051745935.1 Planctomycetota bacterium
TTCACCCACGAGATGAACTCGTGGGGGTCTGGTCGGGTGTTGTACCGTCTGTAGCTCACGAGTCTGATTCACCCACGAGATGAACTCGTGGGGGTCTGGGGGCGTGCTCCTCCATGGGCCGATTGTGGCATCCGGAGCACCACTGATGATCGTCACGTGGCAGGTGGGGCGATGTCCAGTGTTTGAAACGAGGCCGCGCGCCAAATGCTGTAGACCTGCTCGTTCTTGTTTGCCCAGTTTCCGGGGTTTCATCAGCCCGGCCACCGCCGAGCGACCAAGTCTGATCAGCTCGGCGCCCCGTCCAGGTATTGGCGGATTTCCGCGGCCAGAAAAAACGATCCCGTGACACAGATCACGTGGGAGGGGGTTGTCAGCGATCGGACGCGTTGCCACGCGGCGCCTGGATCCGGTGAGACCTCGACGTGCGGGGGCGGGCCCTTCAGCTCGCCCATGAGTTCCTTTGCCAGCGTTTCGAGTTCGGCGGGATCCCGGGCTCGAGGGTTATTGAGATACCGTGTGAGCACGAGCGAGTCGGCATGGGGCAGAAGGTGCTTGAGCATGCCGGATGCGTCCTTGTCCAGGCTGGTGGCAAAGAGAAGCAGACGCGGTCGGCCGGGGAAATGTTCCTCGATCGCGTCGTTCAGCGCCGCCACCGAGGCGGGATTGTGCGCCGCGTCAAGGATAATTGTTGGACGGCTGCCCAGCAGTTCGAAGCGAGCCGGGCAACGGGCCTTCGCCAGGCCGTCGCGGATCGCCGGTTCATCGATTGTCCAGCCGAGCCGCTGCAGTTGTCCGAGGGTGGCCAGAGCGACGGCTGCATTGGCGGCTTGGTGCCGCCCTCGCATCCCGATTTTCACGTGGTCGCGGCGCCGCGACATCCCGTCGATCCGTTCCCAATAGCTGAGCAGATCGCCATCGAGCGGTTCATGGGTTTCCACGGTTCTCCGTCTCGCGTCCTCATACACAAAGTCGAATTCTCGGCCCGCCGCCAATAGGGGGCAGTCGTGCTCAGCGGCAATGGATTCGATCACCTCGAACGGCTCATTTTCGCGAACACCGGTTACCACGGGGGTGCGGGCTTTGATGATTCCCGCTTTTTCCGCCGCGATTTTCCCGAGCGTCTTGCCGAGTTGACGGGTGTGGTCCAGGCTAATGGTGGTCACTACCGAAACTGCGGGCTGACAAATGTTGGTGGAATCGAGCCGTCCTCCCAAACCGACTTCTAGCACCGCGCAGTCCACGTTCCTTCGATGGAAATGGAGGAGCGCCGCGGCCGTCGTAACCTCAAAGTAGGTGGGGCCCGTCAGTTCGGCATTTTCCGTTGTTTCGGCTTCCAGCTGGCGCGTCGCCCGCCATACCTCGGACAATACACTGACCAGCTCTTGCTCATTGCACTGCTGCCCATCCACTACAAAACGCTCCTCGACCCGTTCTAGATGAGGCGAGGTGTAGAGGCCGGTGCGAAACCCCGCCGCCGTGGTGGCGGCGGCGATCATGGTGGCCGTGGAGCCTTTGCCTTTCGTGCCCGCTACGTGAACCACCGGATAGTCCGCTTCGGGATGCCCCAGCAATGCCGCGAGGCGCAGCATCCGTTCCAGCTTGAAACCTCGAGACCGATAGGGCACCGTTCGCGTGCGCTCATAGTCGATCCGGTCGAACAGAAAGGCCAAGGCTGAGTCTCTGTCTCGTATCGGGGAGGGGTCCATGGTTCCTTCGCATTCTGCTTCAGCGAGCTTCAAAAACGGATGGCCGCAAACCGCTCTTCCGGTGGGGGAGGCGGCCTACGGTCCGCTTGTATCGTACTGTTAGGGGTGGTCGGCCATCTAGTCCGTGGTCAAGCCGGGTGCCAAGAAGCCATAACCGAATCAGTCAGGTTTGCTTTCAACGCTTGAAAGAGGCCAAGCGGCTCGAGTGTTACTGAAATCCAAGTGCCTGGGTCGAGCCACTGCCGGGAGGGGGCCGGCGAGCCCTCGAAGCAGTTTGTAAATGTCCTGAACTCTTGCCAGGTATGACTCGTAGACCACTACTAACGCCCCGTTTGCGGCTTTTACGAGCTGTTGAGGAGTGCACGGCTTCCGGTCCGAATTCGAAGGGTTGAAATGTTCCAGTTTGAGGTCGGAGGGCGGCGCCGAGGGTTGGCGAGAGATCGACAAGCCGAAGGTGGTTGCGGAATTCCTCTCCGATTATAGTGTATATTTCAGGCTCTCGGATGTGTCCGGGTGGAAAGCTGCCCGACGCCAGCCGTCCTCCCGTTGGTCGGACTCGCGGCGGGCAAAGTCATCCGCGACCGGTAGATATCATACGTTGGCTCGGCAGGTTCCATGCTGGGCTTGAGCTCGTTGTTTTTCCTGGAAATGTTGTACACGGAACCCCCCCATGAGTAGTGATGCCACCGTTGAGCAGGCTTCCCAGCCTTCCAAATCCGTCTCCAACCAGGTTGTGATCGAGACGCGGAATTTGACGAAAGTGTACCGCGATTTCTGGGGTCGGCAGAAAGTGCGGGCGCTCAAAGCGCTGGACTTGGAAGTGCGTCGAGGCGAGATTTTTGGGTTATTGGGTCCCAATGGTTCTGGGAAGACCACGACGATTAAGCTATTGCTGGGGTTGCTGTTCCCGACCAGTGGCCGGGCTCTCATTTTTGACAAGGACGCGTCGGACGTCGGCAAAAACAAGCGGATTGGTTATCTGCCGGAGGAGTCGTATCTGTACAAGTTTCTCAATGCGGACGAGACGCTTGATTTCTACGGTCGGCTGTTCAATATGCCGGCGCTGGAGCGGAAGGAGCGAATTGACCAGTTGATCCGGACGGTCAACTTGCAAGGGGCGCGCCGACGGCAGCTGAAGGAGTATTCGAAAGGAATGACGCGGCGCATTGGTTTGGCGCAGGCCCTGATTAACGATCCCGAGTTGATTTTACTGGACGAACCGACGACGGGTCTCGATCCCATTGGCACGCGGGAGATGAAGGATCTCATTCTGCGATTGAAGGAGGACGGCAAGACGGTGCTGTTGTGTAGTCACCTGTTGCCGGACATTCAGGACGTTTGTGACCGTATCGCGATCCTCCACCAGGGGGAGTTGAAGGAGTTGGGGCGGCTGGACGCATTGTTGACGGTGGGGGACGAGACGCAGGTGCGGGCGAAGGGATTGAGCGCGGAGGCGGAAGACGAGATTCGGCAGGTCATTGAGCGGCATGGTGGGGAGTTGCTGGAAATGCAGAAGCCCACGGCGACGCTGGAAGAGTTGTTTCTGTCGATTGTTCGGGAAAGCGAGGTTCGTCCGGGGCGCCGAGCTCGCGAGCGTCAGGAGCCATCCGAGCGTCAGGGTCCGTCCGAGTTGTAGGGGGCGTTTGTCTGGCGAGCGGGCCTGGTTTTTTGGGTGGTTCCTAGCTGGTCGCCGACTCGCCTCGGCCCCCCGTTGTGTTGCGGCGCGGTATTGCCGGGTATACGTCAGGCGGTGGGATTTGTCCGGGTGGAAAGCTTCTTGACGCCAGCCGTCCTCCCGTTGGTCGGACTCGCGGCGGACAGAGTCATCCGCGACCGGTATAAATCATCCACGCGGTCCATTAGAAGGTCATCTCCACGACGCCATGGAAATCAAACCAGAAGAATTTCTTTCGTTTGCTGAATGGTTTGGCCCCGCCTTGCGGGCGTGTGTCATTGCCATTCCCGTCCTCTCCGTACTGGCTCTGTTTGTCTGGTACTTGATCTCCGCTGCGCGCCGGGGCCCGGTGGAGGGCTTTTACGCGGTGGCCGGCGTGGTGGCCAATGCCATCGGGCGGGATTTTCCGGCCACCTCGCTGCAGCGCATCGGGGCTATCGCGCGGCTGACCGTGAAGGAAGCGATCCGGCGGAAGGTGCTGGTGGCCTTCGTTATTTTTGCCATCATTTTTCTGTTCGCCGGCTGGTTTCTGGACGTCAAAAGTGATGACCCAGCGCACCTGTATCTCAGTTTCGTGTTGACCACGACTAGTTATCTGGTGATTGTATTGTCGTTGTTGCTGGCCACCATGAGCCTTCCCAACGACATCAAGAGCAAGACAATGTATACGATTGTCACCAAACCGGTGCGTGCCACGGAGGTGGTGTTGGGGCGAGTGTTCGGTTTCGTGGCGGTCATTTCCGTCCTGCTGGTCGCCATGTGCCTGGTCAGCTACATGTTTGTCCAGCGTGGCTTGGACCACGAGCATGCCGTGGCCCGTGACAGCACGGCTCGGATTCCGTCGGCGAGCGAAGGGGAGCCATCCCCGGGCTGGGAAGGCGAGACGACGCGGCAGTCCCACCATCGTCATGAGTGGCGGGTGAACAACGAGGGGCAAGGCACGACGAACGAGGTGATGAGCCACACGCACCGAGTGACGCGAGTGGCCGCCGAAGAGGGCGAGGCGCGGTACGTGTTGGGCGACCCCACGGGGGCTCTCCAAGCACGCGTCCCCATCTATGGTAAGCTGCGGTTCCGGGACCGCGGCGGGAACCCCGCCGAGGAAGGCATCAGCGTGGGGAAAGAGTGGGAGTATCGCAGCTATATCGAAGGACGGACGTTGGCGACGGCCATCTGGACCTTTGAAGGGATCACCGAAGAGAATCTGGTGGTGACCGAGGCCTATCCCGAGGGCTATCTTCCCATTGCCATGACGCTCAGCGTTTTTCGCTCGCACAAAGGAGATATCGAAGAAGGGGTGCGGGGCGTGGTGATGATTAACAGCACCAACCCGCGCAATGCCATACAGAGCGAGCCGATTGGATTCGAGTCGAAGGAATTCGACACGAAACATGTCCGGATTCCCCGCCAGTTGCGGGCATTGAATATGGATGGCGGCAGCGGTCAAGAAGTGGATCTGTTCGATGATCTTGTCGAGGACGGCAAGCTGGAGATCTGGATTCGCTGTGACGATCCGGCCCAGTATTTCGGCATGGCCCAGGCCGATTTGTACGTCGAGGCGCCTGACGCGTCCTTTGGCTGGAACTTCGTCAAGGCCTATATCACGATGTGGCTGCAAATGGTGATCGTGGTCTGCCTGGGCGTGATGTTCAGTACGTTTCTCAGCAGTCCCGCCGCCATTTTGGCAACGGTGGCCTCCCTGGCGCTGGGCTTTTTCGGCCAGTTCGTCCGGGAACTCTGGACGGGCGAGGCGGTGGGGGGCGGTCCGGTGGAATCGTTGATCCGCCTTGTGAGCCAGGAAAACATGGTCCAGGCGCTGGAATTGGACCCCACGGGGATCGCCGTGTCAATCGTCCAATTCGTGGACAGGGTATTGCTTACGATCATGAACGCGCTGGCTGGCGTGCTGCCAGATTTTTCCGGGCTGGGGCGCGCGGCCCAGTACGTGGCCTATAACTACGATTTCCACAATCAATTGCTGGCTCGTCAGTGTCTGACGACGCTCGTTTACGTGACGGCCATTACCATTGTTGGTTACTTCCTCTTGAAGACGCGGGAAATTGCCGCATGACACAAAACGCTTCCTTCGTCCGAAAAATTGCATACGGCTGCGCCATCGTCTTGCTCCTGTTCCCCATCTTCATGTTGGGGCAACCCGCCACGCGTTCATCCGGCGAAGGCGACACGCAAGGAACTCGAGGCTCGAGCGGTGGCGTGTTGGCACGCATGCGCGCGAAGCATGGGCTATCGCAGGCTGAACTGGGCAGCATTGATCCCGCCAGTGAAACGATGAAAATGGCCACGCTCGGCCTGCGCGGCGTGGCCACGAACCTGCTCTGGACCAAGGCCAACCAGTATAAGCTGACGGAGTCCTGGGACAAATTGTCCGCCACGTTGAATCAAATCGCCAAACTTCAACCGAACTATATCAGCGTGTGGGAGTTCCAAGCCTGGAACCTGTCGTACAATGTGTCAGCGGAATTCGACAACTACGAACATCGATACCACTGGGTCAAGAAGGGGATCGATTTCCTGGTTGAGGGCACCGGATACAATCAGCGCAGCCCGCGCCTCTATTGGGATCTCGGTTGGTTCATCGGTCACAAGGTCGGCATCGCTGACGAAAAAGAGCAATTCCGGCGGTTATTCCGAAAGGACACGGATTTCCACGCCACCATGATGGACTATATCAACATGAATAACTCCCGGGGCCCGGATGGTTACCCCGATAACTGGCTTGTGGCCTATTTGTGGTATTTGCAGTCGGAAGCTGTCGTCGAGAAGGGGGTGCCGGTGACCTGGATGCGGGTCGACGTCAATAAGAAAAGCTATACGGATAAACGGCGAAGCTCCGTGATTTTCTACTCGGACCCGGGCATGGCGCTGATCAGTCACGCCAAAGCCGCGACAAAGGATTTCATACCGGGCGAGAAAACACGAAATGCCTGGCGCCGCGCGGGCGAGGAGTGGGAACAATACGGGGCCATGGATATCACGACCACGTGGGGACATACCATTCGCCTGAACGCATTGGAGCAGTATCACCAAAAGGCCACGGCCATGCGCGCCAAGCTGGAGGAACTGGCCCCGGGCGTGCGCGAAAAAGTCAAGCAGCAGCGACGCGAGTCCCTGACGCCAGCGGAACTCGCCGCGTATGAGTCGGACAAGTCGATGGTGGATATGAACCAGGATGAAATGGATGCGAGAATGCGAGCCATCAAGAAGATGCGAGTGACCGATCTGGATGTGGCTGAGCAAGCTCCAGAAAGCGTCCGGCCGGAAGCCCGGTACTATGCGAACCAAGCCCAGGAAGCTCGCCTCTATGTCCAGCGAACCAACTCCTATAGGTCGCAAGTCAATTACCCGTACTGGAAGACTCGCTGCGAGGTGGAACAATCAAAAGTCACCGCCGACGCCCGCCGGTTGATGAGGTCGGCGGACGAAGCAGCGGAAAAGGGAGATCCAGAAGGGGCTCGCCGACAGTACGAAGAAGCCTGGGATGAGTGGGCGAAGGTGTTTGACGAGTATCCCGAATTGCTTTCCGATGTCATGGCCGAGGAACTGGCCGAGGTGATCATGCGATACAAGGTGGTGCTCGATGAGCTGGACGAAGACTTCCCAAGCGACTTCAAACTCCAGGCACTCATCGATGAACATGCCCCCCCTGAAAACGCCGCCCCACGTTGAAGCCCGCGAGATTAGTGCTTCGTGCGGCGTGTTTCGTGCTTCGGGCTTCATTCCCGTGAACGGGTGTCGCGAACATCACGCTCCGTCATTTACAGCCCGTGACAAAACTTGGTTTCCGCTCCCAAAAATCCCTGGGTGAAAGCAAACCCGAGTGGTTGTGTCATGGCTTCTTAGAACTGGAACGTGACCGTGGAGAGTCGTTTCCGGGTTTCCTGCATGATGGCGTCTTCGGCCGCTTCGTCGTCTGCTTCGTAGGTGGCCGAGAATCGGAGGAACTCGCCGGCCTCGGACCACGGGACGGTGACCATTGAATGTTCCGTGATCAAGTACTGGCTGGCCGCTTCGGCGGTCTGGAACGTGGGGCCGCCTTCCACGCCACGCGGGGCGCGAGTGTATAGGAAGTAGCTTCCCTCCGGCATCTGGCAATCAAACCCGCGGGTCTGGAGCGTGTCGACAAGTTTGCCGAGGCGCCGCTGGTATTTCGCATGGGTCCGGGCGGGGATGGTCTCGTCGTCCAACGCCGTTATCGCGGCCTTTTGGATGGCCATGAACTGACCCGAGTCGCAGTTGTCTTTCACATCGGAGAAGGCTTGGACGAGCGTTGGGTTGCCGCACACCCAGCCGATGCGCCACCCGATCATGTTGAATCCTTTCGACAAGGAATGGACTTCCACGCCCACTTCCTTGGCACCGGGAACGGAGAGAAAACTGAGGGGTTCGCCCGTGAATGTCAACACGATATGCGCCGCGTCTTGCACAACCACGATTTCGTGGCGGTGGGCGAACTCGATCACGCGCTGGTAGAATTCTCGAGTGGCCACCTTGCCGGTGGGGCTGTTGGGATAGTTCAAAACCATCAGCTTGGTTTTTCCGAGAACATCTTCTGGGATTGCCCCAAGATCGGGCAAGAAATCGTTCTCTGGACGAAGTGGCAGGTTGAACACGCCGCCTCCATAGTATCGCGTATGCGTACCGGCCACGGGGTAACCCGGTACGGTCATCAACGTCATGTCTCCCGGATTGATGAAGCACGCGGGCAGCATGGCCAGGGCAGTTTTGGATCCGATGCAGTGATTGACTTCCGTCGCCGGGTTCAGCTCGACACCAAAGTTACGCCGCATGAATCGAGCGGCGGCTTCCTTGAACTCGGGGATGCCATTGTCCGCGTATCCCCGATTTTCGGGGCGATTGATTTCCTCCGCCATCCGCTTTCGAACCACTTCCGGCGCCATGGCATCGTTTTCACCGATGCCAAAGTCCAGCAACTGGCGGTCCGGGTGGTCGGCCAGAGCCTGGCGTTTGGCCCGCTTGATCTTTTCAAACTTATAGATTTCGTTTCCGGTACCGTAATTGGCGCCGCCAATACGCCGGGCAAACAGCTCTTGAAAATACGGGGTGCTCATTCCCTGCCTTTCCAATAAGAATTCGGGTTGCATTTCACGGCCCGTGACAGAACGTGGTTTCCGGTATAAACGGATACGAGTTTCTCGTTTTGTTGGGCCTTTTGGATAGTTGGAGACACGTCGCCGACCGCTCACCAGCGACCGTGTCGCGCGCGCTGAGCGGCAGCGCGGGCGACCTTCATGTGGGGTCGGGGGGGAGCGGCGAGGGGCCCATCGATGTTTCCCAGGTACCGGCGACGTACTTCCTCGTGTTGTTTGATTTCTTCCGGCGTGCCGTCACAAAGAACTTTTCCGGAGGCGATGACATAGCAGCGATCAACGGTCTGCAAGATTTCCCGGGCCGCATGGTCGGTAATCAGAATCGAGATGCCTTGGCCCTGCAAGTCTCGAATGACCGCCTGAATGTTTTGCACGGTTACTGGGTCGATACCCGCGAACGGCTCGTCCAGCATGATGATTTCCGGGTCGCTGACCAGGCAGCGCGCAAGCTCCAGACGCCGGCGTTCACCTCCGGAGAGTCCTGCTGCTTTGGACTTGCGAAGATGTTCAATATCGAACTGGGTCAGGAGTTCCCGGCATCGCCGGCGACGTTCTCCGCGGGGAACGCCTAGCAATTCCAGCATGCACAGCAGGTTCTGTTCCACGTTCATTTTCCGGAAAACACTGGATTCTTGAGCCAGATAGCCCATGCCCCCTTCACGCGCGCGGCGATACATGGGCCAGGATGTAACGTCCAGTTCCGAAAGAAAAACGGTCCCGGCATCCGGTTCCAACATTCCACAGATGATACGAAAGCACGTTGTTTTCCCCGCCCCGTTGGGGCCCAACAACCCTACAATTTCCCCTTGTTGGACATGCAAACCGACACCATCGACGACACATCGGCGGCCGAACGATTTGAGCAAGCCTTTCGCTTCCAAGACCTTCATGCGATGGGTCCTCCTTGACTACCGACGTACGGAAATGTTTTACAGCCCGTAACAAAACCCGGTTCCCGCGTCCAAAACGCCCGAGGTGAAAGGAAGCCGGACTGGTTTTGTTATGGCTTCTTAACTTGCCCCTATCGGGACATGGCCCGTCGGCCCCTAATGGATCAGTCGCATCCGCCGTACATTGGGCAGATACGGGATGGGGCGATACCAAGGGTGGGGCCAGTAGATCAGCACGGCTTTCCCGATTAACAGGTCATTTTCGAAAAAGTGATGGGGCCACATCCGGGCGTCCGAACTTTGGGGGCTGTTGTCGCCCAGTGGGAAGAACTGATCCGATTCGAGTTTCTTCTCAAACGTGTCCCGTGCGTCAAAGAGTTTTGTGTCTTCCCATGTGCTGGGATCTTTCAGGATCGTGCGAATGTACTCGGGCGCGTACGGGAGCGTATATTCGTAAGGTGGTGGACCGCTGGTGGTGGCCACGTAGTAAATATCCCGAAAGACCCGAAGATGTTTCACATGCAAAGGCGCTCCGCGGGTGCCAACTCCCACCGGCGCCAGATCGCCCGGGTTTTCCGGCGTCGATACCGGTCGCGCATCAGGTCGCGGCGTGTACGTGGTCGGTCCCTCGAATTGGATCCGCTTCCCGTCCACCCACAACCGGACTTCCGCGTCCACGTTGGAATAGCGAATTGAGTAGGTGCCAGGGCCGTCGATGGGGGTCGTTCCGACCGGTTCCGCGACCGTGGAGCCGTCTCCGCCGACAAATGGCGTGGTCCCTTCCCCAATCGACAAGGTTGCTGTTCCAGAGGCGATGTCGATGCGACAGGTGTAAGCAACTCCTCCCCTGGTTAGTTGCAACAACAATTCCCCCGAATCACTTTGCACATCGACCTCGCCTTCAAACGCCAGGTCGCCGACCCAATGGAGTCCCAGGGTTCCGTGAGGCGTCAGAGACCGGCTGCCGAAAACGGGCTGAGGCAAGTCTTGTGGATCGCCTGCCGGGCTATAGAGGTGACGATCCCGGTTACTTATGGACGTGAACGCATTGTACGCATAGAAATCCGAAATGAGCTTTCCTGAATACCGATCAGGCGCCGGCAAGGGGTCGTCCTTTTCTTGGAGTGAGCGAATCATGGACCAGTCACTGGGCGTGGGCACGATGTGATGGTAACGCAACCACAAGTCCTGGCTGAGTTCTCCGTTCGTCTGATAGGAATGGCCGTTGTCCTCGCTCCACCACAAGCCAGCCACATCCGCGTTTCCCGGGGCCCACGGTTCCCATCGCAGTGGCCAACCCACCTCCGTTAACGTATCGGAAATGTGGGTGGAATCCGAGACCAGCTGCAGCATGGCCCGCAGTTTTCGATCCGGCTTGCGGGCAATATGGAACTCCTCGTCGTCGGCCTCTTTAATATAGATGTCCCCGCGCTTGATCAATACGGTTTCACCTGGCAAACCAATCAGCCGCTTAATGTAGTTTTGTTGCGCGTTGTTCGGATACTTGAACACCATGACATCCCAACGCTTGGGTGGGGTGAAGTCATAGATGAATTTGCTGACCAGGATGCGATCCCCGGAAAACGACGCCGTGTTGGCGTTTCCCTCGAGATCAAGCAATTGCCGGTAGCGGCAGAGCGGACAGGTTGCCGCCACGACGAGCCGGTCGGATGAAACTCGCCGACCCGTTTGACTCTGCTGGCTCTCAACGCTGGCGCCGGCTTGATACCAATAACCACACTCAGGGCATTGGACATCTTTGTGTAGCCCCATCAGCGTTGGGGCCATCGATCCGGTGGGAATGACAAACGCTTCGGCCACGAACGCGCGAAAAAGAAATGCCAGAATAACGGCGACGGCTATCGATTCAACAGTCTCACGCGTTGCTTGGTTCGGAACGGGAGGCGCGGGTGTTCGCGACGTTTCCTGCTGGGATTGCGATGGTTGCCCCTCAGGCCGCCGCGATGACCGCTTTGTCCCCGCTCCTCTCGACTTGCTCATGATGTTTCCACTCGCATTATCTTACAGCCGGTCAAAAAACTTGCCTCCCGCGTCCAAAACTTGTTGGACGGCGAGGGAGTGGCCTGATTTCGTGAGGCCCTTTTACACCCGTCGCGGATGGATTTTGTCCCCCGCGAGTCCGACCCACCGGAGGACGGCTTGCGTCGAGCAGCTTTCCACCCGGACAAATCCGACCGCCTGACGTATATTCGTAATCCTAGCCCCGCGTGCCACGGTCCTTTATACTCGAAGCGATCACGCATGACACAAATGTGCCGGAATACTTCCCGCAAACGCCCGGAATATGGCGCCCCGTGGTCGCCCCGCGCCTCTTGCGTCAGGGTGTCTTCGTGACGCCGGAACGAAGCGCGAAATCGATTTCCGCCGCGACTCGGCCAAGCAGCGAGACATTCGATTTCCCGGCCCCCCGTCAGCGGAGGGGGCATGGGGATAACGCTTCTGTTTCCATTTCCCTAGGGAGCCACGGCCACCGTTAAGCGCGCTCTGACAATGAAACATTGATTGTATTCGCTTTTGGCCGCGTGAAATAGCCCAGATTCTCGCTGCTCCGTTGGAGGGGGCGTTTTCCGGCTGGCGGCGACGGAATCCGCGAGCAGGCGTCACGCAGTGGTAACGTTTGGCTCGAACTGTAAGCTTCGCGTCTCGAGCAGCTGGTAAAGCCCGGCGTAGCCGTTCACGGGTGCCGCTACACGGCTTGGACACGCAAGGCCCGCATGGATGCCACGGGCTTGTCCCGTGGTGGTTCACGCTCGCCGCTACAGACCGGCCGGACACACCACTGCTCTTCGTCGGTAGCGTGGAACGTAACGGACCACGGGACAAGCCCGTGGCCTTTGCACCTTCAAAAGCCTTCCTTGAAGATGTGCGACGGAAGTGCGAACATGCGGGGATATCAGTCTCTTGCCCGTGAACGGTTACAGCCCGGCTTTCGGGGCCTTTTCGGCCATCACTCTCTCCGCACGGGTTCAAATTCCGTCCACCAGAACACACCGCCTGAAGTACATTCGGCTTCGGACGGCCAACGTATTCCCCGCATTATTCGCGGACTGTCGGCATCATGAGAGTTTCCAGTTTCCTACCGCCGTTGCGAGGTCGTTGCGGGCCCTGGGTATTACTGATCTTGCTGTTGCTCCTCGGCGTCCGTTTTTTCGCCTTTGAAGGCTGGGTGTGGCCCGTTCGTGTCGTGGGCGGATCGATGGCGGATTCGTTTTTGGGGGCCCACTACCGGATTTGCTGTGGGGATTGTGGTTTCGTTTTCCACTGTGGGGCCGAGTATGTACCTTCGAATCGAAAAGCGGTTTGTCCCAATTGCGGGTTTCGGGACAACGAGTTGGAAGAATCGCGGCGAGGGCCTGGTCAGCGAGTGTTGATCGACCGCTGGTCGGGTTGGACGGGCGGTGCGGAGTTGTGGCAGCCCCTGGCGTTTACATCGGCGTCGCGCGCCGAATATCTAGCCATTAAGCGAGTGGTGGCCAAGGGGGAAGGACGGGTGGGAATTCAAGATGGCGAGGTTTTTTTGGATGGGCGGATTCAACGGAAAACGCTGGCCCAATTTCGCCAGTTACGTCTCCTGGTTCACGACGACCGGTACCGCCCCACTCAAACGAAGGGGTTGCCGGATCGTTGGCGCGCCGCGGAGCCGGATTCGCCGTGGCGTGCCACCGATTCAGGTTACCAATATGTGGCGAAAGACAAGCGGCCAAATTCGGCGGTGGATTGGCTCGAATACCGGCAGTGGACCTGCTGGCCCAACCGGTCGCCGCCCGCGAAGCGAACGGCTCCGACTCCCATTCTGGATCACTACGCGTACAACCAGAGCCTCTCGCGAAGTCGTTTGCACGAGGTTGGCGACATTATGTTGCAGTGTGAACTCACGGCGCGCGGGAGAGGCCGAGTGGTATTGCGGTTCGATGATGGCGCGGACCGGTTTCAGTTCACGTTGAATTATCCGGACCGAAGCTGCTATTTGCGGCATAACGGCAAACTGGTGGGGCATGTTTCTCGCCCAACTTTGCCGCGGCCTTGGCGTATTGAGTTTGGAGTATGCGACCAGCGCGTCTTCGCGAGCATGGACCAGACCGTGTTGTTTCAGCGCGGCTATCAACCGGCCGAATACCCGCGGCGCGAGGTCGAGGTTGCCTCGCCGTTGGCCGTGGGCGCAGCAGGCCTCGAGGTCCAGTTCGAGGCGCCTCGGATCTATCGAGATGTTTACTATTTGGGGCCCGGCGGTGAACGTCGCTGGGTGGCGCCCGACCCGTTGGCTCCTGATGAATACTTCGTGATTGGGGATAACGTGCCCGTGTCGATCGATTGTCGCCGCATTGGGCCGCTGCGCGAGGACTCGGTCCGCGGCCCTGTTTTCCACCTGGGCGATTGATGCCGAGGGTTTTCAGGCGAGGGTGGCATGCTGGTCAATTCCGAGG
>JBNJEM010000139.1:0-13737 GCA_051745935.1 Planctomycetota bacterium
GGCTTGTACTCTCTCCGTCTTTCCTCATCCGTGGGTCCGTTCTGCCATCCGTGGGCCTATCATGATATCTAAAGCACCAGCGATCATCGTCCTGCCCTGGTCGCGAAATCTTCCACTCTTCAATCAAGTACGCGCGACAAACTCGGGACAACCCACTTGTTCTATTTTGTCCGATTTTCGGGTTTTTCATCACACCACCCCATCCCTGTGGGGGCCCTGTTTGGTTGGCGGCCCTGCCGCCTAGGTGGATTATGTCAAGGATTCACGTTAATGTGGCCGATCCCTGGTGAAGACTTTGGGCTTTCGAAGGGGGGGGAGGTCAATGCGGCGCAAGCGATTCGACCGGGGCCAGCGAGGGTTCGCGCTCGCGAGTGTCATCGTGATGCTGGTCGCGGCGGGTTGCCAGCCATTTGCTGCACGATCCGTTTGTGCCGCTGGGATCTTGCGTGGTCTTTCATCCCAATCCCGCGAAAAACCGGTTGGAACACCCCACGAGACGTCTCCCGGAACGCCCGGGGAGCCGCCGGAACACGTCCCGGATTCGACATCGGCGGCACTGGCAGATGTCTGCCAGGTGATCTGCAGACCTTTGAGGGCCGTTCTCCGGTGTAGGCCGAGAAGGTGTCGGCGGTCCGCGGCAGAGACGCGCCGGGGGCGTTCGTGGACAGGCGAATCTCGGCCGGAACCCGCTCTGGAGCCGCCCCATTCACGATTTCATCCCGTGCCTACCCGCCCGGTTTTCGCGCCGCCACACGAACATCAGTTCCCCTCCCCCACGCTACCCCTTGAACCGTTGCCCTTCCCATCCAGTCCCGTACCCTCGGACGAACCAGGCCGCCCTGGGAAACGTTCTGAGCCGGGAAACACCGATCCGCCTCCCGCGCCCGAGGAAGTGATCCAGGGCGGGAAAAAAACACGAAGCGATTTGCCCCCGCCGACGACGAAGCAGTCTCCTTTTCACGATTGGCGGGTCGGAAGGACGCCGTGACAAAACGGCGCCGATCTTTTTGTGAATTACAAGCTGGATAAACTTTGCGGCTCCATCTGTTGGCTTTCAACGCTGGCTTTGCGAGAGGTCGAAACTACAGAGGAGGGCTTGATGAAGGGGGCGCCTTTGAATGGACATGACCAAGGGCCGCGAGCGACAGGCGGCTTCGGGGTTCGAAGCGGTCCTTACCGACGAGAGATGACGGTACAACGACTTTGATGGATTCGCCGATGCCACAATCATACTCAATTAGCCGTCATCGCCAGCAAACTCGACACTACTGCCTTCTGGCGATCGTCGTTTTTGGCTGCACGGTTTCCACGACGATCGAGGCTTCCTCGCTCCGTCGCTCGGCTGTCGTCAAGGCAGTCGCCTCTGCCCGGCCAGCAGTGGTGAACATTCATGGTCGCAAACAGGTTCCGGGTGAGTATGAATCGCGGGACATGTCCGAGCCCGGAAGCCAAGTGAACGGGATGGGAACGGGAACCGTGATTGATGAACGTGGCTACATTGTCACGAACTACCACGTCGTGGAAGGTGTTTCGCGCATCCGCGTCACCTTGGCCGACAAGAGCACGGCCGTTGCTGAATTGATCGCGCGGGACCCTCGAACCGACCTGGCCATCATTAAAATCTCAAAGGATGCCGACCTGCCCGTGATCGCCGTCGGTACATCGGGGGACCTGATGCCGGGCGAGACGGTCATCGCGGTGGGAAACGCCTACGGTTATGAGCATACGGTGACTCAAGGAATCATCAGTGCCGTGCACCGGTCGGTGCGAGTCAGTGATTACCAGGATTACGAAGATCTCATTCAGACCGATGCCAGCATCAATCCGGGCAATTCAGGAGGTCCCCTGCTAAACATCGACGGCGAGATGATCGGCATGAACGTTGCCGTTCGCGTGGGGGCGCAGGGAATCGGATTCGCCATTCCCATTAACGAAGTCATGGAAGTGGCGGCCAAGCTGATCGCGGACGAGCAATTGCCTCGGATGACCCATGGCGTCACGGTGAAGACCGAATACGACGCGACTAGCAGTCAGGTACGGGCCGAAACGGTACGGGCTGGCAGTCCCGCGGACAAGGCGGGCTTGCGGGTCGGAGATCTCTTGATCAAGGTTGGGAATCAATCGATTGCCCGACGCTTGGACTTTGAACGCGCGTTGCTGCATCACCAAGCCGGGGAAAAGGTGCCAGTGAAGGTGCGGCGTGACCGTGAAGTGCATGAACTGGCTCTAGTGCTGGACGAGGGGACCGGCGGTCGCGGGACGACCGTGGCGGATCAAGCCTGGGAACGAATTGGACTCAATTTGGTGACGATCGCGAGCAACACTTTCCGAAAGTACAATACCCGCTATCGAGGGGGCCTGAAGATTGCCTCCGTGCGGCCCGGAAGTCCCGCCGCCAAACATGGTCTGACGCGAGGTGACATTCTGCTCGGCTTGCACAAATGGGAGACTGTTTCCCTGGACAATATCGCGTACATTCTCAATAGTGACGAATTCAAGGCAACGCAACCTTTCAAGTTCTACATCCTCCGCGGGCGAGACACCCTTTACGGAACCATGGCTGCTTCGTTCGATTGACGCCCAGCGTCTGGACAATGACCGCCGGGACCGTTCACGACCCCGTAACCGTTCCCGGGCAAGAGACTGATGTCCGCGGACGTTCGCGTTTCCATGCAAGCTCCCCTGTCCCGGCCGTGTAGCGGCACCCGTGAACGGCTACACAGCCCCTCGCAAAACGCGGTTTCCGTTTCCCCAACGCCTTGGATGGGAGGAAACCTGAATGGTTTGTCGAGGTTTCTCGAGCCGTTGAAACCCAACAGCCATGGCTGGGCTCCGTATCGTGACGTCGGCATCGGCACTGCCTCCCGTATTGCGACATGACGCCGTAGTCACCGGCTGGCTCCAAGTGCCTCGGTGGTTACGTGTCCGGCTCTTGCCACTCGCGGTGTTGCCATCCTCGAGCAGGAAGCGGACGCCGTTTCCCATCCGATCCGAGCGCCCACAAGCCGGGGTCCTCCACGAATTCACCCATGCGGGTCACGGGGACATCCAACGGTTGATCCCGAACGATCCGCGTGGCGGAGTCCGCCGGGACGGCTAACAGGAGCTCGAAGTCCTCGCCGTCGGTCAAGGCATGGTCCAGGGGACTCCGGCCGGTCTTGTCAGTCTCGGCGCATTCCACGGCCGCCGGATTGATCGGAATATCCGGCAGCGACAGCACCACGCCACAGTGGCTTTCATGTGCTACTCTTGAGAGATCAAGCGACAACCCGTCACTGACGTCGATTCCGGCGTGCAACTCGTATGCCCGATGCAGCAGGCTCGCCTCTCGCACCCGGGGTTCGAAGTCGAAATGCCGGCCTAGAATACTCCCTCCAAAATCTCCGGTGGCCAGTAGCACGTCGCCGGGCCGAGCGCCATCGCGTCGCAGTACGCCCCGTGCCGGCGCCTCCCCCAGGGCGGTCACGCTGATCACCAACCGCCCGTCCCACGTGTTCGTGTCTCCTCCCGCCAAGGCCACGTCATGGCGACCGGCGAGCTCCAAGATGCCTTCGTGGATGGCTCGGGCGAGCGGGCCGGCGTGCCGCGCGGGTAAAGCCACGGATACCAACGCGGCGAACGGCCGGGCGGCCATGGCGGCCAAATCACTCAGATTCACGGCCAGCGCCTTCCGTCCCACGCGGCGCGGATCGCACTCAGCGAGCACGAAGTCCACGCCGTCAGTCAATAAATCGGTGGTGATCACCAAATCCCGCTCCCGTCCCATGAAAAGGGACGCGGCGTCATCACCCGGCCCCACGTGGAGCCGAGGATGTGGCCGCGTCTGAGTCCGAAGCCATTCTAAAAACTCGAATTCCATGGAATCGGTTTCCCATGATTTCAATAGAACAAAGAGCTTCCACAGCCAGCCGCATCGGCGTGTCTCGCACGTCGGAGACGACTGAAAACCTCGTCACACTTTAGCGGAAACCACGTTTTGTCACGAGCTGCAGGAGTTTTCCATCACTCCAGAGCGCGGCGGACCAGATCGCTGTCAAAGTAGTTGATGGACATGCCGGCATCGACCACGATGGCTTGAGCGTTAATTCCGGACGATCGCGGGCTGAGTAAAAACGTGGCCGTGTCGGCCACCTCCTGGGTCCGCAGCGCTTTCTTCCGCGGAATCACCTGTTCCGCGTACAGATAGGCGTTCACGTATCCCGGAATCCCAGCCGAAGCCGACGTCTTCAGCAACGAGGCAGCGACCGCGTTGAAGCGCACGTTCGAAAAGTGACTGAATGACTTGGCCAAAAACGCCAATGACGAATTCAACGCGGCCTTCACCGGTGCCATGAATCCATAATTCTCGGCGGCCATTCGCGTTGTCGAAATGGATAGGGTGACCACGGCGGCATCCCGTTCCAATCGATCCTTGAAGGCATCCGAGATGGCCCAGAGCGAATAGCACGATATATCCACGGCCCGCAAGAACTGCGATTTGCTCGTTTGATGAAACGGCTGGCCCTCGCCTTCATAATCGGCGAAAGCGATGGAGTGGACGAGACCGTGAAACGGGGGCCAGCGGGCGGCAATCTCGTCTCGCACGGCACGGATTTCGTTTTCTCGCTCAACATCGCAGACGAAGATCTCGCGATCCTTCAAGAGCTTACTTACTTTGTCCCGAGTCTCTTCATTTCGCACGACATAGGCCACCCGGGCCCCGGCCTCTTCGAGCGTCTGGCTGATCACGTATGCCACGCTGCGCCGATTCGCCACGCCAAACACAAGAAAGGACTTTCCGGAAAGCCGGAGAAAATCGGAAGGAGTACTCATGTCAAAGCTATTCTCTCACTAGCGGTTTATCACCCGAACCACCACGCTCTTTTGACCCCGTCGCAACCGTTCACGGGCAAGAAGCGGATATCCGCCGACGCCCGCACTTCCGTTTCACGTCTTGAAGGAAGGCTTTTCAACGTGCAAATGCCACGGGCTGGTCCCGTGGTCCGTTACGCTCCACGCTACCGACGGGCCAAAAATGGTGTGTCCGACCGGTTTGTAGCGGCGAGCGTGATCCACCACGGGACCAGCCCGTGGCATCCATGCGGGCCTTGCGTGTCCAGCCCGTGCAAGCCCGTGCAGCGGCACCCGTGAACGGATACTCCTCATCGTCTCCCAGTCCCCCTTGTGGACGCCGTTGCATCCTCCCCGTCGCGGCGGAACACGTCCCAGGCGGAATGCCGCGGCGGCGGTGCCTAAACTTCGACCTCCGCCAGCGTACAGGCAAACTCCAAGCGAGCGGCTATTTTGCCCTCACACCGAACTCGCCCGTCCAAGTAATAGGCTTGTGATACCTGGTCGCGGAGCGTTACTTCGATCTCGACGGTTTCTCCCGGCCGCACCATTCTTCGAAATCGTACCTGATCCATGCGGGTGGCGACCGGAACCCCCGCTAACTCAACGCCCAGCCTCGTCGCGAGCAGAATGCCGCCCGCCTGCATGGCGCATTCACACAGGATCACGCCGGGAACCAGCGGATGGCCTGGATAGTGCCCTTGAAAGAAAAACTCATCGTCGCGGAACGTCTTGCGGCAGACGAGTCTTCCAGCCTCTCGCTCCACCACGTCATCGACCAGCAACATGGGGCCGCGATGCGGGATCGCTTTTTCAATGTCAGTCACGTTCATTCCGAGTGCTCACCGTACGTGATGGGGGTTGGTCGGCCACGCTCCGCGGCTCTTGTCAGCATGGCGTCCACGTCGTTGGCGACGATGACGCCATAGTTGATGGCCCCCAGCCAACCCGACATGATAATCCCAACGCTTCCGGCATGGTAAAGTCCTCGGATCTGCTGGGGCAGCGCGCGACTGAGCGCAAGCCCTTCGAACTTCGTTCCAAAACTAGCCCCGCCAAGATGCTTGGTGTAGCGTTCAAACGTTTTCGGCGTGGCCGCTTCCGTATAATCAATCCGTTGACGGCAATTCGGAACATATCTTTCCAATACGTCGAGCGTTGAGTCGATCAAGGCCTGTTTGCGGGCCTTGTATTCCTCGGCCGGCAACCGGTTCCAGTCTTCATGCCGCGCATTGGTGCTCGAGACGATCAAGCAGCGAGGTTCGCTCTCCGGTCGAATACGGGGGTAGTAGAATGAAAACGTACGGCTGGTGATGTCGCGATCCAGCAGCAGGTCGGTCTCGAACCGGGGTGCCACGGAGCTGAATAACAGATCTCCCGTCGACTCGTCGAGCGTGTCGCCGGGTTTCAACGCCATGTAGACTTGCGTGCTGGAATTATTCAACCGCACTTGGCCCACTTCCTCCATAAACCGCCGATCGAAGTGTTCCGCGCCGACAAGCTGCCTGACCGTCGAAAGCAAATTCGCATTTGAAACCACGGCGGAGGCCTTGATTTCATGCTGGCCTACCCGCACGCCGGTCACCTTGCCCCGCTCGACAAGCACCGTGTCCACGTTTGCCCGCAAAGCCACGTCAACGCCATTGTTGAGTAACTCCCGGTGCATCAACTCGATCAGATGATCCGTGCCCCCTTCAAAGGTGAAAACACCCTTCGACATGAAGTTGGAAAAGACGATACCATACGTAATCGCCGGATCCTCAAGCGTGGAACCGTTGGCGTAGGTGATCGGTTCCATGAGCAATCGAACCACATCGTCACGCCCCGGGAAAAACCGTTCAAACAACTCCCGGGTGGTCAGGGACTGGTCGTCGTAGAAATTCATTCCCCGCACCGTGCTGAAGAACTCACCGACTCGCTCGGACTCAATGCCAAACCGCTCCACCAACAGGCGAGTGAAATCGTCGCGATTGAAGAGCGTGGTGAGTGAGAACATGGGGTTGTCGAAGCGGATGTTCTTGAGTTGCACGATGGAGTCCGCGATTTCCCGCGTCCAATAGCGACGACAACTCTTGATCATCCCATATGGAAAACCATGCAAGGAAACATCGAAAACGCAGCCCCGCCGCCGAAACCACGTGGCTAGTCCACCCAGCTTGAAGTGCTGCTCCAACAACAAGACCTGGTATCCGGCACGCCCCAGGATGTTCGCCGTGGTTAGCCCCGCCAATCCGCTCCCAACCACGACCACGTCGTAAGCCGACTTCAGATGTGTAAAGGAATCTTCCGACATGAATATTCGTCTCTGTTATACCGGTCGCGGATGACTGTGTCCGCCGCGAGTCCGACGAACGGGAGGACGGCTTGCCTCGGGCAGCTTTCCACCCGGACAAATCCGACCGATTGAAGTATACG
The DNA here is from genome assembly GCA_051745935.1 of Planctomycetota bacterium. Taxonomy (GTDB): domain Bacteria; phylum Planctomycetota; class Planctomycetia; order Pirellulales; family Pirellulaceae; genus JBNJEM01. The sequence continues at coordinate 7,246 of JBNJEM010000139.1, forward strand.
AACAGGTGCATCGCCATCACCGCCATGCGCGCCATCGCACCGCGTGTCCCGGCATGGCGTACGACAGTCCTCGCGGGTCGTCGAAAGTGGCCCCTCGAGCCATTCGGAGGGCCATCGCGTATCCGCCCCGTTCGCCCGCCGTGCGACGCCGGAACACGCGCCCAACGGAGCGGTGACGGCGGCCCAACCAATCGGCCGGCTTATCCGGCCCATGTCGCCGGTTCACCCACCGGGTTACTCATCGCTCAACAAGTGGCGATTGGCCACCAGTATCCCACTCAGGATGGTCCCTATGATCCCGACATATCCCTGATCCGTCCCACAAATGTACAGTTTTTCGTACGGCGTGCGCCCATCGAGCCGCTTTTCGGGCGCCCCATAGACCGCTGCGTTGTCGTGCCATGTATAGCGGCGGATGGTGCGGGGAGTAAACATATCGGTCTCAATAACATGGTGCCGAAACTCCGGCACGAACCGCACGGCACTTTCCAGCGACTCGCCGACACATTGTAGTTTCGCAAGCCGATACTCCTCCTCCGGTAGGTTCAGCCACCGGTCGAAGTCGGCCATCAGCGTGACCCGCATCACGCCCTCCGAGAACAGTTCCTCATCATACAGGAAATTGTTTGGCGAACAGACCACGCCGGAGCGGGTATCGCACAATTGGTCACGGGGCCGCTCCCAATGAAACGCGTCGCTATCGTTGAAAAAAACAATGGTCTGTTCGTGGCCCAATTCCCTGGGCAATTTGTCCAGTACGGAGATCGTTTCCACGAACGACATCTGACCGGGGCGGTGCTCCTCCAGGCAAATCGTTTCGCCCGTCAATCGCATCGTTTCCACGAACCCGGCCGAAGATACCACGTTTCGGGCCGCGATCTCTTCGCCGTTGTCCAACACGACTCCGACCGCCCGCCCGTTGTCCAGCTGAATGCGAGACACCCCCGAACGAAGCCGCAATTCCCCGCCCAACTGGCGAAACCGGCGCACCAGGTTTCGGAGTATCAATCGGACGCCGACTAACGGCCGCGCGAATCCTTCCAGAAAAATACTGCGAAACATGATGCAAAACTGCCCAAAGTCCATGTCGCGCTCGCGGGCGTTACCATACCACATGATGGGACAGAGGAGCATCTCGCGCAACAACGGATCCGTGATCGTTTCCCTAAGAATTTCGCGAGTCGAACGATGATAGAAAGGGCCGTCCAAATCATCATAGTCGATCAGCCGGGCGACCAGTTTACGGAGGTTATCCCGCTGGTCCGGAAACTTCTCGGCCACCTCCGCCTGAAACAACTCAAAATCGTTTGAAAAGTGGAGTCGGACGCCCGGAAACGCAATTGATGACCCCGTTTGGGGCTTCAACCCGAAATCTTCCCAGCGGAATCGCAATTGCCGAAGCAGTCGCGCCAGAGGCCCTCGTTTCGCGCCTTTGGGGGTATAGTTCGTGACCGCATGCAGGCCGACGTCGAAATCGCGGCCGCCCTGACGGTAAAAGGAGTTCAAGCCACCGATCGCGCCGTGCCGCTCCAATAGACAAACGCGTTTGTCGTAATGGGCCAGACGAATGCCCGCCGACAACCCCGACAAACCCGCGCCAATAATGATCGTGTCGTACATGATTTCCCCCCCGGACCCGGGCGGTCAGCGGAGATGTTGTGCCGCCGCCGGTTAAAATCTGAGGGTTTGAATGGTCCCACGAAAACGGAGAAAGCCGGCGTCGATCCCTGGTAAGGGCTCGCTCAAGAATAATTTCGCAATTCAACGTGCCTTCGAATCGTCCGGCCCACTGGCTCCGCTCGCGATCCCCGTTTTTTGGAGAGGGAACGCGTCTTGCCGCTCGCTCAGCCACCCTCCGAAAAACGCCGCAGTTATTCCTGAGCCGTTCCTAAGCGTGAAGAACCGATCGGAGCGGTGTCTCCCAGCGCCTCTCCCGGCGCGGTACCACGCCATCCACCGCAACCAGAACGGTCCGCGCGCCCTGGCAAGGGCCAAAACCAGGTGGCGCAAAGAGCGGCTGGTTGCCCCTCTCATGACTTCATCATCGTGCCCCTTCGGCCCCGAACGTCGCTCTCGCCCGCAGTGCGCCCGGCCGCGTGCCCGTCATGGTCTCACCGGTTCGCCCCCGCTTCACGCCTTCTCCATGTCTCGCATGAGCGGCGTCAGATAGCGAATGGTACTTCCCATGCTCACCAGCTGCTCGTAGTCCTCTTCCGGAATCTGCACGCGGTATCGCTTCCGCAACTCCATCACGATATCCAGAAAGTCCATGCTATCGAGTTCCAATTGTTCGCGAAAAGCCACGTCATCATCAATATTGCTCAAATCTTCGTCCGGGGCTATGTCCGCCAGGATATCCAATACCTCTTCTCGAATTTCGCCAGGCGTCATGTGGCGTTTACTCCTCAGTAAACTGGTCAATCAAATTCTGTATTCATTCAGCCGTCCGCGGCGGAGCAGTGGACTAGCAGACTACGGCTGCCAAACTGCTCGCGTCCCAAACTGCTGATCACTCGCGTCGGTTTAACCGCGGGCTATCATCTGCTCAGCCAAGGGGTGGTCTTTCTTCCAGCGGGCGGCGGCCCGCTCGCCGCCCCCGCGTCGTTGGCGATCTTCGTCCCCCCCGACGCGGTTCCCGTCAATGCCGCTCAGTCCATGTCAAACACTTCAGTCCGCCAGCGCTTGCGTCACGGCGATTGGCGCCTTGACGCATACCGGGATCGCACCGTCGTCAAGGCATCTTCTTGACAATCACCACCGAATTGATTCCTAGCATGCCGAACGAGTTGTTCAAAATGATCCGTTGGTTCTTCACTTCGCGCGGTTCGTTCAACACCAGCCCGTTTAATTCGCACTCCGGGTCCAACTCCTCCACGTTGATCGTGGCGTGGCAGAGATCGTCTTCAAACCCCAGGAGGTTACCGGAGAGTTCCAGTGCCCCGGCCGCTCCCATGCTGTGCCCGATGAAACTCTTGGTATTGTTGAAAAACGTCTTCTCCGAATCGCCAAATACGCGCCGCAACGCGACACATTCCTGACTATCGCCGCTGATCGTCCCCGTGGCATGCGTGCTGACCACGTCAACTTCCGCGGGACCGATGCCAGCTCGCCGCAACGCCAAATGGATACACTCTTCCTGTCGCTCGGCGTTGGGCACCACGAAGTCGGTGGCGTCCGTGTTCAGCGAGTACCCAATGATTTCCCCATGGATGCTAGCATCTCGCCGCCGCGCATCCACCAGACGTTCCAGTACCAGCACACACCCCCCTTCAGCGACCACGATCCCGTTTCGGTTTCGGTCGAATGGCCGCGAGGCTTTCGTCGGATCCTCGTGCTCGGCCAACGCCCCCTGGCTGCGAAAGCTGGCGAAAATCCCAAACGTGTGAATGCTCTCTGAAACACCGCCCGCCAATGCGACGTCACATTCGCCCAACCGGAGCATTTGCAGACCCTGAATCACGCCCGCATTGCCCGCCGCGCAAGCGGCCCCGATCGTGTAGTGCGGTCCCGTAATCCCCAAATTCAACGCGACCTCGCCCGCCGGATTGTTCGCCACCGTGCGAGGATTGTGATGGTGAGACCAATAACTGGTATCGTAGTCATACCCCTTGAGCTCGAAGATCTCGTTCTCCGTCTCCACGTTGCCGTGTTCCGTCACGCCCAGGAATATGCCCACGCGCGAGGGGTTGATATTCGGCCAGTTGAGCCCGGAGTCCGTAATCGCTTCGTTGGCGGAGTAAATCCCCACGCTGCCCGCCCGGGTGCCCCGTCGCAACTCCTTTCGCGATTGGTACTTGCTTACATCAAAGTCGCAAATGCCGGCCAAGGTTTTCCCCACGTAACGGATCTCATACGGCTTCACTCCACTGCGTCCCCGCAGCAAGCTCTCGCGAAATTCCGGCAGGGAATTCCCGTTCGGTGAACTCAACCCGATCCCCGTGATGACAACCCGCTCGTGGTCCGGGAGATCCTGGCGCACTTTGGTGGCGATCATGTGAGCGAACCTCGTCTATTCGAAACTACTGAGGCTAACCGGTGACCGGGCAATTGGCAAGCGGCGGATTGCAGATGCGACGGATTCCAGAACAAGCACGTTTCGCCGGATTCACCGCTGTGAGGCTCGAAAGCCCGACCGACGCCAATCACGACAACCGTCGCGGCACCCGATACCATAATCGCTCGAAAGTGGCTACTTTCCAGCAACCCCACGGCCACGGCGATGGCTACGGACGATCGCCCAGCTCGCTTTGCAGCTCGGCAAGCCGCCCCTTGAGTCGCTCGATCCGCCCGGTGTTTCCGGGGTCGTCGTAGCGGTTGCGAGTTTCCTTGGGATCCGCTTCGAGATCGTAAAACTCCCAACGTTTCTCTTCAGGGACTTCCTTCAAACCGTCGTAGTAGATCAGCTTGGCATCGTGGGTCCGGATGCCGAAATGCGCCGGCCGCCGGCGACTGCCGGCATAGTAACGATAATACATGGCCTCCCGCCAACGGTCCGGTGTGTGGCCGGCAAGATTGGCCCGAAAGCTCCGACCTTGCATCGAGTTCGGCGCGCCGGCGCCCGCGTAGTCGAGAAACGTTGGGGCGAAGTCGATATTGAGAACGATGTCATCGACGACCCTGCCGGCTTGAATCTCACCGGGATAGCGAACCACGAAGGGCATTCGCAAACTCTCTTCCAGCATGAACCGCTTGTCAAAATAGTTGTGCTCGCCCAGGAAATACCCCTGGTCGCTGGTGTAAATAATCAGCGTGTCCTCCGCCAAACCGGCCGTGTCCAGATAGGCCAGCACCCGGCCAATGTTCTCGTCAATCGCCGCCACGCACCGTAGAAAGTCCTTGACGAACTTCTGGTACGTCGCCTTCCGCACGGCCACCGGGTCGTCCGTCTCCAAGACCAACTTACCGCTGCCGTGGCCGCCTTTGAGCAACCGCTTGGTCAGAATTTCGAGCGGCCATCCCGGTACGCGAGTCCCTTCAGGACCGGTCGAACCGAACAACGTGGTTGGTTCGGGAAGAGTCGCGTCCTGGTAGAGTTTCGCATGCCGATCGGCGAAGTTCCAAGCCTCGTGGGTCGCCTTGAAATGCAGCATGAGACAGAACGGTTTATCCGAGTCGCGGCCGTCCAACCATGAAAGGGCTTTATCCGTGAACAGGTCCGTGCAATACGTGTCCGGTTCCACCACCGGCTTCTCGAGATCCATTTCAAACATGGCCGGACTGTGATATCGCCCCTGCCCCTTGATGATGTTCCAGTAGTCATACCCGGACGGCGGGTTTTTGAGATGCCACTTTCCCACCAGCGCGGTCTGGTAGCCCGCTTGTTGCAGGTGTTTGGCCACGTGATCGGTTTTGGGATCGAGGGAGCCCCGTAGTGTCTTGACGCCATTCCGGTGGCTGTATTGCCCGGTCAAAATCGATGCGCGACTCGGCACGCAAATCGAGTTGGTGCAAAAACAATTGGTCAGCCGCGCCCCTTCGGCGGCCAAACGGTCGATGTTGGGGGTCGGGCAGAATTCAGCCAGCCGACTCCCGTAGCAGCTCCACGCCTGGCTCGTATGATCATCGGCCATAATAAAAAGGATGTTGGGTCGGGCCGCGTCAGCGCGTTCTTGTCCAGCTCCAGACGCAGACGCGCCGATCATCATCGCCACCATGAAAAGAATTATACTGGTCGCGAATGACTTTCTCCGCCGCGAGTCCGACCAACGGGAGGATGGCTTGGGTCGGGCAGCTTTCGACCCGGAAAAACCCAACCGCCTGAAATATACTGGTCGCGGATGACTTTCTCCGCCGCGAGTCCGACCAACGGGAGGACGGCTTGCGTCGGGCAGCTTTCGACCCGGAAAACTCCAACCGCCTGAAATATGTATTCCGACTCGAACGGTGATCATCCTCGGTACTCCTCCCACAATCGATGGTGCGGAAATCTTGTCGTGGGCCGCCCCCCCCACTCACCCCGTACAGCCCCGTTCACGTGCCTAAACCTAACGGGAATCCGCTGTCTCAACAATACGCCCCCTAATGTTTGATCCAAAACGGAGGTGACCGTCCCGATCTGCAAGAATAGGCCCCCCGGATGGGGCAACGAACCCGCGGTTAAGCGCAGCAAAGGGCAGCTTGAGCTTCAAAGCCCCGGCTCCAAACACGTGACCCTTCCCTGTTCATGCCCCCCCTGAGGTGGCTAAATGGAAAACTCTAAGTCCTTTTATACCCCGGTCGCGGATGACTTTCTCCGCCGCGAGTCCGAGCAACGGGAGGACGGCTTGGGTCAGGCAGCTTTCCATCCGGAAAAATCCAACCGCCTGAAATATATACCGGTCGTGGATGACTTTTTCCGCCGCGAGTCCGACCAACGGGAGGACGGCTTGCGTCGGGTAGCTTTCCATCCGGAAAAATCCAACCGCCTGAAATATATACCGGTCGTGGATGACTTTTTCCGCCGCGAGTCCGACCAACGGGAGGACGGCTTGCGTCGGGTAGCTTTCCATCCGG